>JBBQDC010000006.1:0-47575 GCA_038319305.1 Actinomycetales bacterium | reverse complement strand
GACCGGGTGCGGTGCGACACCGGAACCCGCACCATCACCCTCGACCCCGGCGGGCAGATCATCAACGTCGGCCGTGAGCAACGCCTCTTCACCGAAACCCAACGCGCCGCACTGGCCGTGCGCGACGGCGGGTGCCTCTGGGTCGACTGCGAAAAACCACCCGCATGGACCGAAGCCCACCACATCAACGAATGGCTCACAGACAACGGCTACACCAACCTCGCCGACGGCGTACTCCTCTGCCACCCCCACCACCTACTACTCCACAACCAACACTGGAGCATCCTCCGCACCGAAACCCAATACTGGCTCCGGCCACCCACCAACATCGACCCGGAACAGACACTGATCGCGCTGCCGGGGAAAGGCGTCTGCGGAGTCTCGACAGGCTCGACCACCGCCCGGGAAACCACTCGCGGGTGACCTCACCTCGGGGCTCGACGGGCTCAACGACCGAAGGAGCGTAACTTGGGCAGCATGAGCAGCGTCATTGAGACTCGAGGACTGGAGAAGCGGTTCGGCCGGGTTCGGGCCCTCGACAGCCTCGACCTCACGGTTGACGCCGGCGAGGTGCACGGCTTCCTCGGTCCGAACGGGGCCGGCAAGTCCACCACCATCCGGGTACTTCTCGGCCTCTACCGCCCGAGTGGCGGAACCGCCACTGTCTTCGGCGAGAACCCCTGGACGGATGCCGTCGCGCTCCACCGCCGCATCGCCTACGTTCCCGGCGACGTCAGCCTGTGGCCGAACCTCTCTGGCGGCGAAGCCATCGACCTGCTCTGCCGGCTGCGCGGAGGAACGGTAGACGCCGCGGCCTACCGCGACCGCCGCGCACACCTCATCCACGCCTTCCGACTCGACGCCACCAAGAAGGGCCGAACCTACTCCAAGGGCAACCGCCAGAAGGTTGCCCTCATCGCGGCCCTCGCAGTCCCGGCCGATCTGTTCATCCTCGACGAGCCGACCTCGGGCCTCGACCCACTGATGGACGCCGTCTTCCGCCGGGAGCTGCAGGCGGCAACGGCGGATGGCGCCACGGTTCTGCTCTCCAGCCATATTCTCTCCGAGGTGGAACACCTCTGCGACCGGGTGAGCATCATCCGGGCCGGCCGCACCGTGGAGACCGGAACCCTGGCCCAGTTGCGCCACCTCACCCGCACCGAGGTCGCATTCGCGAGCACGGGCCTGACCGACGCCAACCTTGCCGAACTGGCCGCGCGCATCCCGGCCGCCCACGACCTCGTCGTTGGAAACGGCGCCGAGCAGGTCGGCACCCCACGGGTGGGCATCGACCGCGTGAGCTTCACGGTCGACAGCGACGCCGTGCCCGAGGTTCTGCCCGTTCTGGCCGAACTGCGCGTGCAGGGTCTGACCGTTGCGCCGCCCTCACTGGAGACCCTTTTCCTGCGCCATTACCGCGAGGATGCCCCGGCACCGAAGACCGGACCTCTCCCGTGAGCCTGCGTCTGAGACTCTGTCTGCCGCGCTCGACGGGGGCCGTGTGAACACCCTCTGGCCTCTGCTGCGACTGCGCATCCGCCGCGATCGGGTGCAGTTGTCCATCTGGATCGCCGTGTTCTTCGGTCTCGCCGCCTTCGTCGTCTTCGCGGTCGACTCGAGCTTTGGAACGACTGCCGAACGTGAGGCGCTGGTGCGAATCGCGGTCGGCACACCAACCATCCTCATCTTCCGCGGGAAGCCGCAGGGAGCGGATGCCGACGCGGTGGTCTTCTTTCTCCTCTTCGCCTTTCTCGCAACGCTCGTGGCCTTCATGAGCACGTTCCTCGCCGTGCGCCATTCCCGCGCCGAGGAGGAATCGGGCCGCGCCGAGCTGATCGCTGCTACGCCGGCCGGCCGGCTGATGCCGCTGCTGGCGACGGCGCTTCACGGGACCGGTGCTGCCCTGGTCGCCGGCCTGGCCGTCACGCTGGGTCTCCTCGCCGCCGGCCTGGACAGTTCCGGCTCGACCACCACCGGAGCCGCGGTCGCCGGGTCCGGGATAGCCTTCCTCGGGGTTGGTCTCCTGGCCAGCCAGGTGATGCGAACCTCACGTGGCGCGAACGGCCTGGGTGCGGCCCTCATCGGCCTCGCCTATACCCTGCGAGCTTTCGGCGATGCCGGCGGCACCCCGTCCGCCGACGGACTGAGCATATCCAGCGCCTGGCCGAGCTGGCTGTCGCCCATCGGCTGGGGCCAGCAGACCGAAGCCTTCACCGCGAATCGTCCGACCCCGATCGTGCTGAACCTGGCCCTCGCTGCCGTGCTGTTCGCGGTGGTCGTGCTGCTGCAGTCCAGGCGCGACCTCGGCACCAGCCTCATCGGTGAGCGGCCCGGTCCCGAGCACGCGCCGAAAACGCTGGCCGGTTCGCTCAGCCTCGCCTGGCGGCTGCAGCGCGGGCCGATGGTCGGCTGGGCCCTCACCGGCCTGGTGTTCGGCATCCTCGCCGGAACCCTGGGCGAAACCGTGGTCACACTGGTCGAGTCGAGCTCGCAGTTCGGCGACGCGCTGGCCCGGATGGGGGGAGGGCGGGCGTCGATCATTGACCTGTACACGGATACCATCTTCGGCCTGGTGGGCGTGATCGCCGCGACGGCGGCAACCCAGGCGATGATCCGCCTGCGGCAGGAAGAGGCCAACGGTTCGGCCGAGCTCCTGCTTGCCCTGCCCCTGCGCCGCGGCCGTTGGATTTTCGACTATCTCCTGGTCGGCACCGTGGCCATCGTCCTCGTGCTCCTCGTGGCCGCCGGGGGAGCCGCCGCCGGGCTCGTGCGGTCGTCCGAGCTTGCCGGAACCGCCGACACGGCCGACACGGCCGACACGGCCGACCGAGTGGCCAGCGCCGTGGCCTCCGGGGTCGCCCAGGCGCCGGCCGCGTTGCTCATTCTGGCGATCGCGGCGCTGCTCTTCGCTTTCGTGCCGCGGCTCAGCGCCGGCCTGAGCTGGGGCGTGCTGCTGGCCGCGGGGTTCATCGGAGAGTTCGGCCAGATCTTCGGTCTGCCCGACTGGCTGCTCAACCTGTCTCCGTTCACCTACACGCCGACGATCGGAGCCGCCGACGTCGATTGGAGTGGGGCCTGGTGGATGCTGGGCCTCGCCGTGGCCGGCGCGATGCTGGCCGGTGTAGGCATCCGTCACCGCGACCTGGCACTGTGATTTTCGACAGGCTCAACCACCGGTTTCGACAGGCTCACCCAACGTCACAGGGAGCAGCGAATAGGGTGGAGGTATGACTGACCAGGGGACCGCATCCGGAATCGACCGCGACGAACTTGACCTGGCGGTGCGTCCGCAGGACGACCTCTTCCGCCATGTGAACGGCAAGTGGATCGCCCGCAGCGAGATCCCGGCCGACAAGGCCCGCTGGGGCTCGTTCTACCTGCTCGCCGAGGAGTCGGAGAAGGCCGTGCGGGAGATCATCCTCGAGGCCCAGACCGCCGCCCCCGGCACCGAGGAGCGCAAGTTCGGTGACCTCTACGCCAGCTTCATGGACGAGTCCCGGGTCGAAGAGCGCGGCGCGACACCGCTCGCGGCTGACCTTGCCGCCGTCGACGCCGTCAGCTCCATCCCCGAGCTGCTCGGCACCCTCGGCCGCCTCGAGCGCGCGGGCGTGTCCGGTGCCTTTGGTCTCTTCGTCGACAATGACCCGGGAGACCCGGAGCGCTACCTCGTCTTCGTCGAGCAGGGTGGGCTCGGCCTCCCCGACGAGTCCTACTACCGCGACGAGAAGTTCGCCGCGATCCGCGAGGCCTACCAAGTGTTCCTCACCCGGATGCTCGGCCTTGCCGGGGTCGAGAATGCCGCCGGCCGCGCCGAGCGCGTGTTCCTGCTCGAAACCGAGCTCGCCACCCACCATTGGGACAAGGTTCGTTCGCGCGACAGTGAGAAGACCTACAACCTCAAGACGTGGGGCCAGGTCACCGCGCTGGCCGCCGGCGCCGACCTGCACCTCTGGCTCGACGGGCTCGACGGCCCGGCCGGCGCTCTCGACGAGGTCGTCGTGCGCCAGCCCAGCTTCGTGACCGGCCTGGCGGAGATGCTCATCGAGGACCAGCTCGAGGGCTGGAAAGACTGGCTGCGGTGGCAGATCATCCGTTCCAGCGCCGCGTTCCTGTCGAGCGATTTCGTCGAGTCCAGCTTCGACTTCTACGGTCGCACCCTGACGGGTACGCCCCAGCTGCGCGACCGCTGGAAGCGCGGCGTTTCACTGGTCGAGGGGGCGCTCGGCGAGGCCGTTGGCCGCATCTACGTTGAACGGCACTTCAAGCCCAGCGCGAAGGCGAGCATGGACGTGCTCGTGGCCAACCTGGTCGAGGCCTACCGCCGCAGCATCACCGACCTCGACTGGATGACCGCGGAGACGAGCGCCCGGGCGCTGGACAAGCTCGAAAAGTTCACCCCCAAGATCGGCTACCCCTTCAAGTGGCGGGACTACTCGACCCTCGAGGTTGACCCCGCCGACCTGATCACGAACGTGCGCGCCACGAGCGAGTTCGAGTTTCAGCGGGAACTAGGCAAGATCGGCAACCCGCTCGACCGTGACGAGTGGTTCATGACCCCGCAGACGATCAACGCGTACTACAACCCGGGTTTCAATGAGATCGTCTTCCCTGCCGCCATCCTGCAGCCGCCGTTCTTCGACGACGCCCGCGATTCCGCCGCCAACTACGGCGCGATCGGCGCCGTCATCGGCCACGAAATCGGCCACGGCTTCGACGACCAGGGTTCGAAGTACGACGGCACCGGGCTACTCACCGACTGGTGGACCGAGGAGGACCGCACGGCCTTCGAAGAGCGCACCAGCTCTCTGATCGAGCAGTTCAACGCGCTCGCCCCGCAGCAGGTTCCCGACCATCACGTCAACGGCGCACTCACCATCGGCGAGAACATCGGCGACCTCGGCGGGCTCTCCATCGCCTGGAAGGCCTACCTGATTTCGCTCGATGGCCAGGAGCCGCCCGTGATCGACGGTTTGACCGGCGCACAGCGCTTCTTCCTCTCCTGGGCTCAGGCATGGCAGCTCAAGATGCGCGACGCGGAGGCCATCCGCCTGCTCTCGATCGACCCACACTCGCCCAACGAATTCCGGTGCAACCAGATCGTGCGCAACATCGACGAGTTCTACACGGCCTTCGGCGTCACCCCGAACGACGCGCTCTGGCTGGACCCCGAGAAGCGCGTTACGATCTGGTGACCTCAACACGACCGTTTAGCGGTTTAATCGTGTTGCGGGCGGTCGAGTAGCCCGAATCTACGGAAGGATCTGCCCACTGTGGCCATGCCATCCCAGGAATCAGAGCGTCGGTCTCGGCATTCCTCGACGCGCCGCGGAAGGCACGGCGGCGCAGACGCGACGGCAAACTTCGGCCGCGGGTTCCAGGCGCTCGGCGACCTCGCGGTCGACGGGGTGCAGGTGTCGGCCCGTGCCACCGATCTGGCCACCGGCCGGGTGTTGTTCTCCGTGGACGACCACGTCGTCATGCCCACCGCCGGCGTCGGCACGGTGCTCCTGTTGATCGAGGTTGCCGCACGGCTTCGCGACGCCGATTTCGGGGCGTACACGATCCTCGATCGCACCGTGGCCGATTCGGCCGCCGGATCCGGCTTCTGGCAGCACCTGCAGGCCCCCTCGCTGCCGGTAGCCGACCTCGCGGCTCTGATCGGCGCCACGAGCGACAATCTGGCCACCAATGTTCTGCTGCGCGCGGTCGGCCTCGACGCCGTGCGGGCCCGCGCTGAGCAGCTCGGGCTCAGCCGCACCGCCCTGCTTGACCTTGTGCGCGACCGGCGTGGGCCCGATGACGCGCCGCAGCTCTCGGTCGGCAGCGCCAAGGAGCTCACCTGGCTGTTCACGGCGCTCGCTCGGGGCGAAGTCGTCGACGCGGAGGCGAGCGAGCGCGTGATCGGGTGGCTGTCGCTGGGCGCCGACCTGTCCATGGTCGCCAGCGCGTTCGGGCTTGACCCTCTGGCCCACCGATCCGGCGATCACGGCCTCTTACTGGTCAACAAAACCGGAACGGATGCCGGTGTGCGCAGTGAGATCGGCATCCTGCGCGGCCCGCGCGCCGGGGTGACCTATATGGTCTCAATGTCTTTCGCCGATACCCGGCTCTCGTCGCGGCTCGCGGTGCTCGACGGGATGCGCGCGGTTGGACTCGACCTGCTGGAGTACGTGCACTGACCGGTTCACCAGCACTGCCCCCACGAAGACGCGGGGGCAGTGCTGGGGGACGAGGCCGAACAGTCGGTCAGCAGCACCGACCCTGGGGGTTGATGTCCTGGCGGTCGGTCTGGTCGCGCCAGAATTCGCGTTCCGTCATCATCCGTTGTCCGTCGCAGGCGGCGGAACCAAGGTCATGAATCGATTCGTCGTGGGCCTCATGAAGGGCCTCATGGTGGGCCTTGTACTTGTCGTAGGCGTCTTCGCCCATGACCCCCCTCATGAACCAGGCGAAGCCCTTCGCGCCCTGGCGAACACTGGCGAGGAGGCTCATCGGCGAGGTGTCTTCCCCGCCTTGTCCAGCTTGGCCTGAGCGATCTGGGCATCCCAGCGCGAGGCCAGCTTCTTCTCTTCCGGGGTCGGGACGAAGCCGGACGGGGCGAACATCTGGGACGCCACCGCGTCATCCTCGTTGGTGCCGAAGCTGCGGGTCTTGTAAGACCTCCAGGTGGCCTGAACGGCGGTGACCATCACGATGATGGCCAGCACGACGAACAGGATCGAGAGGATGCCCTGCACCATTGTGTTGCGCACCACGGCTTCCATCGCCTCGACGGTCTTCGCCGTGCCGAAGCTGGTGAGCCCCTCATCCAGTGCGTTGGAGAACGCGCGGTTCTGGGCGAAGTAGCCCACGGCGGGAACGGACGAGAAGATCTTCAGGAACGACGCGTAGATGGTCACGACGGCAGCGAAGGTCAGTGGCAGGGCAACGACCCAGAGGTACTTGAACAGCCCTCGCTTGGCCACGATCGCCAGGCAGACGGCCAGGGCGATGGCCGCAAGCAGCTGGTTCGCGATACCGAACAGCGGGAACAGGGTGTTGATGCCGCCGAGCGGATCGGTGACTCCCATGATGAGCACGGCGCCCCAGGCGGCGACCATAATGCCGGTCGTGACCCAGGCGCCCAGGCGCCAGGACGTGTTCTTGAACTTCGGGAAGAAGTTGCCGAGGCTGTCCTGCAGCATGAACCGAGCTACCCGGGTTCCGGCATCAACGGCGGTGAGGATGAACAGGGCCTCGAACATAATGGCGAAGTGATACCAGAACGCCATCATTCCCTGGCCGCCGAAGACCTGGTGCATGATGTTGGCCAGGCCGACCGACAGGGTCGGGGCGCCGCCGGAACGGGAGACGATGGTGGACTCGCCGACGTTCTTCGCGGTTTCGGTGAGCATCTCCGGGGTCAGGTTGACGCCGGTGAGGCCGAGGCTGTTCACGAATGTGACGGCGCCTTGGACGGTGCCGCCGGTGAGGGCAGCCGAGGAGTTCATGGCGAAGTAGATTCCGCGGTCGATTGACAGTGCGGCGACGAGCGCCATGATGGCGACGAACGATTCCATCAGCATTCCGCCATAGCCGATGAAGCGCGTCTGGCGCTCCTTTTCGATCAGTTTCGGCGTGGTGCCGGAGGCGATCAGGGCGTGGAAGCCGGAGAGTGCGCCACAGGCGATGGTGACGAAGAGGAACGGGAAGAGCGAACCACTCACCACCGGGCCGCCGCCGTTGACGAACTCACTGGTGGCTGGTGCGGTGATTTCCGGGCGAACGATGATGATCGCGAGGGCGAGCATCCCGATCGTGCCGATCTTCATGAAGGTGGACAGGTAGTCACGCGGCGCCAGGAGAAGCCAGACCGGGAGAATGGCGGCGACGAAACCGTAGATGATGATGCCGATGGCGAGGGGCACCGGGTCGACGTGGAAGAAGGAAGCGCCCCACGCGGTGTCCGCGATCATGCCGCCGCCGATGATCGCGGCCAGCAGCAGGATGAAACCGATGATCGAGATCTCACTGACGCGACCCGGGCGGAAGAAGCGCAGGTAGCAGCCCATGAACAGGGCGATCGGGATGGTCATCGAGACTGAGAAGACGCCCCACGGGCTGGCCGCGAGGGCGTTGACGACGACGAGGGCGAGGATGGCCACGATGATGACCATGATCGCCATGGTCGCAACGAGGGCGGCCGTGCCGCCCACCTTGCCGAGCTCGTCCCGTGCCATCTGTCCCAGGGAGCGTCCACCGCGGCGCATGGAGAAAAACAGCACCAGGTAGTCCTGCACGGCGCCGGCGAAGACGACGCCGACGATGATCCAGATCGTGCCGGGCAGGTAGCCCATCTGGGCGGCGAGAACGGGGCCAACGAGCGGTCCGGCTCCGGCGATCGCGGCGAAGTGGTGACCGAAGAGAACCCGGCGGTCCGTGGCCGCGTAGTCCTTCCCGTCGGCCTTGTACTCGGCCGGGGTCGCACGTCGGTCATCCGGGTGGAGCAGGTGCTTCTGGATGTAGTTGGAGTAGAAGCGGTAGCCGATCAGGTACGTGCAGATGGCGGCGAAGACGAACCAGATGGCGTTGATGGTCTCCCCGCGAACCACGGCGAGCATCACCCAGCTGAGCCCGCCGAGCAGCGAGATGCCGCCCCAGATCGCGATCTTCAGGGGGGTCCAATGGGCCTCTTCGGCGTCGTGCGTGGTTTGGTCCAGAGCTACGGGCAGCAGGAGGGGATCCCGGTCCAGTTCCTCGCCCCGATTCGCTGAATCGTGTGGCGTGCGGGGCATGGTGCCCATGATCTCTCCTTTGAGGTGTCCCGCACCGGCTGCGGAATTCCTTAGCAAGGCTAACAGCTTTGCGGCGGACTCCGGACGAGCGCGTAAAATGGTTTGAGCGCCGTTCGGCTTCGGTCTGTTCCTCGTGCTTTCCAGCCTTTCCGCCCTCTCGACCATTGGAGCCACCGTGGCCGCCCTGTCTCGCCTCGATTCCGTCATCGCCCTAGCCCGCCACCGCGGGTTCGTGTTCCAGGCCGGTGAAATCTACGGTGGATCCCGGTCCGCCTGGGACTACGGGCCGCTCGGCGTGGAGCTGAAGGAGAACATCAAGAAGCAGTGGTGGCGCTTCATGGTCACCAGCCGCGACGACGTGGTGGGCCTCGACTCCTCGGTGATCCTTCCCCGCAAGGTGTGGGAGGCATCCGGTCATGTCGAGGTTTTCAGCGACCCGCTGGTCGAGTGCACGAGCTGCCACAAGCGCTTCCGCGCCGACCACCTCGAGGAGGAATTCGAGGAGAAGAAGGGTCGCCCGCCCGAGGGTGGCATCGATGGTATCCCCTGCCCCAACTGCGGCAACCGGCACATCTGGACCGAACCGCGCGCCTTTTCGGGCCTGCTCAAGACCTACCTCGGCCCGGTTGACGACGAGGCCGGCATGCACTACCTGCGTCCGGAGACCGCGCAGGGCATCTTTGTGAACTTCGCGAACGTGCTGCAGGCGGCTCGCATGAAGCCGCCGTTCGGCATCGGCCAGATCGGCAAGAGCTTTCGCAACGAGATCACACCGGGCAACTTCATCTTCCGCACCCGCGAGTTCGAGCAGATGGAGATGGAATTCTTCGTCGAGCCGGGAACGGATGAGACGTGGCACCAGTACTGGATCGACCAGCGGATGGCGTGGTACACCGGCCTCGGCATCAACGTCGACAACCTGCGTTTGTTCGAACACCCGGCGGAGAAGCTCTCGCACTACTCCAAGCGCACCGTGGACATCGAGTACCGCTTCGGTTTCAGCGGCAGCGAATTCGGCGAACTCGAGGGTGTGGCGAACCGCACCGACTTCGACCTCAGGACGCACGCGGAGGCATCCGGCAAGGATCTCTCATACTTCGACCAGACGAAGAACGAGCGTTGGGTTCCCTATGTGATCGAGCCCGCGGCCGGGCTGACCCGCTCGCTGATGGCGTTCCTGGTGGACGCCTACCACGAGGAGGAAGTGCCCAACGCGAAGGGCGGCGTCGACAAGCGCACCGTGCTGAGGCTCGACCCGCGGCTGGCGCCGATCAAGGTCGCCGTGCTGCCGTTGTCCCGCAATGAGGCGCTCTCGCCCATGGCCAAGTCCCTTGCGGCCCGGCTGCGCGAGTCCTGGAACGTGGACTTCGATGATGCCGGCGCCATCGGCCGCCGCTACCGCCGCCAGGACGAGATCGGCACCCCGTACTGCGTCACGGTCGACTTCGACTCGCTCGAGGACCAGGCCGTCACCGTGCGAGACCGCGACACCATGGCGCAGGAGCGCGTGCCGCTCGACAAGCTCGACGCCTACCTCGCCGAGCGGCTCCGCGGCGCCTAGCCCCTCCGCGAGTTGCGGACAAAACACCCCCTTTCCCGCGATCGACGGTGTTTTGTCCGCAACTCAGGGGGCGTATTCGCGCACTCCCGTCCACCCACGGGCCCGAAGCCGTCGTTCGACGCGCATCGTCAGCTCCGTTGGGCGCTGCAGGTCGTCATCAGTGAACTGAAGCATCTGCCAGCCGATGTCCTCAACGCTGCCCACTCGGCGGATGTCCTTGCGCCACTGTGCCCGGTCCGTTCGATGCTGGTCGCCCTGGTATTCGAGCAGCAGCTTGTAGCGCGGGTAAGCCAGGTCTGCCCGTGCGAGGAAACGACCGTGGTCGTCGAAGATTTCGTAGTTGCATTCAGGCTCCGGCAGCCCTGCGAGCACGATGATCACCCTGAGGGCCGACTCGCGCGGGGATTCCGCACGTGTTCGGATAAGCGGCAGGGCCAGGCGCGCTGTTTTCATTCCGCGCCGACCCAGGTTTCGTGCCGCGGCAACCTTGAGCTGGTCGATGGTGGTGAGCGGATGCTCCCACTGTACGAGATAGTCACCCAGCGCGACGAGCTCGAGCAGAGACAGTTTCGCTGCCAGGTCCAGCCAGATTCGTCCTGGGCCGGTGATGTTCAGGCCCTGCTCGACAATAAGATCGCCGGCGCCCATCCGCACGCTGTGGCCGACGATATTCCGGGCATCCATCGCACGCGTTGGTGCGGGGAACCCGACGTGGAGAGGCAGCGTCGGCTGGAGGCGGTACGGCAGCGGGAGCCTCAGGAGTTGGGCGGCGGTGCCGAGCATAAAAAAGGCATCCGGAGGCAGCCGCAGTGACACAGCACGGCAGAGGTTCTCGACACTCCCGTCCACCTCCACGGGTGAGCGGATGCCCCAAAATGGTGCCCACAAGTCACCGCCATTGAGCCGCGATCGCCCGATCCCGCCATCCCGGGCCTCGACGACAAGAAACGGTTGATCGCCGAAGCCCTCAGGCATCGGAATTCGCGGATTCATGATTCGAGGCTGGCTTATCTTTGGGTTGCCTGCCCTCCGTTCTCCACAGGCGCCACCGTTCCGCGTCGCTCGGTCGCGGCCACGGCGCACGAACGGTTCGGCCGACTTGCGGACAAAACACCCTCGTTGCGGCGAGGAGGGTGTGGGAGGGTGTTTTGTCCGCAAGTCGCGCAAGGACGACTGGCGGTCGCGCCGAGGGTGATCAGGCGGGGTTGCGGCCTCGAGCGGCGGGGCTGGGACGTCGATCGGGTTGACGCCGGCCTGTCAGGATGCCGCGGGGCCGATATCGACGACCGTGGCCGCCGCCCCGACAGCGGGCAGCTCGACCTGGATGCCGAACAGGGCGTCGAGTCCGGTGAGGAACGCGGCCTGCTCGCCCTCCCGGGCCAGCTCGCGGGAGCGCACCATCGGGGTGTGGAGCAGTACGCCGGCCAGATGGCGCAGGGCAGCCTCGGTCTGTTCGCTGGTGTCGCCTCGGTTGCGTGCTCGGTCGATTTCACCGTCGAGGATGTCGAAGATGTAGCTGCGCAGGGCCACGACGGCCGGGGCGAGGCTCTGCTCCTCGGCAACCGCGGAGAACTTGCGGGCGGCACGTCCCACGAGCAGCCGGGCGTCGCTGGTGGCGTTGAGTTCCTCGAGCGGCGCGTGGATGCGGATGGTCTCAAGGTCGAGCAGTTCGACACCGGCCAGGTCCGTGACGTCCGGGTCGACGTTGCGGGGCAGACCCAGGTCGATGATGAGCCGGCGAGGGACCTCGGTCGGGGCATCCTTCATCGGGCAGGAGACGAGCGTGCGCGCTTCGGCAGCCGGGAGTTGCAGGGAGAGGGCGCGCCCGGAGTGGAGCAGGGCCGCATTGATCACATGGGTGTCCGCGGTCGTGCAGGTGAGGATCAGGTCGGCCTCGGCGGCCTCCACGGCGAACGCCGACTCAGCGACGGCGGTGATCTGGTGCGAGGTGGCGAACTTGTGAGCCCGACCCGAGGGAGAGTACACCCGGACGTTCTCGGCGCCGAGCTCACGCAGCGCCGCGAGCGAAGCCCCTGCGTAGCGGCCGGTGCCGACCAGGAGCACGCGGGTCTCGGCCCAGTCCGTGATGCGGCTTTCGGCCAGTTCGAGGGCCAGGCGCACGAGCGAACGCCCCGCGGCACCGATGCCGGTGCGGTTCTTCACGCCCCGGGAGGTCTGGGAGGCGCGCTGGAAGAGACGCTCGAGTTCGGGGCTGGTGGTGCGGGAGAGCCGGGCCTGTTCGAGGGAGCGACGCACCTGGCCGGCGATTTCGCCCTCGCCGACGACGACTGACTCAAGGCCGCTCGTCACGGCGAAGAGATGCTCGGCAACGCTGCTGCCATGCACGAGATCCAGGGTGTTCCGCAGAACGCTGACGGCCACGCCGGTGCTCGCGCTGACACCGGCTATGGCGGCGTGCACGGCAACAAGTGGTGAGGAGCCCAGCGGCTCGTCGAGGTCGAGATAGGCCTCGAATCGGTTGCAGGTGGCCACGACCACGACGCCGACCAGGGTCGGGTGCCGCTCGAGAATGCCGCCGGCCGTGTCGTTCGCGCCGACAGACAATTTCTCCAGCACGTCAAAGCTGGAGTTCTTATGGCTGGCGGACAGGCAGATCAACACTCATCGATTCTAGGACCTGCGGCTGAGGGCCCGAATCGCCCGGGCATTGGAAAGTTTGACAGAATCAAGGTAATGAACCTCGACGCGCAACACCCACTCGCAACCGGACTCACTGCCGATTCCCGCCTCATCCGCGCCTACCAGGGCACACGCCCAGACGTCACCCCCGTCTGGTTCATGCGCCAGGCCGGCCGTTCGCTGCCCGAATACCGGTCGTTACGGGTCGGCACGCGCATGCTGGACGCCTGCCTCGATCCGGAGATGGCGAGCGAAATCACTCTGCAGCCGGTGCGGCGGCACAACGTCGACGCCGGCATCCTCTTCAGCGACATCGTCATCCCGCTCAAGCTCGTGGGCGTCGACGTCGAGATCGTCGCGGGCACCGGCCCTGTCCTCGGCACGGCCGTTCGCACGGCGAAGGATGTCGCGGTTCTCACCGCTCTCGACCCTGCCGTGCTCGAGGATAACCTCGCCCCGATCATCGCGGCGGTCGCGCGCACCGTCGCCGAGCTCGGCTCGACGCCGCTGATCGGATTCGCCGGCGCCCCGTTCACGCTGGCGGCCTACCTCGTGGAGGGTGGCCCGTCGAAGGACCACATCCACGCCCGCACGCTCATGCACGCGGACCCCGATGCCTGGGCCGCCCTGATGGACTGGACGGCCGAGGTCACCGGACGGTTCCTGCGCGCGCAGGTTCTGGCCGGCGCCAGCGCCGCCCAGCTGTTCGATTCCTGGGCCGGCGCGCTTTCGTTGGCCGACTACACGCGCTTCGTCGCTCCTGCCTCGACCGCGGCGATCGCCCACGTGCGCGACCTCACCTATGACGAGGGTGCAGTGGGCACGGATGCCGTCAACGCCGCATCCGTGCGCCGCAACGTGCCCGTCGTGCACTTCGGTGTGGGCACGGGCGAGCTGCTCAGGGAGATGCACGGGGTGGGTGCCGACGTCGTCGGAGTCGATTACCGGGTGCCGCTCGACGAAGCCAACCGTCGCCTCGGTGGCCTGGTTCCGGTGCAGGGCAACGTCGATCCGGCGCTCCTCGCGGCTCCGTGGCCGGTGCTCGAAGCCCATGTGCTCGACGTTCTCGAGCGCGGGCGCACGGCGCCCTCCCATGTGCTGAACCTCGGCCACGGCGTTCCGCCGATGACCGACCCGAACGTGCTCACCCGACTGGTGGCCTTCGTGCACGAGGTCACCGCTCCCGTCGCCGACGCGGCCGGCACCGTCCCGGAAGCCCCGGTCACCGCGCCGTCCGCTTCCTGACCGCACGCAGGCTCAGGGGAAGCGAATGAAAGACGTCATCGTGATCGGCGGAGGAGTGGCCGGCCTGATCGCCGCCCGCGCCTGCGCCCGGGTTGGACTCAGCGTGACCGTGCTCGAAGCCACCGGCGTGCCGGGCGGTGCGCTCGGTAGCCACGAGGTGGCCGGACTCACCCTCGACAGCGGCGCCGAGAGCTTCGCGGTTCGGCGCAACGCGGTGGCCGAGTTCATCGCCGACCTCGGCCTCTCCGACGAGGTCGTGGCACCGAACCCGGCCGGCGCGTGGCTGGTGCTGCCCAGCGACCGAGTGCCGAATGGTTCGATCAGCGTTCCTCTGCCCAAGGCCGGAGTGCTCGGCATCCCCGGTTCCCCTCTCGCCGACGACGTGCGCCGTGTGATCGGCTGGCGAGGCGCCTTACGTGCCTACGCCGACCGGCTGATGCCGGTGCTGACGATCGGCCGGGAACACAGCCTGGGTGAGCTCGTGCGCAAGCGCATGGGGCGCCGCGTGCTCGAACTCCTCGTCGAACCCGTGACCGCCGGGGTCTACTCGTCCTCGGCCGACGACCTCGAGATCGACGTTGTCGCCCCGGGCCTGAACTCGGCCCTGACGGTGACCGGGTCCCTCTCCGGGGCCGTGCTGTCGCTGCGCTCCGGCGCCCCGGCCGGCTCGAACGTGGCCGGCCTGCGCGGCGGCATGTCCCGGCTCGTTGCCGCCCTGGTTGCCGACCTCGCACACTTCGACGCTCAGATCGTCACGGATGCCCCGGTCACCGCGCTGCAGCGCGCCGGCACCGAAGACGCCCCCACCTGGACGGTCACCTGCGCCGCGGCGACCGCCGCACCAGACGCAGACGCAGACTCACCGGAAGCATTGACCGCGGAGGCCACTCTCGACGCCCGGTTCGTGATCATCGCCACCCCCGGGGCGCAGGCGCTCGGCCTGCTGGCCAACCTGAGTCCGGCCCATGCGGCGCTCGCCGAACTCGACTGGCCGCAGCCCACGGCGATCGAACTGGCCACGATCGTCATCGATGCCCCGGAGCTCGACACGCACCCGCGCGGCACCGGCGTGCTGGTCGCGGCCGCGACCCCCGATGTCACCGCCAAGGCGCTCACCCACGTGACCGCGAAGTGGGAGTGGCTGGCCGAGGCCGCCGGACCGGGCCGACACGTCATCCGGCTGTCTTTCGGTCGCGCCGGCCAGGACAGCCCCACTGCCGGGCTGAGCGATGACGAGCTCCTCGCCCTGTCCCTGCAGGATGCCCGCACGATCCTGGGCGTCGACCTCGACGCGGCGGCCGTGCGCGGGTTCGCCCGCACGGTTTGGGGCGATGCCCTGTCGCCGGCGACGGTCGGCGCACCCGAGCGGGTGAGCCAGGTGCGCGAGGTCGTGGCCGCCACGCCGGGGCTTGAGCTCACCGGGGCGTGGCTCGCCGGCACCGGACTGGCATCGGTGATTCCGGATGCCGTCGCCGCGGCTGCCCGAACCCGGCACGAGGCCCTCGGCCTCGGTTGACCGCTCACCGGCCGTGCCCACCACCCCTCCGGCAGATGGGGGATACTCTGAGAGTTACGTGTACCTCAAGGAATGGAGTCACAATGCGGGGAAAACTTCTGTTCATCACGGGTGGACTTGTCGGATACGTTCTGGGCACGCGCGCCGGACGCAAGCGCTACGACCAGATCGTGGCCGCCGCAGACAATCTGTGGAACGCGCCGCCCGTGCAGCGCCGAGTGAACGAGGCCCGCGACTTCGCGCTTGAGCGGGTCGGGGATGTGCCGTCGGCGCTCCTCGAGACGGGCAAGAAGCTCGTCTCGGCCATGCAGTCCAAGACCTCCAGGACGTCCGGGACCAGCTACACCGTGCCGACGCCGGCCGCCCCGGCGCATTCCACCTCGGCGCCTGCCGCAGCGACGCCGACCACCGACGACACCACGACGCAGTAACCGCCGCGACAATCCGAACGAAGGGGATTCTGTGAGAAACAGCGAAGACAACTCGAAAAACCGGAAATCGACGTTCGAGCTTCTCGGTGAGCTGCCCGGTCAGATCATCGCCCTGGTCAAGGCCGAACTCGGCGCTGCCAAGGCGGAATTCGCCGGAAAGGCCAAGAACATCGGGCTGGGCATCGGCCTGTTCGTCGCGGCGGCCATGTTCGCGTTCTTCGCCGCCATGGTGCTGGTCGCCCTCGCGGTCATCGCACTCGCCCTCGTGCTGCCGCTCTGGTTCGCGACCCTGATCGTGGCGGGCGCCCTGCTGCTGCTCACTCTCCTGTTGGTGCTGATCGGCATGAACCGGGTGAAGGCCGGAACGTCCTCGGATCCGGACGGCGTGACGGAGAGCATCCGGCGCGACGTCGACGCGCTGAAAGGAGTTGGCAAGTATGAGCACTGAACCGAACAAGTCCACCGTGAAAACGATTGTCGTGCCGCCGGTGAGCGAGGCCGTGAGCGTCGAAGCCGTCACGGTCGCCCCTCGGTCCAAGGCCGAGCTGCGCGCCGAGGCAACCCGCGCGCGCCTCGAACTGGCGGAGACGCTCGACGCGATCGAATACAAGCTCAACCTGCCGCGGCGGCTGCGCGTGCGCTCGCGTCTGGTCACCATGGCCCTGCGGGAACTCGGCGAGAAGAATCCCCTCGCGCTGGCCGGCATCGTGCTGGGTGCCGCCTCAGCCGTGGTGGGCGCCGTCTGGCTCGGCGTCAAGGCCGTACAGCGCCGCTGAGGGCACCGGAGGCCGGTCAGCGGCAGCGCAGTTTTGGCTCTCGCCGCAAAGAAGTAGAGACTAGTAGTTATGACTCACCCGGCTGCCGGAGAGGCAGTAAACCCACCTCACTCCACCACCTCTGCCGAGACCCACGAAACCACCACCGAAGCCACCGACGCATCCACGGCGTCCCCGCAGGGTTTCACTCTTTTCGCGGTGTTGCGCAAGGACCCGAGCAACCCCGATGACCTGGACGGCCACGACGTGCCGCATGCCGTGCGCGAGCTCGACGACGTCATCGCGCTGGTCGAGGCCGAGGGTGTCACCGTGCGTGGGCTCTACGATGTGTCGGGCCTCCGCGCCGACGCCGACGTGATGATCTGGACGCACGCTCCGGATGCCGAGACACTGCAGTGGGCGAACCGCCAGCTGCGCCGCAGTGGCCTGCTCAAGAGTCTCCTGCCGACCTGGAACGCCATGGGCGTGCACCGCGACGCCGAGTTCAACAAGAGCCACGTGCCCGGCTTCCTGCGCGGCGTTGAGCCGAAGGCCTGGCTCACCATTTATCCGTTTGTGCGCAGCTACGAGTGGTATCTGCTGCCGGAGGCTGAGCGCAGCGCCATGCTGGCCGACCACGGCCGCAAGGGCGCGGCCTTCCGTGGCGCCATCGCCAACACGGTCTCCTCGTTCGCCCTCGGCGATTACGAATGGCTGTTGCCGATCGAAAGCGACGAGCTCACCGAGCTCGTCGACCTGATGCGCGAGTTGCGGGCCACCGAGGCTCGCCGCCATGTGCGCGAAGAGGTCCCGTTCTACACCGGTCGTCGCATCTCGACGGCCGAACTCGTGGAGGTTCTGCAGTAATGACAACGTACGATGCCATCCTGCTTGCCGGTTTCGGCGGCCCCGAAGGCCAGGACGACGTGATCCCGTTCCTGCGCAACGTCACCGGCGGGCGCGGTATCCCCGAGGAGCGCCTCGAGGAGGTTGCCAAGCACTACCGTCACTTCGGCGGGGTCAGCCCGATCAACGACCAGAATCGTGTGCTCCGTGCCGCGCTCCAGGCCGAGCTCGAGCGCCGCGGCATCGACCTGCCCGTGCTCTGGGGCAACCGCAACTGGGCGCCCTACCTGCGCGACACCATCAGCGAGGCCAACGACAACGGCCAGACCAGGCTCCTGGCCATCGCCACGAGTGCCTACAGTTCCTACTCCGGTTGCCGCCAGTACCGCGAGGACTTCGCCGCCGCGCTCACCGCAACCGGGCTGGAGGGCGTGGTGCATATCGACAAGGTGCGCCAGTTCTTCGATCACCCCGGTTTCGTCACCCCGTTCGTGACAGCGCTCCGAGAGGGGCTCGCGGATGTCGTGGCCCAGGTTCCCGGCATCGACCTGGCCACCGAGGTCGAGATCCTGTTCTCCACCCATTCGATCCCGATGACCGACGCCAACAAGAGCGGCCCGGCCGACCGTGGCTTCGGCGAGGGCGGTGCCTACGCGGCGCAGCACCTGGCCGTCGCCCAGAAGGTCATGGTCGGCGTGGACACCCCGTGGCAGCTGGTCTTCCAGTCCCGAAGTGGGCCGCCCAGCATGCCGTGGCTCGAGCCCGACATCAACGACGCCATCGCCCTGCTGCCGGAGCGGGGCATCCGTGCCATCGTCATTGTGCCGCTCGGCTTCGTCAGCGACCACATGGAGGTCATGTGGGACCTCGACAACGAGGCCACCGAGACCGCCGGTGAACTCGGCCTGGTGTCCGTGCGCGTGCCGACACCCGGCGTCGACCCGGCCTTCGTGAGTGGACTCATCGACCTGGTCGAGGAGCGCCTGAACGACACCCCCGCCGATGCTCGACCGCACGAGACCGACCTGGGCCCCTGGTATGACGTCTGCCGTCCGGGCTGCTGTGAGAACGTGCGCCTGGGCTTCAAGCCTGCCGTTGCCGGGATGGCCCCGTGAGCCTGATCCGCGTCGGCACCCGTGGTAGCGCACTCGCCCTGGCCCAGACCACGGCGATCGCGAACCGCATCGCGACCGCGTCCGGCTCCGAGGTCGAGATCATCACGATCACGACGCACGGCGACACCTCCCGCGAGCCGCTTTCAACCCTGGGTGGCACGGGCGTCTTCGCCAGCGCCCTGCGCGAGTCGCTTCTGGCTGACGAATGCGACGTCGTCGTGCACTCCTTCAAGGACCTGCCGACGGCGGAGTACCCAGGCCTCCGCGTCGGGGCCACGCCGAAGCGGGCGGATGCGCGCGACGTCTTGTGCACCCGCGGAGGTCTGAAGCTGGGCGAGCTGCCCGAGGGCGCGCGGGTTGGCACCGGCTCACCGCGCCGGGCGGCCCAGCTGCGGTCCCTGCGACCGGATCTGGACGTCGTGGACATCCGCGGCAACGTGGAGACCCGTCTGGGCCGCGTAGCCGAGGGTGACCTCGACGCCGTCGTGCTCGCTGCCGCCGGGCTCAGCCGGCTGGCGCTGCTCGAGTCCGTGGACGGCGAATACCTGGAACTGTCCGACTGGCCGACCGCACCGGGTCAGGGTGCACTGGCGCTCGAGGTGCGCGACGGGAAGATCGACCGGTCTCTCTCCCTGGCCCTCACCGCGATCAACCACCCGACCAGCCAGGCCACCGTGATGGCCGAGCGTCTGGTTCTGGCCCGGCTCGAAGCCGGCTGTTCGGCACCGATCGGCGCCATGGCCGCGATCGACGACGGGCTCCTGTTCCTCACAGCCACGGTGTACAGCCCGGACGGCTCCCGCAGCGTCGTGAGCTCCCATGCCGCGACCCCCGACTCGCACTCCATTGCGCATCTGGCCGAGGCCGCGCACGATGTTTCTGACCGCGTTTCACGTGACCTGCTCGCCGGCGGCGCTGCCGACTTCGCCCCGATGAAGGTGACTTCGTAATGAACTCGCGTTACAAGACCAAGACCAGCCTCGCCAAACCGCTCACCGGCTGGCGGGTCCTCGTGCCCCGCGGAGGCCCGTGGGGCGACCACGTCGCCGCCGACCTGCGCTCCAAGGGTGCCCAGCCGATCGTGGCCCCGATGATCAACTTCGCCCCGACCGATGACGCCCCCGCGCTCGAGGCTGCCCTGGCACGCCTCGCCGCTGGTGACTTCGACTGGATGACCGTGACCAGTGCCACGACCGTCGACGTTTTGTCGTCGCACCGGGCCGTCGTGGCGCAGGCCACGCGCATCGCCGCGGTCGGCGAGACCACGGCCGCGGCACTGATGGCGGCAGGCTATCGGGTCGACATCGTCCCCTCCGAAGACAACTCCGCCCGCGGACTCCTCGCGGAGTGGGAGGCTGCCACCTCGGGCCAGGTGCCGCTGCGCATCCTCACCCTGCGCTCGGAAATCGCCAAGCCGCTGCTGACCGAGGGGCTGCGCCGAATAGGCCATGACGTCGAATCCGTCGTCGCCTACCGCACCATCGGCGTCCCGGTGGACCAGCGCGTCGTCGCAGACGTTGCGGCCGGTAAGGTCCAGGCCCTGCTCGTCACCTCCGGAAGCGTGGCACAGCAGGTGCAGGACCAGCTTGGACCGATCCCCGAATCGACCGTGGTGGCGTGCATCGGGCCGCGAACGGCGAAGGATGCGGCGGCCATCGGCCTGCGCGTCGACGTCGTGGCCGATGCCCCCAGTGCCGAGTCCTTGATCCAGGCTCTCGTTCACGTCGCCGAGTCCCGCTGACCCGGCGTCACGTCGCCGAGCCGTGTGTTCGCCACCTTTTCGCACCGGTGGCGAGGCGAAACAGGTGGTTCGCGCACGCCCGGCCCGGCGACGTAGGGTTGACGGGTGATAAACCCCGTCATCCGCCCGCGACGGTTGCGCACCACTCCTGCGCTCCGTCGCCTGGCCAGCGAAATCCGTCTGCACCCCTCCGAACTGGTTCTCCCGATGTTCGTGCGGGAAGGCAACGGCGACCCGATGCCGATCCAGTCGATGCCCGGGGTGGTTCAGCACACCATTGACAGCGCCCGCCGGGCGGTGACCGAGGCCGCAGAAGCAGGTATCGGTGGGGTCATGCTCTTCGGGGTGCCGGCCGTGCGCGATGCCATCGGCTCCGGGGCCACCGATCCCGACGGCATCCTCAACGCCGCCACGCGTGCGCTGGCCGACGAGGTCGGCGACGCCCTCTCCGTGCAGACCGACCTCTGTCTGGACGAATTCACCGACCACGGCCACTGCGGTCTGCTCGCCGTCGATGGCAGCGTCGACAACGATTCCACCCTCGAGCGCTACTGCGAGATGGCGCTCGTTCAGGCGGCCTCCGGCTCGCAGCTGCTCGGCCTGAGCGGAATGATGGACGGCCAGGTTGCCGCCGTGCGCGAGGCGCTCGACCTGAACGGCTACGTCGACACGGCCGTTCTCGCCTATTCGGCCAAGTACGCCTCGGCCTTCTACGGTCCCTTCCGCGACGCCGTGGAGTCGACACTCGAAGGTGATCGGCGCAGCTACCAGCTCGACCCAGCGAACCGCCGGGAGGGCGTGCGCGAGGCGCTCCTCGACATCCAGGAGGGTGCCGACATCGTGATGGTGAAGCCCGCCGGCAGCTACCTCGACGTGCTCGCCGAGGTCGCCGCCGTGAGTGAAATTCCGGTCTGGGCATATCAGGTGTCCGGTGAATACGCGATGATCGAGGCCGCGGCCGCCCACGGCTGGATCGACCGCCGCCGGGCGGTCGAGGAGTCCGTGCTCAGCATCCGTCGCGCCGGCGCGGACGCCGTGCTCACCTACTGGGCGGTCGAACTGGCCACCTGGCTCAACGAAAGACAGGCCCGATGATGACCCGCAACGACGATCTCTTCGCCCGCGCGCAGCGCGCCATCCCCGGCGGCGTCAATTCGCCCGTTCGCGCCTTCCGCTCCGTCGGGGGCACCCCGCTGTTCCTGGTCAAGGCGAAGGGTGCCTACGTCACCGACTCCGACGGGCGCGAGTACGTCGACCTGGTCAGCTCCTGGGGCCCGGCCATCCTCGGCCACGCCCACCCGGAGGTCGTGCAGGCGGTGCAGGATGCCGCCGCGCTCGGTTTGTCCTTCGGTGCCTCCACCCCCGGCGAGACCATCCTGGCCGAACTGATCGAAGAGCGGGTCGCCGCGGTCGAGAAGCTACGCCTGGTCTCGACCGGCACCGAGGCCACCATGACGGCCATCCGTCTGGCCCGCGGTTTCACCGGTCGTGACCTGCTGATCAAGTTTGCCGGCCACTATCACGGCCACTCGGACGGGCTGCTGGCCCAGGCCGGGTCCGGTCTGGCCACGCTGGCCCTGCCGGGTTCGGCCGGGGTGACGGCGGCGACGGCCGCGCAGACCCTGGTGCTGCCCTACAACGACCTGGCTGCCGTGCGGCTCGCCTTCGAGGCGCACCCGGGCCGAATCGCCGCGGTGATCACCGAGGCAGCGGCGGCGAACATGGGCGTCGTGGCGCCCGACCTCGGCTTCAATGCCGCGCTCACCGCCATCGCGCACGAGCATGGCGCGCTCCTGATCAGCGACGAGGTCCTCACGGGCTTCCGCGTGCACCCTGCCGGCTACTGGGGGCTGGACACCACAGGCCAGGGGCAGACGGACTACACCCCGGACCTGTTCACCTACGGCAAGGTCATCGGTGGAGGTCTGCCGGTGGCGGCCCTCGGCGGTCGCGCCGACGTGATGGACTTCCTGGCGCCGAACGGCCCGGTTTACCAGGCCGGCACGCTGTCCGGGAACCCGGTGGCGGTCGCCGCCGGCATCGCCACCCTGCGGGCCCTGGATGAGAGTGTCTACGAGCACATCGACGCCACCTCGCTGCTGCTCTCCGAGGCCGTCTCCGCCGCCTTCTCGACCGAGGGCGTCGCGCACAGCGTGCAGCGGGCCGGAAACCTGTTCAGCTTCGTCTTCGGCGCCGAGGCCGCGGCCAGCGCGCCCCGGGACTACGCCCAGGTGCAGCGCCAGGAGACGTTCCGGTACGGCCCGTTCTTTCACTCCATGCTGGACCAGGGCGTCTCCCTGCCGCCGTCGGTGTTCGAGGCCTGGTTCGTCTCCAACGCCCACGACGACAGTGCGGTCGGCTGGATCCTCGACGCCCTGCCTGCCGCAGCGAAGGCAGCGGCTGCCGCGACCCCAGAGGTGTGACCAGGCACACCCGGGAGCGTTATTCCTTTGTGAGGTTCCGACAAGTCGATTTCGGCCCGGAACAGGCAGACTAGAGCTATGGCTTCCCTCCGTGTTCACCCTGACCGGCTTGAGATCCAGCTCACGAAAGCGGAGAAGACCCTCGCCCTGCGGCGCGAGGACATCGTCGTGCCGCGGGAGAACATCCGTTCGGTGACGATCACAGACGACCCGTGGATCTGGATCCGCGGAATCCGGTCCCCTGGGGTCGGCCTGCCGCGGGTGGTGGCGGTCGGCACCTGGAAGTTTCACGGTGGCAAGGACTTCCTGGCGATCAAGCGCAAGCGCCAGGCGGTCATCATCGACCTCATCGACGACGAATTCTCCCGGGTGATCCTGACCACCAACCACGCCCCGGACCTGATCGCGTCGCTCAAACTCGGAGCCTGAGCCTGAGCCTGAGCCTGAGCCTGAGCCTGAGCCTGAGCCCGGGCGAGAGCGTCGCTATTGGTGTTAGTGGCGCACGTCGACGACGGTTCGACCATGCACGGTGCCCGCGAGGATGCCCGCGGCTGCGTCGAAGGCTGCCTCCAGCGGGACGACCTGGCTGAGGTTGTCGAGCAAGTCGAGGTCAAGGTCGGTGGCGAGGCGGCGCCAGGCCTCCTCGCGCTGGGCGAGCGGGGCCTCGACCGAGTTGATCCCGATCAGGCTCACGGCGCGCAGGATGAAGGGCATGACTGTGGCCGGGAGGTCCGCTCCCTGGGCCAGGCCGCAGGATGTGACCACTCCGCCGTAGTTCGTCTGGGCGAGGACATTGGCGAGGGTGAAGCTACCGACGGAATCGACGGCACCGGCCCAGCGCTGCCCCTGCAGGGGTTTCCCGGCCTCGCTGAGGGTGCCACGGTCGACGAGTTCGACGGCGCCGAGCCCGCGCAGGTAGTCACCGAGTTCGTCGATGCGGCCGGTTGACGCGTGCACCTGGTAGCCGCGGGCGGCGAGCAGCGCCACGGCGAGGCTGCCGACGCCGCCGGCCGCGCCGGTCACCAGCACGGCACCGGAATCCGGCGTGATCCCACCGCGTTCGAGGCCGAGCACGGAGAGCATGGCGGTGAACCCGGCCGTGCCAATCGCGGCCGCCTGCACGGCGCTGATGCCGTCCGGAAGCCGAACCAGGGACGCCCCCGAGACGCGGGCCCGCTCGGCCAGTCCGCCGTGGTGGGTCTCGCTCAGGCCGGCCCCGTTGAGGATGACCTGGTCCCCAGCCGACCAGGCGGGGTCGGAGCTCTCCTCGACCGTTCCGACCAGGTCGATCCCTGCGATCAGTGGCCAGGCGCGCACGACCCCGGGGCGGCCCATCAGCGCCAGTCCGTCTTTATAGTTGATGCTCGAATATTGGACCGCGATGGTGACGTTCCCGGGCATCAGGAAGCCGTCGCCCACAACGCGGAGGGCCGCGCTCTGCGTCTTTCTGCCCTCGGCGCTTTCGGTGCGGTCGACGACGATGGCGCGGAACTCAGTGTCAATATCCATGCATCGAGACTACGCGGGCCGAGGGTCGGGTCAGGTGACGTCGCGCTTCCAGCTGACGAAATAGCCGATCACGCTCGTGGCGACCGCGTAGGCCAGAAGGATGAGCCCACCCTGCCACCAGTCGAGCATGGCCGCCGCGTCGCCGCCCGGCGTGGCGAGGGTGAAGAAGCTCGCGCCGACCAGGGCGTCGGACGCGGCGCCCGGCAGGAAGTTGCCGATCCCCTGCGTCACCTCGGTGAACAGGGACGCGAAGCGCAGCAGCGGCTCGATGAACTGGGTGAAGGCCAGCACGATCACGATCGACGCCACCTGGCTGGGCACGAGCACGCCGAGGCCGACCCCGATGGTCGACCAGACGGCCATGGCGAGCACTGTGCGGCCGATCAGCGCCCAGGTGGCGCTCTCGCCCAGCAGCGGGTCGGCCCCGAACGCCTGGATGACCGGTGCGCCGACGCCGACGGAGGCGAAGAGAGCGACGGCACCGAAGACCGCTCCGACCACGAAAAGAGTGATCGTCTTGGCCCCGAGCACCTGAGCCCGCCGGGGGTTGGCGAGGAACGAGGGGGTGAGGGTCTGGTGCCGGAACTCGCCGGTGGCGGCCAGAGCCCCGAGCAGAACCGGGAAGACATAGCCGACGGATGACGCGAAGCTGTAGATGAGAGGGGGCAGGCTGCCGAGCCCCGCGAGTCCCTGGGAACCGGTGCCGGCGGCATCCGGGCTGATCGCGCCGCTCTCGATCCCCGCGAACAGCGCCGCGAGACCGCCGGCGAGCAGGGCGATGTACAAGAACATCACCGCGGCGAGGATCCACCAGATCCGAACAGTGCCGATTTTGACGAACTCGGCACCGATGGCACGGCTGAAAGACGTCATCGCGACTCACCTCCGTTTTCTTTCACGAGGGCGAGGAAGGCATCCTCGAGCCCCTTTCGCTGGCGGTGCAGGGCGCTGATCTCCACACCGGCCGAGAACGCGATGTGCCCGATCAGGGCCAAGTCAGGCGCGGCGGCAAGCAACCCGGTGCGCCCGGTGGAGAACTCGATGCCGGCCTGGGTGAGCGCGGCCGCGAGAGCCGTGCGGTCGGGGGAATCGACCAGGATGCGCGGCGCCGACTCGGTCTCGAGGCTCGACAGAGTGCCTCGGTGCACGAGGGCTCCGCCGGCGATGATGATGACGTCGTCGACGCTCTGCTGCACCTCGGACAGCAGGTGGGAACTGACCAGGACCGTGCGACCCTCGTCGGCCATGGCGCGGAGGAAGCCGCGGATCCACTTGATCCCCTCCGGGTCGAGACCGTTGATCGGCTCGTCGAGCACGAGCACGCCGGGGTCGCCGAGCAGGGTGAATGCCAGGCCGAGCCGCTGCCGCATGCCGAGGGAATAGCCGCCGACCCGCTGGGCGCCATGTGCGCCGAGACCGACGATGTTCAGCACGGCGTCGATGCGGGCGGAGGGGAGACCGGCCGCGATGGCATAGACCGCGAGGTGGTTCCGGGCGGTGCGGCCGGGATGGAAACTGGCCGCCTCCAGGGCAGCCCCGACGGTCTGGAGCGGGCGAGGCAGTTCCCGGTAGCGGATGCCCCCGATCGTGGCCGTGCCGGACGTGGGCGCGACCAGCCCGAGCAGCATCCGCAGCGTGGTGGTCTTGCCGGCCCCGTTGGGGCCGAGGAATCCCGTGACCCGGCCGGGCTCCACGGTGAAGGACAGGTTGTCCACGGCGGTGACGCTGCCGAATGTCTTGGTGATGTTGCTGAACTCGATGACCGCGCCGACCGGCATCCGTTCCCCCTCCGTTGCTGGTAGTCCCGTGCTGGTAGTCCCTCGCTGGAATCTGATTCCAGCCTAGGGGCGGATGCCGGTCGGGCCCGGTCAGCCGCGGAGGAAGTCGCGCAACACGGCGAGCAGCTGGGCCACCTCGCCCCGGGTGGTGTAGGGGGCGAGGCCGATCCGCAGACCGCCGTCGGCGCCGAGCCCGAGGTGTCGGGGCCGGCGAACGTGACCAGCACGGTGGGGGTGCGCACGGCGGCCCTGGAATGCAGTTGCGCCCCCGGCAGCTCCGCCAGACCCGTCTCGAGTTCGTCGCGCAGGGTCTCCTTGTGTTGCGCCAGGGCCTGGGACGACAGAACCAGGCGCTCCCGCCGGGAGGCTCCAGCCGGGGCGGCGAGCACCCCGCAGTGCGGGCCGAAGAACTTGTAGGCCGAGCAGACGAAGAAATCCGCGCCCAGTTCGGCCAGGTCCACCGACGCGTGCGGCGTGAAGTGCACGCCGTCGACGGAGAGGAGCGCGCCGACGGAGTGCACGAGCCGGGCAATCTCCGCCACCGGGGGACTGCCGGTTCCCCGGATGGAGAGCGGCCCGGTCAGGGTCGCCAGGATCGCGGCGCCGACCTCAAGCGGGGTCTGGGTTCCGCCCGGGCCGTCGACGAAGGCCGTGCCGGTGGCAAGGGCGGGAAAGCTGGAACGGATCGTTTGCGCATCAAAGGTCACCCTGCATCCCATCGAGTCGGCGGAGCGGCGTGGGCCGCGCAGGAAGGGGCCTGCGTGTCGACGCAGCTCGGGCAGACGACGAGCTGCTCCCGGCAGGAGGCATCCCGGCAGTTGAGCATGTTCTTGGTGGGCTCGCCGCAGCCCGTGCAGCGCCCGATCACCGCCGTGTGGTCGCTGAAGTCCACAGACATCCGCTGGTCGAAGACGTAGAGCGAACCATCCCAGAGGCCGTCGTCGCCAAAGGCCTCGCCGTAGCGCACGACGCCGCCGTCAAGCTGATAGACCTCATCGAAGCCGCGCTCCTTCATCAGGGAGCTGAGTACCTCGCAGCGGATGCCGCCGGTGCAGTAGGTGACGACCGGCTTGTCCTTGAGGTGGTCGTACTTGCCGCTCTCCAGCTCGGCGACGAATTCGCGGGTGTTGGCGACATCCGGCACGATCGCGTTCTGGAAGCGGCCGATCTCAGCCTCGAACGCGTTGCGGCCGTCGAAGAACACAACGTCGTCGCCGCGCTCGCCGACGAGGGCGTGCAGCGCGGCCGGGGAGAGCTTGGCCCCACCGCCGACGACCCCGCCGGCGTCGACCCGCAGCTCGCCGGGCGCGCCGAAGCTCACGATCTCGTCCCGCACCTTCACGACCAGTCGGGGGAAGTCGAGGCTCAAGCCCTGCTCGTCGAGACCGGTGCCCTCGCTCCACTTGACGTCGAGATGCTTGAACGGGGCGTAGTCCCGGGTCTTACGCAGGTAGCGCTTGATTGCGGGAAGGTCGCCGCCGACGGTGCCGTTGAGGCCATCTGCCGAGATCAGGATGCGCCCGCGCAGGCCCAGCGATTCGCAGAGGTCCCGCTGCCACAGGCGCACGGCCTCGGGGTCAGCCAGCGGGGTGAAGACGTAGTAGAGCAGGATCTTCGGAATGGCCACCGCCTCATTTTACCGAGGTTCCCGCACGGTCCCCGGCCGGGGGCAGAGTGGCTAAGCTTTTGGGAACCGATGGGAGGCCACGTGGCCCAAAACGATCCCCTCGCCCGGTTCGGCACAGTCCCGCTGTTCACTCTGACGAGCACGGACATGACCGACGGGGCACCGCTCTCCGCCGCGCAGTATGAGCTCGAGGCCGGTGGCCGAAACTGCTCCCCGCAGCTCTCCTGGTCGGGATTCCCGCCGGGCACGAAGAGTTTCGCCGTGACCGTGTACGACCCGGATGCACCGACCGGTTCCGGTTTCTGGCATTGGGCGGTCTTCAATCTGCCGGCGACCTGCACGTCCCTCCCGGCCGGGGCCGGCGCGCCGGGTGGGCGGCTCATACCGAGGGGCGCCGTCACCCTGCCCAACGAGGAGCGCCAGCCCGCCTTCGTGGGCGCGGGCCCGCCGGCCGCAACCGGAACGCACCGCTACCAGTTCATCGTGCACGCTGTTGATGTGGTCCAGCTCGACATCGACCCGGACTCCACTCCGGCCGTGCTGGGGTTCAACCTGCACTTTCACACGGTGGCCCGCGCGGTGCTCGAGGCCAGCGGTGTGCACGGGGGAGCAGCGAACACTCCCAACTGAGGCTTTCTCAGGTCGTTCACGGGCGAGGCTCCTACAGTTCTCGGGTGATCCAGATCTGCAGCCCCACCCCATGAGCCATCCGCCCCACCCTCGAAACCACAAAGAGACCAGCCTGTCCCGCATCCCGGTCTGGGCGTGGCGGGCACTGATGCACCGCATCTCGGCTGGCGAGCTGCACCGTTTCAACGCGCAGCCCATCGACGCCGTCGACTATCACTTCGACCTCGACTACGTGGGTGACGGCATCCGCGACCATCGCCTCGACGTGCTGGTGCCGCACGAAGCGCCGGGGCCGTTGCCGGTCTACGTCTACTTCCACGGCGGCGGCTGGACCTCGGGCGACAAGGCGCCGCTCACGAAGTACGCGGCCAGCCAGGCGGTCGACGGCATGATCGTCGTCAACGCAAACTACCGGATGGCGACGCGCTTCCATTTGAAGCACATGCTGGATGACGGCAACGACGTGCTTCGCTGGGTAGGACGCCACATCGAGGAGTTCGGCGGGGATCCCCGCCGGATCGTGCTCGGCGGGGATTCCGCCGGCGGCCACATCGCGGCGCTTCTGGCTGCGTCGGCGTTTGACCCGGAGCTGGCCTCCTACTACGACATCCGTCCCCAGGTGGCGCGGGAAAACCTGCGCGGGCTGGTGCAGCACTGCAGCATCGCCGACATCTCGGTGATGTTCGAGAGCGGATTCGTGCTGAGCCTCAATTTTCTGCGCATGTTGCTGCCCGAGCGCGGCCGTGGGGTTGTGCTGCGCACCGCCGCCCGGTTCATGTCCCCGATCGAGTGGCTCGACAGCGGGTTCCCGCCGGTGTTCGTGACCACCTCGGAGCGCGACTACTTCTACCGGGCGAACCTCAACTTCATCGCCGCGCTGCGGCGCCGCTCCATCCAGGTCGACACGCTGATCTATGACCGGAAACAGGCCAACACGCGTCACACCTGGCAGCAGGATGCCGCGCATCCGGAATCGCAGGAGGTCTACCGTCGGCTGGGTGCCTTCGTGCGTCGCGTCGCGGGGGTGTCGGCTGCCGCCCTGCCGGCGGCCCTGCCCGCCACCTAGCCAGCCGGGGGTGTAGGACATCCGCTGTGGCAATCGTGCAGGTTCCGGGCAGATAGGCCCGGATGCTTGTGGCTGGCAGCAGCAGAATGTCGGCCCGGGACCGCCGGTGGCTAGCATCTCAGGATGCACATGCTCTGGCGCACCCTCCTGCACAGCCTGATTTCCCGCTTCGGCCCACGCCTCGGCCACTACGACGTGGCCAGCACCCGGTTCGTCACTCTGCCCACCGATCAGGACATCCTTCGGCACATGAACAATGGCGTGTACCTGTCGATCATGGATATCGCCCGCTTCGACCTGCTGCACCGCACCGGCATCTGGGCGATCTTCCTGAAGCGCGGCTGGTACCCGGTGGTGGTGTCCGAGACGATCAGTTTTCGCAAGTCGTTGACCCTCGGCCAGAAGTTCACGGTGGAATCGCGCATCCTCGGTTTCGACGAGAAGGCCGTCTACGTGGAGCAGCGGTTCGTGCGGCCGGATGCCGACGGCACCCCCGAGATCTACGCGCAGGGCTTTATCCGCGGTCGGTTCCTGAAGCGCAGCGGAGGGGTCGTGGGCATCGACGAGCTCGTCGACGCCGTGGGCACGGTGCCCGACGACGTGACGGTGCCGGGCTGGCTGCTGGAGTGGAGCGCGGATGTCAAGATGCCGGCCACCCGCGCCGCCGCCCCCAGCCGGTGGAGCTGAGAGCGGTCGGCGCCGGCGTTACGTGGCGGGCTCGGTGGCCTTCTTGGGCGGGATGAGTTCGCTGTAGCGCTCGACGTGTGCCTTGTAGTTGGCCCAGTCGGGCAGCGGCTGCCCCGCGCGCGCCGCCACCAGACGGTCGAAGTAGTAGTCCCAGAACGGGCCGACGGTGGTAGCCTCCGAGGCGGAGTGCAGGCGCTGGCCGAAGGTCAGGGTGGTCATTCCTGCTCCCTCGACGAGGTGCAGGATCACGTGCCGGGCGCTGTCACCCTCGCCGATGTCGGCGGTGAACCGCTTCGGCGGGATGCACTTGATGATGCTCACGTAGTCCCACTCGGCATCCGCTTCGTCCAGCTTGAAACGCACGGCGCCGGTCTCGGGAGCGCCCGTGTAGGTTCCGATCCAGCCGTGGAGACCGGCGGGCCTGCTCACGCTCGCCCACACATCTTCCTTCGACGCGGTGAAGAGCCGGTCGAGCATGAAGTACAGACCGTCCTCGCGATAGGCAAGGCGTCCGGTTGGCTGGAATGACATGCGAACCTCCACGGTGAGTGAGGCACTGGCCTCACTACAAAGCTATGCCTTTCTCCGGGCTGGGGCCAGCAGCCACGCCCCAGCCCTGCCCCAGCCCTGCCCCGCGTCCTACCCCTCGAGCACCGCCATCGCCGCGTTGTGGCCGCCGATGCCGCTGACGCCGCCGCCGCGCCTGGCGCCGGCCCCGCAGACCAGAATTCGCGGATGCTCCGTCGCCACTCCCCAGCGCTCGGCCGCAGTGGACCGCGGCTCGTCATCCTCAAGGAACGGCCACTCCAGCAGGCCGTGGAAGATATTGCCACCGGGAAGGTTGAGGGTGTGCTCCAGATCGAGCGTGGTCTTCGTTTCAATGCAGGGCCGGCCGGCAGCATCCGTCAGCAGCAGATCCTCGATGGGTTCGGCCAGAACGGAATTCAGCGACGCCAGAACGGCGGCCTGCAGCCGGTCGCGGCTGTCGTCATTGTTCTCCTCGGTGAGCCAGCGGTGCGGAGCGTGCAGTGCGAACACCGTGAGGGTCTGCGCGCCGGCGGCGACGAGCTCGGGAGAGAGGATGCTGGGGTCACTGAGCGAGTGGCAGTAGATCTCGCAGGGCAGCAGCTCGGGGAAGCCGTCGTCGTGGGCCTGGCGGTATGCGCTCTCGAGCTGGCTCAGGGTCTCGTTGATGTGGAAGGTGCCGCCGAACGCGGCCTCGGGGGAGATGGACGCGTCACGCAGCACCGGCAGCCGGCTGAGTAGCAGGTTCACCTTGACCTGCGCGCCCTCAGGCTTGGCGCCGATCCCGGCGCCTGGGCGCACGGATGGCGGTGCAGCCTCGCCGAGGAGGTCCCGGAGCACCCACGGGGCAACGTTGGCCAGCACGTGACGGCCCGTGACGCTCCGCTCGTCGGTGCCGTGCCGGTAGCGCACCTCGCCGTCCGGTGTGACGCCGGTGACCTCGGCCTCCGTCACGATCCGGGCGCCGGCCTGCCGGGCGGCCTTCTCCAGCTCACCGGTGACGGCGCCCATGCCGCCCACCGGTACGTCCCAGTCCCCGGTCCCATTGCCGATGACGTGGTAGAGGAAGCAACGGTTCGCGTCGAGCTCCGGGCTGTCCAGCGACGTGAAGGTTCCGATCAGGCCGTCGGTGGCGACCACCCCGCGCACGAGGTCGTTCTGGAAACGCTCACGGAGCGCTGAACCGAGCGGCTGCTCGAAGAACTGCTCCCAGACCGCGTCGTCTCCGACCAGGGCTCTGGCCTCGGAACGCGTGGGTAGCGGCTCGCAGACCGTGGGGAAGAGTGCCCGGGCGACGCTCTCCGTGTCGCGGTAGAAAGCGTTCCAGGTGGGGAAGTCGGCGGCCGCGCCGACCCGGTCGAAGCTGCGCCGGGTGGCCGGCTCGTCGCCGCGGTCGACCAGGAGTCCGGTTCGGGTGTCGGCCGGGTCAGGGGTGTACGAGGAGTACCGGCGCCGGGCCAGCCCGATCTCGAGTCCGAGCTCGTTGATGATCCGCTGCGGCAGCAGGCTGACCAGGTAGGAGTAGCGCGAGAGCCGCGCGTCGATGCCGGGGAAGGCCTGGGCCGAGATGGCCGCGCCTCCGACGTGGTCGCCCTGCTCGAGCAGGAGCACGCTCTTGCCGGCCAGGGCCAGATAGGCGGCGGCGGTCAAGCCGTTGTGTCCGCCGCCGACAATCACGACGTCGTGGGTCGGTTCGCTCATGAACGGTTCACTCATGAACCGAGACTAGCCGGGGCATCCGGCCCGGAAGCGTCAGGCGTCGCGTTCGAGCGTGCCGATCTCGTTGCCGCGCGCGTCCTTCAGGGTCATGGTCGACCCATCCACGGTGGCCGTGCTGGCTGCGCCCAGCCAGGTGTCAACACCCTCGCAGGCCATCAGCGTCGACGCGAACGTGCCGAACTGGATGGTGTCGCCGTTCATCGACCAGGTGCCGACCAGCCGGTTGCAGCCGTCGGTGCCGGTCACGGACTGGTCTGCTTGCAGCAGGAGGCCGGGCGTGCCTGTGGCATCCGGGGTACCCCACGTTCCGGCCGTGTCCGCTGTGGCGCCGAAGACGGAGCATCCGGTCAGGCCAAGGGTGAAGGCGAGGGCGGCGAAGGCGAGTAGAACGGTTGGCTTCGTCATGGGGTTTCCATTCACGGGGTGTCGGCGCGGGTCGCCGGACGCGCCCATTCAACGATCAAAGCAGGGGGAGGTCAACCCTTCGCCGGGGCGGCGACCAGCTCGACGGCGCGGGTCAGGGCGTCGCGCACGGCGAGCACGCTCGGCCGGCTGGCGCTCGAGCGCCGGGCGGAAGAGAACACCGTGCGGAGCGGGCTGCCGGGCAGCTCGACGCCGCGCACGGTGGGCGTCTCCCCGGCCCAGATCAGGTCCGGCAGGATGCCGACGGCGTTGCCTGATTCGATCAGACGGATGTGCGCGATCAGGTCGGCGGTCTCGAACCGCACGTCGGGCTCGAACCCGGCCGACCGGCAGAGTTGGGTGGCCCAGTGGCGTGAGGCGGTGCCCTCCGGCTCCATCACCCAGGGCAGGTCGGCGGCGTCGGTGAGCGACGTTGCCGGCGCGCGGCCGCCACGCGGGGGCGGAACGGCCAGCTGGAGCGCATCCGTCGCCAGGTTCACCCGGTCAAGGTCAGGCCAGCGCGCCCGGCTATGACCGGGATACTGCTCAGCGAGCACGAGATCGAAATCGCGCGCGGAGACCTCGAACAGGCCGCGCTCTGGCTCGCGCTCGGTGACCTCGACCCGCAGTTCGGGGAACTCGTCGGCGAGCAGGGTGAGGGCCTGGGGGATGACGGCGTGTGCTGCGGACTGGAACAGGGCCACGCGAACGGTGCCGGAGACGGTCGTCAACGACGCGGTCATCTCGGCCTCGGCCAGCTCCAGCCGCTCCAGCAGGTAGGTCGTGTGCTGCACCAGAACCTCGGCCTGCGGGGTGAGCCGCACCCGGCGCCCCACCTTCTGCAGCAGGGGAACCCCGGCCTCTTTCTCGAGCAGCGTGAGCTGCTGCGACACGGAGGAGGGGCTGTAGGCGAGGGCCTCGGCGACCCCGGCCAGGGTGCCGCGGATCTTCAGCTCACGCAGCAGACGCAGTCGGCGAACATCCAGCATTCGGCACCCTCTTCGGATCGACTCGACATTGATCACTAATGCTAATCAATATCGATCATAAAGATTCGCTTTTGCTAAAGGAACGGAAACCACACACTGAAAATAGCCGTCCGCCGTGAACGAAAGAACTAGCCTCGTGACCATGACCAATTCCACCCCATCCGTGCAGCACGATCTCAGCGCCGATGTGGTCGCCCTCGTGCAGAAGTGGCTCGCCGAGAGCGCCACGATCCCCTCCGACGTGTCGGCCGAGCGCCTCGCCGGCGTGCTGAAAGACCCGAACGGACTCGACTTCACGGTGGGCTTCGTCGACGGGGTCATGCGCCCCGAAGACCTCATGGTCGCCGGCTACAACCTGGCCAAGGTTGCCAAGCAGGCACCCGGCTTCCTGCCCTCCTACATGCGCGGGGCCATCGGCCTCGGCGGTGTGCTCGGCCCGGTGGTGCCGTGGGTGGTCATCCCCGCGGCCCGGAAGGTGCTGCGCCAGATGGTCGGGCACCTGGTCGTGGACGCCACGCCCGAAAAGCTCGGCCCGGCGATCGCGCACCTGCGCGAGTCCGGCAACCAGCTCAACATCAACCTGCTCGGTGAGGCCGTGCTCGGCGAGCGGGAGGCGCTGCGCCGCCTCGAGGGCACCCGCACCCTCCTCGCCCGCGACGACGTGGACTACGTCTCGATCAAGGTCTCCTCCATCGCGAGCCAGCTGTCGATGTGGTCGTTCGACGAGGCCGTCGACCGGGTCGTCGAACGCCTGACCCCGCTCTACGAGCTGGCGGCAGCGTCGAAGACGCCCAAGTTCATCAACCTCGACATGGAGGAGTACCGCGACCTCGACCTCACCATCGCGGTGTTCGAGGGCATTCTCGACCAGCCCCAACTGCTGCAGTTGGAGGCCGGCATCGTGCTGCAGGCCTACCTGCCCGACGCCCTCGGGGCGCTTCAGGGGCTGACCCACTGGGCCCAGGGTCGCCGGGCCGCGGGTGGCGCCCCGATCAAGGTGCGCGTCGTCAAGGGTGCCAATCTGGCCATGGAACACGTCGACTCCGCCGTGCACGACTGGCCTCTGGCGACCTACTCCACCAAGCAGGACAGCGACACGAACTACAAGCGCGTGCTCGACTGGGCGTTCACCCCCCAGAACACGGATGCCGTCAAGATCGGCGTCGCCGGCCACAACCTCTTCGACGTGGCCTGGGCTCACCTCCTCGCCCAGAAGCGCGGCGTTGACGACCGGGTCGAGTTCGAGATGCTGCTGGGCATGGCCACCAGTCAGGCCGAGGCCGTTCGCAAGGACGTCGGCCGCCTCTTGCTCTACACGCCCGTGGTCAACCCGGCCGAGTTCGACGTGGCCATCAGCTACCTGATCCGTCGCCTCGAGGAGAACGCCAGCCAGGACAACTTCATGTCGGCGGTGTTCGAGCTGACGAGTTCCGCTGAGCTCTTCGACCGCGAGAAGGAGCGGTTCCTCGCCTCCCTCGTGACCCTCGACGCGGTCGTCCCGCAGCCGAACCGCCGTCAGGACCGCACCCAGGCCACCCAGCTCGAGGTCGCCGACCGCGGCGGGCTGCTGCCCGACGACGACGACGAATACGGCGACGAGTCCGGCGTCGGTCTCACCGCCGCCGTGCTCGGGCTGACCCGCGGCTCGATCGAAAGCCTGCCGCACACCGGTTTCCAGAACGAACCCGACACGGACCCGTCGCTGCCCGCGAACCGGGCCTGGGGCCGTCGCATCCTGAGCCAGGTCGAGACCTCAACTCTCGGCCTGGAGGCCATTGCCGCGGCCCGGGTGAGCGACCCTGCCGAGCTCGACCGCCTGATCGAGACCGCGGCGGCCAGCGGCGCCGCGTGGGGGCAGCGTACCGGTGCCGAGCGCGCCGCCGTGCTGCACCGGGCCGGGCTCGCGCTCGCGGCGAACCGCGACCGCCTGATCGAGGTGATGGCCGCCGAAACCGGCAAGACCATCGCCGAGGGGGACCCGGAAGTCAGCGAGGCGATCGACTTCGCCCACTACTACGCTGAACGCGCCCGTGACCTCGATGCCGTGCAGGGCGCGATCTTCGTGCCCTCGAAGCTGACCGTGGTCACCCCGCCGTGGAACTTCCCGGTCGCCATCTCGGCCGGCGGTGTGCTTGCCGCCCTCGCCGCCGGCTCCGGCGTGATCGTCAAGCCCGCCAAGCTCGCCCAGCGCTCCGGCGCCGTCATGGTCGAAGCGCTGTGGGAGGCCGGCGTGCCGCGCGACCTGCTGGTGCTGGTGGACCTCGCGGACCGGGAGTTGGGCACCCGCCTGATCTCGCACCCGGCCGTCGACCGCGTCATTCTGACCGGGGGCTACGAGACCGCGCAGCTGTTCCGCAGTTTCCGCGAGGACCTGCCTCTCCTGGCGGAGACCAGCGGTAAGAACGCCATCATCGTCACCCCCTCGGCCGACCTCGACCTCGCTGCCGCCGATGTCATCAAGAGTGCCTTCGGGCACGCCGGGCAGAAGTGCTCGGCCGCGAGCCTGGTCATCCTGGTCGGATCGGTCGCCAAATCGGAGCGCTTCCTCAGCCAGTTGACGGATGCCGCGTCCTCCCTGCGCGTCGGCAGCCCGGCCGACCCGGTCACCCAGATGGGCCCCATCATCGAGCCGGCCGAAGGCAAGCTGTTGCATGCCCTGACCACGCTCGGCGTCGGCGAAGAGTGGCTCGTCGAGCCCCAGCAGCTGGACGAGACCGGCGCACTCTGGTCGCCCGGCATCCGCACCGGGGTGCTGCCCGGCTCGTACTTCCACCTGACCGAGTTTTTCGGTCCCGTGCTCGGCGTGATGCACGCCCGCAACCTGGCGGAGGCCATCCGTTTCCAGAACGCGGTTGACTATGGCCTCACCTCAGGGCTGCACTCGCTCGACTCGGCCGAGCTGGCCGAATGGCTGGACACGATCGAGGCCGGAAACCTCTACGTGAACCGCGGCATCACGGGCGCGATCGTGCAGCGCCAGCCCTTCGGTGGCTGGAAGCGGTCGGCCGTGGGTCCGGGCACCAAGGCGGGCGGGCCGAACTACCTGTACGGGTTCGGCAGCTGGGTGAGCGAACCCGGCCGCAACAGCTCGACGCTGCACCTGCGCGGCCTCGACCAGAACGTTACCGACCTGATCGAAGCGGCGCAGACCGTGCTCGACTACACGGACTTCGACGTGTTGCGCCGGTCGGCGCTGAGCGACGCGCTGGCCTGGCGCGACGAGTTCGGCCTGGTCAGGGACGTCTCGGACCTAGGGCTCGAACGCAACCTGTTCCGCTACCGTCCACTGCCCGTGACCGTGCGCCTGACCGAGGACGGCACGCTCGCCGAGTTGCTGCGGGTGATCGCCGCCGCGACCCTGTCGACGGCGTCATTCGAGGTCTCCAGCGCCATCCCGGTGCCGCCGATGGTGCGCAACCTGCTCGCGGAGCGCGGCGTCGCGGTCTCGGTCGAGAGCGACAGCGAGTGGCTGGAGCGGGCTGCGGCCGGCGGCATCCGTACCAGCCGGGTGCGCCTGATCGGTGGGGACCGCCTGACCGGGGCGCACGCCGCGGCCTCCCGTCTGGCCCGCGCGCTCGACGGCAGCCCGGACATCGCCGTCTATGCGCACCCCGTCACCCAGGCCGGACGGATCGAGCTGCTCCCGTTCCTGCGCGAGCAGGCGATCTCGATCACCGCGCACCGCTTCGGTAACCCGAGCACCCTCTCCGAGGGGATCATCTAGCCCCCGGTTTCCGCCCGCACGACCACGACGGCGGCCAACGCGGCTAAAATAAGCCCTTGGAGGTCGCAGTCTGCGGTCGGCCGTGCACAGCAGGAGTACGGACAACGATCAGGCTTCTGGTGCAGGATGGCCGAGGCCGTGGTTGCCACTGCTGCAATTCGACAGGGGATCCATAGTTGGACGGTAACGCAACGACGACGCACCGGAACGTCGCCCTTCTGTCGGTGGCGAGCGAGCTCGCCCCGCAGATCACGACGTCGGTGGACATCGATCGTCGCCTGCAGCCGGCCCTCAGGCGGCTGAAGCTGCCGAGCGGCCTGCTCCAGCGGGTGGCCGGTGTGCACGAGCGCCGCAACTGGGCTCCCGGCCAGGCCTTCGACGATGCGGCCGTCACAGCCGGCAAGCGCGCCCTGGTGGCGGCCGGCATCGATCCGGGCCAGGTTGGCCTGATGATCAACACCTCGGTGACGCGCAAGCATCTCGAGCCCTCGGTGGCCGTGCGCATCCACCACGGTCTCGGGCTGCCGTCCTCGGCCACGAACTTCGACATCGCGAACGCCTGCCTCGGCTTCGTCAACGGCATGACCCTGGCCGCCCAGCTGATCGACTCCGGCCAGATCCAGTACGCCGTGATCATCGACGGCGAGGACGCCGATGAGATCCAGACGAACACGATCGAGCGTCTCGGCCGCCCGGATATCAACCGCAAAGACTTCATGAGCGAATTCGCGAGCCTGACGCTCGGCTCCGGCGCGGCCGCGGCCGTACTCGGGCGGGCCGACGCGCATCCGGAAGGCCACCGCATTCTGGGTGGCGTGACCCGCGCCGCCACCGAGTTCAACGGCCTCTGCGTCGGCAGCGTCGACGGCATGTTCACCGATGCCAAGGCCCTGCTCAAGGGCGGCATGGAGCTCGTCGTCTCGGCCTGGACCGAGGCCAAACGTGACTGGAACTGGTCGAGCATGGACCGGTACATCCTGCACCAGGTGTCGGATGTGCACACCAACGCGATCGTGAAAGCGACCGGGCTGGACCGCAGCCGGGTTCCGCTCACCTACCCGCTGTACGGCAACGTGGGGCCCGCGTCGATCCCGATCACACTCGCCGAGGAAGCCGCGAGGCTCAGCAGCGGCGACCGGGTGCTACTGATGGGCGTCGGCAGCGGCCTCAACACGGCCATGATGGAACTCGCCTGGTGAACCGCGACTCTGGCCCCGTGTCCTATCGTCTCCCGCGCGCCGCCGCCACGCCGTCCCCGGCGTCCCTGCCGCCGGCCGGGCTGGCCGGGCTCGATGCCTCGTTCTCGCGACTGGTGCCGGTCGTGTCGGGTGCGCCGGGGCATCCGGTCACCCGCACCTGGCACCTGCTCGACAACGGCGACCACCTCGCCGAACTGGGCGTCACACCTGTGGGCACGGTGCTCTGCGTGCACGGCAATCCCACCTGGTCCTACCTCTGGCGCGAGTTCGTCACAGCGGCGACGGATGCGGCCTATAACGGCGACGAGGCCTGGCGGGTCATCGCCGTCGACCAGCTCGAGATGGGCTTCTCCGAGCGCAGTGGTGCGGTGCGCCCGCTCGCCACGCGTGTGCGGGATCTCGGCGAGCTGACCGACGCCCTCGGGTTGGCCGGCCCGGTGGTGACGTTCGGGCACGACTGGGGCGGCTCGATCTCGCTCGGCTGGGCTCTCGACCACCCGGAGCTGCTGGCCGGGGTCATGCTGCTGAACACGGCCGTGCACCAGCCGAGCGACGCGCCCGTGCCGGCACCGCTGCGGCTCGCGCTGCGCAGCAGCGTGCTCGGCTCCGGCACCGTGGCCACGCCGGCGTTCCTGGAGACGACGCTGGCGCTGGCGCATCCGCCGCTCCCGGCGGCGGTCAAGCAGGCCTATCGCGCGCCTTACCTTGGCGCGGCCCGCCGCGGCGGGATCGGGGCGTTCGTCGCCGACATCCCGGTGCCGGGCGCTCACGAGAGCGCGGCCGAACTCGCCCGGATCTCCGGCGGCCTCCGTGACCTGGCCGTGCCGGCTCTGATGCTCTGGGGCCCGACCGACCCGATTTTCAGCGACCGCTACCTCGACGACCTCGTGGATCGCCTGCCGCACGCCGACGTGCACCGTTTCGAGGGGGCCGGGCACCTCGTCATGGAAGACGTCGACTACGCCGCGGCCGCCCTGACCTGGCTCGGCGACCGCGTGGCGCAGGGTGCGCAGGGTGCGCCGGGCGCAGGCGAGGGCGAGGGCGAGGGCGGCTGGGTGGCCAGCGGGCGGCATCCGCTCTGGCACTACCTCGACGAATTGCAGAGCAGCGACGAAACCGCCCTGATCGACATGGCCCCGCCGGGAGGCGGCGCCCCCCGCGTCGTCAGCTGGCGGCTGCTGTCGCGGCGGGTGCGGCAGCTTGCGGCCGGCCTCGACCGCATCGGCGTGCGGAAGGGCGACCGTGTTTCGCTGCTCATCCCACCCGGCGCCGACCTGACCGCGGTGCTCTACGCCTGCGTGCGGATCGGGGCCATCGTGGTGGTGGCGGATGCCGGCCTCGGCCTGCGCGGGCTGACCCGCGCCGTGCGGGGCGCGCGCCCTGACCACGTGATCGGCGCTGCCCCCGGGCTGCTGGCAGCCCGGGCCCTCGACTGGCCCGGCCAGAAGATCTCCGTGGCCCGGTTTCCCCGCGCGGCCATGCACGCCCTCAACATCTCCAGCACCCTCGCCGAGCTCATCGCCCTCGGCGTGGATGAGCAGCTTCCGCCACCGCCGGAACCCGGCGACACGGCCGCCGTGCTGTTCACCTCGGGCTCGACCGGCCCGGCCAAGGGCGTGGTCTACACGCACGGCCAGCTCGCCGCGGTCAGCCACGCGCTGCACGCGCAGTACGGCGTGGGCCGCGGCACCGGCCTGGTGGCCGGGTTCGCCCCGTTCGCGCTGCTCGGCCCGGCACTCGGGGCTCGCTCGGTGACCCCCGACATGGATGTGACGAAGCCGAAGACCCTGACCGCCGCATCCGTGGCCGCCGCGGTCGCCGCCATCGACGCGACCGTGGTATTCCTGTCGCCGGCCGCGCTGGCCAACGTCGTCGCCACCGCCGGCAGCCTCACCGCCGCCGACCACGCCAGTCTCGCAGGGGTGGCCAGCTTCCTCTCCGCGGGGGCGCCGGTCTCCGAGCCGCTTCTCGCCGCGGCGGCCAGGCTGATGCCGTCGGCTTCCGCGCACACGCCCTACGGCATGACCGAGGGACTGCTGATGGCAGACATCTCGCTGGACGGCATCCGCGAGGCGATGGCCACCGCGACCGCGACCGCGTCGGCGACGGATGCCCCGGCCGGCCCCGGCGGGGTCTGCGTCGGCCGCGCGACGGCAACCACCCGCATCCGCGTGAGCGCCCTCGACGCCCACGGCCGTGCCGCCGGCGAGCTCTCCGAAGCCGCCGGGATCACGGGCGAGATCGTGGTCTCCGCGCCGCACGTCGAAGACCACTACGACCGCCTGTGGCTGACCGACCGGGCTGCCCGCCGCGGCGCCCTACCCGGGGAACGCTGGCACCGCACGGGCGACGTCGGTCACCTTGACTCCGCCGGACGCCTGTGGGTGGAGGGGCGCCTGCCGCACGTGATCACCACGGCGGCCGGCGTCATCACCCCGGTCGGGCCCGAGCAGCAGGTCGAGTCCGTCGCCGCGGTGGCCCGGGCCGCCGTCGTCGGGATCGGGCCGGCCGGCACCCAGCAGGTGGTCGCCGTGGTCGAGACCGTCACCCCGGCCCGTCGCGTCGCGCTGGCTGACCCCGAACTGGCTGCCGCCGTGCGTGCCGCCGTGGGGCTGTCGGTGGCCGCGGTGCTGGTCGTGCCGCACCTGCCGACGGATATCCGTCACAACTCGAAGATCGACCGCACCCGCCTGGGCCGGTGGGCTGGCGGCATCCTCTCCGGCGCGCGGATGACCCGCCCGTGAGGGTGCTCGTGACCGGAGCCAGCGGCTTCCTCGGCCGCGCGGTCGCGGCCGAGATCGTGGCCGCCGGGCATGACGTGCGCGCGTTCCAGCGCCGGGCGTCGGGAGTGCCCGGCGTGGCCGATCTGCTCGGCTCGGTCACCGCGCCCGACGAGGTCGCGCGTGCGGTCGCCGGCATGGACGCGGTCGTGCACCTGGCCGCCAAGGTGTCCCTCGCCGGCAGCCCGGCCGACTTCGCCGCCGTGAATGTGGGCGGCACCCGCACCCTCCTGGCCGTGGCCGCGGATGCCGGAGCCTCCCGTTTCGTCTTCGTGTCGTCGCCCTCGGTGGCTCACGCCGGGGCATCCATTGTCGGAAGCGACGCCGACCCCGCCGATCCGGCCCGCGCCCGGGGGCCCTACGCCCACACCAAGGCCGAGGCCGAACTGCTGGCGCTCGCCGCGGATTCGGCCGCCCTGCGCGTGGTCGCCGTGCGGCCGCACCTGGTCTGGGGCCCCGGTGACACCCAGCTCGTGGCCCGGATCGTGGAGCGCGCCCGCGCCGGACGCCTGCCGCTGCTCGGCCACGGCGCCGCCCTGATCGACACGACCTACGTCGACAACGCCGCTTCGGCGATCCGCGCCGCCCTCGACCAGGTCGATACCGTGCACGGCCGGTCCTACGTGATCACGAACGGTGAGCCCCGGCCGGTCGCCGAGCTGCTCGCCGGGATGTGCCGGGCCGCCGGCGTGCCGGCTCCGGCCTGGCGCGTGCCCGCCCGGGTCGCCCGCGGCGCCGGGGCGCTGATCGAGGCTGCCTGGCGCATCCGTGCGGGCGCGGACGAGCCGCCGATGACCCGGTTCCTGGCCGAGCAGCTCTCGACCGCGCACTGGTTCGACCAGCGCCGCACCCAGGCCGAGCTGCGGTGGACTCCGGCGGTGAGCCTCGACGAGGGCTTCCGGCGCCTCGCCGCATCCTACGAACGGTAGGTAGGTAGGTAGGTAGGTCGGCCGCGCGGCGCCGGGCGACTCTCCGAGAGTGCGGAGCGCTTACGAACGGATGCCGAGGGCCGTCCGCACGATCTCCAGCGCCTCATCCGTGGGCAGGCCGAGTGCTCGCACCCGTTCGGCGTAGGCGACCGCGGCCAGCTGCGCCTGCTGGTGGGTGGCGTCCCCGGTCGCGGCGATGAAGGACCCCAACCGCCCGCGGGTCTCGATCACCTTGTCCTGCTCCAGCTCCCGGTAGGCGCGCGCCACCGTGTTCGGCGCCAGGCCGAGGTCTGCGGCGAGCCGGCGCACGGTGGGCAGCTTGTCACCCGGGGACAGCGCGCCGGTGCGCACACCCTCGATCACTTGCATCCGCAGCTGCTCGTACGGCGGGATGGGTGCGTGCGGGTCAACAACGAGTTCCATGCCGAACATCCTCTGTGTGCGTTACGTACCAAGTTAGCGCTGCCCACCCGCCGCGCCGCTGCCCGCCCGCCGCCGCGAAAGCGGGTGAATCGTGTGTATGGCTCCCTCAAACCGACGATTCACCCGCTTTCGCGAAGGGTGGGGCAGGCCGAACGGAGGCGGCAGCTCGGTAGGCTCGAGACGTGACCTGGCCCCGCGATCTCCCTGCCCAGCTGGCCGGACTGGCGCCGACCCTGCTGGGCATCGCGCTGCTCATTGCGATCGTCACGCTCGTGCTGCGCGGCTACCGCGTGCCGCATCCGTTCGCGCCGGCGCTCGCCGTGCTGCGCGGAGCCCTGCAGCTCGCCGCGATCAGCCTGATCCTCAGCGGCATCATCTCCGACCCACTCTGGGTGGGCGTCGGTCTGGCCGTGATGTTCACCGCGGCGGTCGCCACGGTCACCCGCCGGATCGGCGCCACCGGGCGGCACTTCACCGGGGTGGCGGCTTCGATGGGGCTGGGGGTCACAGTCACCCTCCTCGTGGTCTTCGGCACGGGCGCGCTCGAGTTCACCCCGCGCTACGTGTTGTCGTTCGGCGGCATCATCATCGGCAACGCCATGTCGATCGCCACGCTCTCCGGCCGGCGCTTCACCGAAGGCGTCACCGAGCACTGGGAGGAGGTCGAGGGCTGGCTGGCCCTCGGCGCCACCCCGCGCCAGTCCACCCGGGAACTCGCCCGCCGCGCGGTGTACTTCGCCATGATCCCCTCGACCGACCAGACGAAGACCACCGGCCTGGTCACCTTGCCCGGGGCCTTCGTGGGTGCCATCTTCGGTGGAGCGTCACCGCTCGAGGCCGGGCGGTTCCAGATCGTGGTGCTCGCCGGCATCCTGTGCGCCGGATCGATCGCGGCGGTCGCCCTGATCCACCTGCTCGCCCCCCGTGCACCAGCGCCCCGTTCCGGTGCCCGGCTAGCGACCGGCTACTCGGCGGAGCGCTGGATCAGCCGGGAGAGCACGATCGCACTGCGGGTGTGGTCCACGTTGGGTGCCAGACGCACCTTCTCCAGCGCCGCCTCGAGGCCGGGGATGTCCCGGGCCCGGATGTGCACCATGGCGTCGGCGCTGCCCGTGACCGTACCGGCGTCCACAACCTCCGGCACCCCGGACAGAATGCGGAGCAGTTCCTCGGGTGCCACGGTGCCCCGACAGAACAGCTCGACGTAGGCCTCGGTGCTCATCCCGTCGATGGCCGGGTCTACTTGGATGGTGAAACCGCGAATGACGCGGTCGGCCACGAGCCGGTCGACCCGGCGTTTCACGGCCGACGCGGAGAGTCCTACGACCGAGCCGATATCGCCGTAGCCTGCCCGGGCGTTCTGGCGAAGCAGGTCGAGAATGCCGCGGTCGAGGTTGTCCATGCCGAGAGTCTAGGGGGCGTCGTTGCGTAGGTACACGGCTGCACGCAGAAAACCCGCGCGCGATAGCGGGAATCACTGGATAGCTGCGCGCTGCCGCGCCGGAGTTCGGCCGGGCGTGGGGCATCTGTTCTCGCTCGTGATGGCAGAAAACTGCGTGTGAGGATGGATCCGCGCACGTTTTCGGTGCGTATTGGGGTTCATATCCGATTCGTGCTGTGTGAAACTAGGAACGGCGTCTCTGCCCGGGCGTTTCGTGCCGGCAGAGCTCTCGTGAGTGACCTGGTCCGCCATCCACCCCGCCAGCCGACCTCACCCGAAGAGGGCGGATGGCCGCCGAAGGAGTCTTCCATGTCGACCAACCTCACCGCCCCCAACCTGAACGAGATCGTCTCGCCGGCCGTGCCCACGCGAACGCCCGTCACGCGCACCGTGCTGATGTGCAAGCCCGACTACTTCACTGTCGTCTATCGCATCAACCCGTGGATGGACCCGGCGATTCCGACCGACACCGCGTTGGCCGTCGCCCAGTGGCAGACGCTCTATGACACCTACGTCGGCCTCGGCTTCGACGTGCATCTGGTCGACCCCGTCGACGGTCTGCCGGACATGGTCTATGCGGCCAATGGCGGCTTCGTGATCGACAACATCGCCTACGGTGCGGCCTTCACCTACGCTGAACGCCAGCCGGAAGGGCCGGCCTACATGGACTGGTTCGGCGCCAACGGCTTCGACGTGCGCGTGCCGGCGGAGATCAACGAGGGTGAGGGTGACTTCCTGCTCGTGGGTGACGTGATCCTCGCGGGCACCGGCTTCCGCAGCGCCTCGAACAGCCATGAAGAGGTGGCGGCGATCTACGGTCGCAAGGTGATCACGCTCAACCTGATCAACCCGAGTTTCTACCACCTCGACACGGCCATCGCGGTGCTCGACTCGTCGCCGGCCACAGGCAACGGTGAAATCGCCTACCTGCCGAGCGCCTTCGACGAGCCCAGCCTGGCCATCCTGCGCGAGCGGTTCCCGGATGCCATCATCGTCACCGAGGAGGACGCGGCCATTCTCGGCCTCAACTCCTACTCGGACGGCTACAACGTGGTCATCGCCGCCCGGGCGAAGGACTTCGAGCGCCAGCTGCGCGCCCGCGGCTTCAACCCGATCGGGGTTGACCTCTCTGAGCTGCTGCTCGGTGGAGGAGGAGTGAAATGCTGCACCCTGGAGCTGCGCCGATGACCGACCAGATCACCGTCCCGACCCAGGCATCGTCCGCCGCGCTCGGCCAGGCCGGGTACATCGCGCTGGAAGACGAGCACGCGGCCCACAACTATCATCCGCTGCCCGTGGTCGTCGCGTCCGGTGACGGCGCCTGGGTGACGGATGTCGACGGCCGCCGCTACCTGGACTGCCTGGCCGCGTACTCCGCGGTCAACTTCGGGCACTCCAACCCGCTCCTGCTCGACGCCGCCCGCGAGCAGCTGGGCCGCATCACGCTCACCAGCCGCGCCTTCCACAACGACCAGCTCGGCCCGTTCGTGACCGCGCTCGCCGCACTCTCCGGCAAGGACATGGTCCTGCCGATGAACACGGGAGCCGAAGCGGTCGAGTCCGGCATCAAGGTGGCCCGCGCCTGGGGCTACCGGGTCAAGGGCGTCGCCGACGGGATGGCCAATATCATCGTGGCCGGGGAGAACTTCCACGGCCGCACCACCACGATCATCAGCTTCTCCGACGACGAGTCGGCCCGTCAGGACTTCGGGCCGTTCACGCCCGGGTTCCGCACGGTTCCCTACGGCGACGCCGCGGCCCTCGAAGCCGCGATCGACGAGAACACGGTCGCCGTGCTGCTCGAGCCCATCCAGGGTGAGGCCGGCATCGTCGTGCCGCCGGCCGATTACCTCCCCGCCGTGCGCGAGATCACGACCCGGCACAACGTGCTCTTCATCGCCGACGAGATCCAGTCCGGCCTCGGTCGCACGGGAGCGACCTTCGCCTGCGACCTGGTGGGTGTCGTTCCCGACCTCTACCTGCTTGGCAAGGCCCTCGGCGGCGGCATCGTGCCGGTCTCCGCCGTCGTCGGCAACCGGGACATCTTGGGTGTGCTCCGCCCCGGCGAGCACGGCTCGACGTTCGGCGGCAACCCACTGGCGGCGGCCGTCGGCCTCGCCGTGGTGAAGCTGCTCGCCACCGGCGAGCAGCAGGAGCGCGCCCGCGTGCTCGGCGCCCACCTGCACGACGGGCTGACCGGATTGATCGGCCAGGGTGTGGTGGCCGTTCGCGGCGCCGGTCTCTGGGCCGGTATCGACATCGATCCGAAGCTGGCCTCCGGCCGGGCGGTCTGCGAGGCTCTCCTGGCGCGCGGTGTGCTCGCGAAGGACACCCACGGCTTCACCATCCGGCTTGCCCCACCGATCGTGGTCTCCGAGGCTGACCTCGACTGGGCGGTCGAGCAGCTGGCCGCCGTTCTCGCGGAGCTCGCCGAAGCGTAGCCGCCTGACCGCCCGGCGAGCCCGGCGAGGCCGGCGAACTACACCGTGACGGATGCCGCCACGGTCGGCGCGATTCGGCCGAGCCGTGCCAGCTGCGTGACGTGGCCCGGCTCCAGCTCCTCCAGCGACCTGACGCCCAGCCACGGGCATACGCACAGTCACTCGCACAGCCACAGCCACTCACACTGAGGCCAAAGCGGCCTCGGCGCGGCCTGTCGTCTTCCAACACGCCGCGCCCGCGTTGGCCCTGCCGTCCGCACCTGCCCCAGATGCGGAAGTCGCCTGCCCCTGGGTCGGAAGTCGCCTGACGGCCGTCCTGGCAAGCCGACGGCAACCGCCAGCCGCGCCCCCACAGAGGCACTTACTGCATGCTGCCGTTGTCGCCACATGACAGAATGTGTGCCGCGCATCGCCTGATGCGCTATCGTGGAGAGAGCACCGGGGCACCGCCCGCCCCGTTGACAGCCGCCATGACCCACAGCCAACTGGAGGAATGCGACCGCCACAACTGCATGCGCCGACCGATACCTTCTTGACTCAGCCCCCAGGAGACACGCCTCATGACAGGTGCAAGCGCGATCAGCGGACTGCGAGTGCGAGTGCGAGTGCTGGATGCGGACGGAACACCGCTCACTTCTGCGGTGTCTCGCATCGGGGAG
>JBBQDC010000005.1:0-47676 GCA_038319305.1 Actinomycetales bacterium | reverse complement strand
TACCTCTCTCTAACTAACAGTGAGTGCCGTCGACGTGCACAGGGTGAGCAGTAGATCGTGTCTCGGCGGGTACAGAGTCAGTTTGGAGTTGTCAGGTTTCGGTGAGCATGCGCGGATGTTTCGACCGCGTTACACGCCGCGTGACCGTGTTAACATCGCGTTACCTGCGGTCAGACCGCTGGTCCAGATCCGATCAGTCGTGCGGCGGGAGCTCCCCCGTGGTGAGCGCAACGAGGCGGGATTGGGAACGCTGGTACTTCTTGCGGTAACCGCCGGAAAGCATCTCCCCGTCGAAAACCTCGTTCAGAGGCTGACCGTTGGCGATAATCGGAATCTCCGCGTCGTAGACCCGGTCGATGAAGGCAACCAGCCGGAGGGCATCCGTCTGGTCGGTCAGCAGATACACATCGGTCAGGGCGATGACATCGATGCCGTGGATCATCTTGATGTACTTGGACGGATGCACCGTGCTCAGATGACGGATCAGACTGCCGAAATCGTCCCGCGTCACCGTTGAGCCGCGTTCGACCAGCGCGGGCACCATCTGCTCCACCTCGTCCCGGGACACGGCGATGGCATGGCCCTCGATGTCGCGGCGGCGGTAGTCGAGCCCGTCGATGCGCACGATCTCGAAGTTCGCGGACATCGCTTGGATCTCGCGGAGGAAGTCGATGGCTGCGAAGCGCCCCTCGCCCAGCGAGTTCGGCGGCGTGTTGGACGTGGCAGCCACGCGCGTGCCCGAGGCCACGAGCTCCCCCAGCAACCGGGTCATCAGCATGGTGTCACCGGGGTCGTCGAGTTCGAACTCGTCGATGCAGATCAATCGGGCGCCGGATAGCTGCTTCACGGTGGCCGCATAGCCGAGTGCACCCACCAGTGCGGTGTACTCGATGAAGGTTCCGAAGTACTTCGGTCCCGGGGCGGCATGCCAGAGCGCGGCCAGAAGGTGGGTCTTACCGACACCGAATCCGCCGTCGAGGTAAATGCCGGGCAGCTCCGCCTTGGGCTTGCGGGTGCGGGAAAAGAAACCGCTGGGACGCTGGGGCAGCCAGGCGCCGGCGAAGGTGTTGAGCCGTTCCACGGCGTCGAGCTGCGAGGGAAAGTTCAGGTCAGGTCGGTACGAGTCGAAAGAGGCGTGCTCGAACTGGGGCGGCGGAACCAGCTCCGCCACGATCTCGGACCCGGTGATGCTCGGAGAGCGGTCGGCCAATCGTTGCACCTGGCTGAGGGCCTGTGGAGCCATGCTGGAATACCCGGTTTTCTGTGTCGGATTGGCAGTCGCGTTGACTGTCGCGGTTAGAGCATCAACGGTGAAGAACGACCGCGGATGCGATCAGGACCCATACCGCGTAGATTCGAAACCGCGGACCGGTATCCAGCCTAAACCGCGCCCATTTGATTCCAGTGTCCCTCGGACGCCACCAGGAGGTTTCCCCATGCCCGTTGATCTCGATCCGGCATCGAAGTTCACCGCATACGCCCATCCCGAACGTCTGGTGAGCACCGAGTGGCTGCAGGCGCACCTCGGGACCCCCGGCCTCGCGGTCGTGGAATCGGACGAAGACGTTCTGCTTTATGAAACCGGTCACATCCCGGGAGCCGTCAAAATCGACTGGCACACCGACCTCAACGATCCGGTCGAGCGGGACTTCGTCGGCGGGGCCGCTTTCGCCGCCATGCTCGGCGCCAAGGGCATCTCCCGCGACACCACTGTGGTCATCTACGGCGACAAGAACAATTGGTGGGCGGCCTACGCCCTGTGGGTGTTCACCCTGTTCGGCCACGACGATGTGCGTCTGCTCGATGGCGGCCGGGACAAATGGGTGGCCGAGGAACGCGACATCACCCGGGACAAGCCCGTCGTCACCGCCGCCCTGTACCCGGTCGTCGAGCGCAACGATTCCCCTATTCGCGCATTCCGCGAGGATGTCTTCGCTCACTTCGGCAACCCGCTGATCGATGTGCGCTCCACCGAGGAGTACACCGGCGAACGCACGCATATGCCGGCCTACCCCGAGGAGGGTGCCCTGCGCGGCGGCCACATTCCATCGGCGGCATCGGTTCCGTGGGCGCGCGCCGCTGCCCCGGACGCCACCTTCCGCACCCGCCCTGAGCTGGACGCCATCTACCGCGACGAAGCCGGCCTCTCCGACGGCGACAGCGTCATCGCTTACTGCCGGATCGGCGAGAGGTCCAGCCACACCTGGTTCGTCCTGACCCACCTGCTCGGCTTCGAAGGCGTGCGCAACTACGACGGGTCTTGGACCGAATGGGGTAACGCCGTGCACGTACCGATCGCCCTGGGAACGGAGCCGGGCGCCGCGCCCAAGCTCCGCTGAGCCATTGCGGCTGGACGCCGGCGTGCATTCAGGGGGCCCCACGGCCCACGCATGGCAGAATGTTCTCGATGACTGCCACCGAACTGCCCGCCAAACTGGCCGAAATCCGCGACGACTTCCTCGAACTTGAGGAGCCCGACCGGTTGCTGCTGCTACTCGAGTTCGCTGACGAGCTACCGGCTCTGCCGCAGCGCTATGCGGACCACCCGGACCTGCTCGAGCGGGTCGTGGAATGCCAGTCCCCGGTCTTCATGTTCGTCGAGGTGGACCCAGATTCCGCGGTGCACCTTTACGCCACCGCACCCCGGGAGTCGCCGACGACCCGAGGCTTCGCCTCGATCCTGGCCCAGGGTCTGGACGGCCTCAGCACCCAGGAGGTGCTCGATGTGCCGGATGACTACCCGAACACGATCGGATTGACGAAAGCGGTGTCTCCTCTGCGCATCCGCGGAATGAGCGCCATGCTCGCCCGCACCAAGCGCCGCCTGCGCGAAGGAACTGCGTGACCCTGACCTGCGTGTTTCCGGAGCCGGAGGCCGGCGATGATTCGGTGGACCTGCCCCGGAGAGTCGACGGACTCGACCTCGTCAGCCGGGCCTGGCTGCTGCGGCGCTACGCCCCGGCGCCGGGTGCGTACCTGCGGGTCAACATGATCGCCAGCCTGAACGGCAGCGTGGCTGGGACCGACGGCACCTCAGGCTCGCTGTCGAGCCGTCTGGACCGTCGGATCCTCGGCGTGATCAGGGAACTCGCCGATGTCGTGCTGGTCGGCGCCGGTAGTGTCCGCGCGGAGGGGTACGTCGTCCCGGCCCGGGCACACCTCGCCGTCGTCACCTCCAGCGGAAACCTCGCCGGGCATCGACTCCGAGACTCCACGAACGGGCAGCCCGTGCTGATCCTCTGCCCGCGCTCCGCGGTTGACCGTGCGCAGGCCGCTACCGCCGGGTCCCGAGTGACCGTCGTGCCTCTCGATGACGACAACGGGGGCCTCGCGCCGGCCGGAATCCTGGCGGCGCTGCGCACACTCGGTTTCGCCCGCATCGTCTGCGAGGGTGGGCCGGTGCTGGCCGGACAGTTCTTCGCGGCCGACCTGGTCGACGAATTCTGCCTCTCCACGAGCCCGCAGGTGGTGCTCGGCGCCCGAGGGCTTCTCGAATCACCTGCGGCACTGAGCACCGGATTCAGGATGCGGCAACTTCTCCTGGACGATCAGGGAGCGACGTACGCCCGATGGGAGCGATCCCGCCCAGCCAGTTCGTGATGGCCTGGTTCCAGCCCTCGCGGTCGTAGTTCCACAGCTTCGTGTGGCGCGCCACCGCGAACGGCAGAAAGGTCACGATATCGGGGCGGCGCCCGGCCAAGGCGCGGGAGCCGGTCGCCGGCACGAAGCCGTCGTCATCGCTGTGCATCAACAGCACCGGCAGCTTGAGTTCGGCGGCACGCGTGACGAAGTCGAGGCGTCGAAAGTCGATCGGCGCGGTCTGCCCGGTGAAGATTCCGCCCCAGCGCCGTCCCAGAACTTCCAGGGCGCCGATGGCGACAACCGCGGGCAGGCCGAGCAGGCCGCCGTGGAACCTCGCGACATCCGCCCAGTCGATCACGGGCGAGTCAAGCACGATACCGACGATCCGATCGCGCAGCGGTGACCGCGTCGCCGCTTGCAGCACGATCGCGCCGCCCATGGACCAGCCCATCAGCACGATCTCGGTCGCGCCGCGGTGCACCGCGAAGGCGATCGCCGCGTCCACGTCCTGCCATTCCGCGTCTCCCAGGGCGTACCGGCCGTCTTCGCTCTTCGGTGCCTCACCGTCGTTACGGTAGGACACGAGCAGGGACGTCACACCCGCGTCCCGGAAGACCGGCGCCGCCCGCAGGGTCTCCTGCCTTTGCACCCCGCGCCCATGCACCTGTATCACCCAGCGACCGTGCGGCTCTGCGGCCGGAATCAGCCAGGCCGGAGCGTCGCCCGCGCCGGTCGGAATGAGCACGTCCTCGAAGGCGAGACCGAGGTCCCAGGGCCCGAGGTACGAGTAGCCGCCGAGCCGGCCGCGCTCGGCCCGCGCCAGATCCCCGTGGTCGACGCGCAGGATGCGCCGGGTCACCGTCGAGGGCGTGAGGCGCAGGATCTCACCGAGGTGAGCGTGCCCCCGATCGGCCGAAAACCAGAAACTGTAGTCGCCGGCCAGAACGGAATCAGCCGTCGACTGCAGAATGATCCGTCCCGCCGCGAGGTCGACCGAGTAGATCCGCACGTCGTCGGCGCGCGTGACCGAGGGCGTCACGATCCGACGGGCCATCACCGCCGCCAGCACACCGCCCGAACCCCCGAGTAGCATCGCGGCGCCGGCTGCCGCGATTCCGGTCACCGCCAGAAAACGCCGCGGGTGCCGCACTGAACTCGCACCGTCACGCATCACTACCTCCCTCTGTCCGGCGTGCCTGACCGACACCGCCCGAAAAAAACTCTAGTCTGCACACGTGCCCGAAACACAAGAACCGATCCCACCGGAGTTCGCCGCCGCCCGCGCATCCTTCGCCCGCGCCCGCATCCGTGCGGAGCTTGTGGTCAACGAGATTTCCGCCCCCGGAAACCTCGCCCCGCACGCCGTCGCCTTCTCGGCCGACGTCACCCCGGTTCGTCCGGGGAGCGACTCCGATCTGGGCACGGGACGCTTCATTCTGCTGCACGACCCGACAGAGCCCGAGGAGTGGGGCGGATCCTTCCGCGTCGTCTGCTTCGCACAGGCACCCCTGGAGACCGACATCGGCCTGGACCCGTTCGTCGCCGGAGTGGCCTGGTCGTGGCTGGTCGATGCGCTCGATGCCCACGGGGCACGGTATACCGCGGCTTCGGGGACCGCGACTAAGATAATCTCGTCCGGCTTTGGCGAACTTGCCAGGCAGGGCGATGGCGCGCAGATTGAACTGCGAGCCTCGTGGACGCCGCTGGACCACAATCTCGCCGCCCACGTCGAAGGATGGGGCGAGCTGCTCTGCATGCTCGCAGGCCTTCCACCCACTGGCGAAGGAGTCAGCATGTTGTCCACACGCCGAAACGGCCGTGCTTGATCACCAGGTCATCGATACCCGGGACGCCTACCTCGCGGCGACCTCCGCCATCAGGGCGGGCACCGGCCCGATCGGTATCGATGCGGAACGAGCCTCCGGCTTCACCTACTCCCAGCGCGCCTACCTGATCCAGATCTATCGGCGCGACGCAGGCACGTTCCTGTTCGACCCACCCGCGATCGGTGACTTCTACGAGCTCAACGAGGCTCTGCGCGACCACGAGTGGATCTTCCACGCCGCCAGCCAGGACTTGGCCTGCCTGCGCGAGGTCGGACTTGACCCCCGACACATTTTCGACACGGAACTGGCCGCTCGCCTACTCGGGATCCCCCGCGTTGGCCTCGGCACAGTGGTGGAAGAGCTGCTGGGCATCCATCTGGCCAAGGAACACTCTGCCGCGAACTGGTCGACCCGCCCTCTGCCGGAGGCCTGGCTGGTCTACGGCGCCCTCGACGTGGAGCTGCTCCCTGACCTGCGCGACCGCATGGTTGACATGCTCGCCACCGATTCCAAGACCGAGATCGCCGCCCAGGAATTCGCCGCGGTGCTTGCCCGGGAGGCCAAGCCCGTGGGCCCCGAGCCCTGGCGCCGACTATCCGGAGTGCACTCCATCCGCGGTCAGCGTGGCCTGGCTGTGGCGCGGGAGCTGTGGCTGGCCCGCGACCGGCTGGCGCAGGAGTTGGACGTGTCCCCCGGCCGCCTCGTGCCCGACGCTTCGCTGACGGCGGCGGCACGGTCCATGCCGCCGACCCGGCAGGCCCTGGCTGACCTCAGGGAGTTCAGCGGGCGGGCGAGTCGCACCGAACTCGACCGCTGGTGGGGTGCCATCCAGAGAGGGCTGACGTCGACCGACCTGCCGTCGCTCCGGGGAATCGGCGATCTGCTCCCGCCCCCACGCGCCTGGTCTGACCGCAATCCCGAGGCTGACCTGCGTTACAAGGCGGCTCGCGCCGCGCTGACCGAGATCTCCGAAGAGCTCGCCATCCCGCTCGAAAACCTGGTCACCCCGGACTATGTTCGCCGAGTGGCGTGGACGCCGCCGGAGAATCTCGACCCTTCATCCGTTGGCCAGGCGCTCGCGCACCTGGGAGCGCGCACCTGGCAAATTGAAGTGACCGCACAACGGATCGCCGATGCCTTTGTGGGTGTTCACCAAACGATCGAGCTCTCCTCGGAATCGGATTCGTAGGAACCGTCCAAGGATTCGACCCGCCAAGTGTGCCCCTTTAGGATCGACCGACACCTGATCGATTGATGGAGGCAAAGTGGCCGATAGAGCAGAAGTCGTGTTTGTGGACGGGGTTCGTACCCCGTTCGGACGCGCTGGCGAAAAGGGAATGTACTGGAACACCCGGGCGGATGATCTGGTGGTCAAGGCCATGATCGGGCTGCTGGAACGCAACCCGTCGGTCCCCGGAGATCGGATTGACGAGGTGGCGATTGCCGCCACGACCCAGACCGGCGACCAGGGCCTCACCCTCGGTCGCACGGCGGCACTACTCGCGGGGCTGCCGAAGTCTGTGCCCGGCTTCGCCATCGACCGGATGTGCGCCGGCGCCATGACCGCCGTCACCACTCTCGGCGCGGGAATCGGCTTTGGCTCCTACGACCTGGCCATTGCCGGTGGCGTCGAGCACATGGGACGCCACCCGATGGGTTCCGGCGTCGACCCGAACCCGCGCTTCCTGTCCGAGCGCCTCGTCAGCGAGGACGCCCTCAATATGGGCGCCACGGCCGAGCGCATCCACGACCGGTTCCCCGCATACACCAAGGAGCGGTCCGACCGGTTCGCCCTGCGCAGTCAGCAGAAGGTCGCCGCAGCCTATGCCGCTGACCAGATCCAGCCTGACCTGGTGTCGGTAGCGATCCGAAGCGAAGCCGGCTGGGGTCTGGCTACCCGCGACGAGGCTCCCCGCCCCGAAACCACGATGGAGGGCCTCGCGTCCCTCAAGACCCCGTTCCGTCCACACGGTCGGGTCACTGCCGGCAACGCGTCGGGACTCAACGACGGTGCCAGCGCCTGCCTCCTCGCCAGCGGCAAGGCCGCTAAAGACCTCGGTCTGACCGTAAAGATGAAAATGGTCAGCTTCGCCTTCGCCGGCGTTGAGCCTGAGGTCATGGGCCTTGGCCCGGTCCCCTCCACCGAGAAGGCCCTGCGCAAGGCGGGCCTCAGCATCACTGACATCGGCCTGTTCGAACTCAATGAGGCCTTCGCCGTGCAGGTCATCTCGTTCCTCGACCACTTCGGTATCGACGACGAGGATCCGCGGGTCAACGAATATGGCGGCGCAATCGCTATCGGACATCCGCTCGCCTCCTCCGGCGTGCGCCTGATGAACCAGCTCGCACGCCAGTTCAGCGAACACCCGGAGGTCCGCTATGGCCTCACTGCCATGTGCATCGGCCTCGGCCAGGGCGGCACTGTGATTTGGGAGAACCCGAACTTCAACCGGAAGGCAAGCAAGCGATGAGCAACTATTCCGAACTCGATTTCACGCCGCTGGTCGAGCTGTCGGCCGACGAGGTCGTCACCCACTCCTACGTGCGCGACGTGCCTCTGTCAGAGGGAAGAACTCTGGCGCTCGTGACGCTCGACAACGGCCGGGACCATACTCGGCCGAACACGCTCGGCCCGATCACCCTACTTGAGTTCGCCACGACGATGGACCTCCTCCGGGAGCGTGCCGCCCTCGGCGACATCCACGGCGTCGCCGTCACCGGCAAGCCCTTCATCCTCGCCGCCGGCGCCGACCTGAGCAAGGTCAGCGAGATCCCGTCGCTCGCGACGGGCAAGCTGCTGGCCCAGCTGGGCCATTACGCCCTCGGCAAGCAGGCCGAACTGGGCGTCCCCTCCTTCGTCTTCATCAACGGGCTCGCGCTGGGAGGCGGACTCGAGATCGCCCTCAATGCCGACTACCGCACGGTGGACGCGACCGTTCCCGCGCTCGCGCTGCCCGAGGTCTCCCTCGGGCTGATCCCGGGATGGGGCGGCTCCTACCTGCTGCCCAACCTGATCGGTATCGAGAACGCCCTCAAGGTGATCATCGAGAACCCGCTCAAGCACCGCACGCTCAAGGCTGCGGATGCACTCGAGCTGGGAATCGCCGACGTGCAATTCGCCTCGGCCATGTTCCTCGAACAGTCCATTCAGTGGGCGGACGGCGTGATCGCGGGCACGACCAAGGTGACCCGCCCCCATGCCCCGAACAAGGTCGAGCGGCTCGTCAAGTGGGACGTCGCCGTAGGCATCGCCCGCAAGATGCTCGAAGGCCGCATTGGAACTGTGGCCCGCTCCCCCTATGTCGCCCTTGACCTCATCAAGGCGGCCAAGAGTGGCACCCGCCAGGAAGGATTCGAACGGGAAGACGATTCCCTGGCCGAACTCATCTCCGGCGACCAACTGCAGGCAAGCATCTATGCCTTCAATCTCGTGCAGAAGCGCGCCAAACGGCCGGCAGGAGCGCCGGACAAGGCCCTGGCCCACCCGATCAAGAAGGTGGGCGTCATCGGTGCCGGCCTGATGGCCAGCCAGTTCGCCCTGCTCTTCGTGCGGCGCCTGCGCGTGCCTGTGGTCATCACCGACCTCGATCAGGCCCGGGTCGACAAGGGTGTGGCCTACATCCACGGCGAAATCCTCTCTCTGGAGACCAAGCACCGCATCTCGCCCGATGAGGCCAACCGGCTCCGCGCCCTGGTGACGGGGACCACCGACAAGGCGCAGTTCGCCGACGCCGACTGGGTGATCGAGGCTGTCTTCGAAGAGCTCGGGGTCAAGCAGGATGTCTTCGCCGAGATCGAGAAGCACATCTCACCCGAAGCCATCCTCGCCACCAACACCTCGTCACTGTCGGTCGAGCAGATCGGTGCGAAGCTGGCGCTCCCCGAGCGCCTGGTCGGTTTCCACTTCTTCAACCCGGTGGCCGTCATGCCGCTGATCGAGGTCGTGAACACCCCCCAGACCAACGACGTCACCCTCTCCACGGCCATGGTCGTGGCCGCGAAGCTGCGGAAGAACGCCGTCATCACCCGGGACACCCCCGGATTCGTGGTGAACCGTCTCCTGGCGAAGCTGCTGGGCGAGGCCATGCACGCCGTCGACACGGGCACCCCGTTCGAGGTCGTGGATGGGTCCCTGGCTCCGTTCGGGATGCCGATGACGCCGTTTGAGCTGCTCGAGCTGGTGGGCCTCAAGGTCGGTGCGCACGTTCTGGATACCCACCACGCCGCGTTCCCGGACCGCTTCTATGACAGTGCGAACCTGCACCGTCTGGCCGAGCACGGAACGATTCTGGAGCGCGACGCCAAGGGCAAGATCAAGGGCTTCGACAAGGGCGCCGTCAAGATCGTCACGGGTGGACAGACACCCATGACGGCTGAGCAGATCCTGCGCCGCGTTGAGGACGGCCTCGCCGATGAAATCAAGCGGATGCTGGACGACGGTGTCGTGCACGCCGCGGAGGACATCGACCTGTGCATGATCCTCGGGGCCAACTGGCCCTTCCAGATGGGCGGGGTCACGCCCTACCTCGACCGCGTCGGCGCGAGCGAACGGGTCTTCCAAGGCACGTTCCACACCCCGCCGATCAGGGGCGTGGGCGTGGTCTCCCAGCCTGCCGCCCGCACGACCGTCGCCGAGTAACGCGCATCCCGTTCGCCGAGCCGTGACTTCGGCTCCCCTTTTCTGAGAATAGGGGAGCCGACGTCACGGCTCTGGTGTTGCTAGTCCTGCTGGCGGCTGGCCGGGATGGTTCCGGTAACGGCGCGATCCTCCGGCAGTGGCCGCGCGTGCGGGATCTTGCTACCGAGCACCATCGCGACGACATCCCGGGCGATACGCTGCGGGGTCAGTCCCACGCGTTCGAGGATCTCAGCGCGGGTGCCGTGGTCGAGGAATTCGTCGGGCAGGCCCAGTTCGGTGACCGCCGTGTCCACACCGGCTTCGCGCAGGTCCTGACGAATGCGGGTACCGATACCGCCGACCCGAATGCCGTCTTCAATGGTCACGACGATGCGGTGCTCCGCGGCCAGGGACACGATGCTCTGCGGAACCGGAACAACCCAACGAGGGTCAACGACGGTGGCTCCGATGCCCTGGGCCGAAAGCCGATCTGCCACATCGAGACCCATCGAGGCCATCGGCCCGACGGTGACGATGAGCACGTCCTTCTGGGCCGACTCCAGGAGCACGTCGACCCCATCATCCAGACGCCGCACGGCGTCGATGGGGGCGCTCACGCTGCCCTTGGGGAAGCGCACCACGGTGGGTCCGTCGTCGACGGCGACGGCCTCCTCGAGCTCCTCGCACAGCCGCACCGAGTCCCGAGGTGCCGCGAGGCGGATCCCGGGAACGACCTGCAGGATCGCCAGGTCCCAAATACCGTGGTGGCTGGGGCCGTCGGGCCCGGTCACCCCGGCCCGGTCGAGAACGAACGTGACGCCCGCCTTGTGCAGGGCGACATCCATCAGGACCTGGTCGAACGCCCGGTTGATGAAGGTCGCATAGAGCGCGACAACCGGGTGCAGGCCGCCGAACGCGAGGCCGGCGGCGCTGGCGACGGCGTGCTGCTCAGCGATGCCCACGTCGTGCACCCGGTCGGGGAACCTCTCGGCCATCTTGTGCAGGCCGGTGGGGCGGAGCATTGCCGCGGTGATTCCAACGATCCTCGGCTCGATCGTGGCGAGTCGCAGCAGTTCGTCGGCGAAAACCGACGTCCAGGAGGGCGCGCCGGCGGATTCGATGGACTCCCCCGTTTCCGGGACGATTTGGCCGACCGCATGAAACTGGTCGGCGGTGTCCTGAACGGCTGGATCGTAACCCTTGCCCTTCTGGGTGATCGCGTGCACGATCACCGGCGCACCATAGCCCTTGGCCTGCCGGAGAGCCTCGACCATCGCAGCCATGTCGTGGCCGTCGACCGGGCCGATGTACTTGATGTCGAGGTTGGAGTACAGCGCCTCGTTGTTGGAGAACCGGGCGAGGAAGCCGTGCATACCGCCGCGCACACCGCGGAAGAATGCGCGGGCGGGCGCACCCATCCGTTCGAAGGCCTGACGGCTGGTGAGATAGGCGCTGTGGTACGCCTGGCGGGTGCGCACGGTGTTGAGAAAGCGGGCCATGCCACCGATGGTGGGCGCATAGGAGCGCCCGTTGTCGTTCACGATGATGATCAGGCGTCGGGTGTTGTCGTCGCTGATGTTGTTGAGGGCTTCCCAGGTCATGCCACCGGTCAGCGAACCGTCGCCGACGACCGCGATCACATGGCGGTCGCTCTGGCCGGTCATCTCGAAGGCTCGCGAGATGCCGTCAGCCCAGGACAACGAGCTGGAGGCGTGGGAGCTCTCCACGATGTCGTGCTCCGACTCCCGGCGCTGCGGATAGCCGGCGAGACCGCCGGTCTGGCGCAGGCGGCTGAAGTCCTGGCGACCAGTGAGCAGCTTGTGCACGTAGGACTGGTGCCCGGTGTCGAAGACGATGGCGTCGCGAGGCGACTCGAAAACCCGGTGCATCGCGATGGTCAGCTCGACCACGCCCAGGTTGGGCCCGAGGTGTCCGCCGGTCTTGGAGATCTCCCGCACCAGGAATGCCCGTATCTCAGCAGCAAGCAGGTCGAGCTGTTCCATCGAGAGGCGATCAAGATCTCTCGGCCCGGAGATCGTGTCCAGTAGCGCCATCGATAACACCTTTCACGTTGCGCTATCCGCCACCAAAAAAACCGGCGCATAGATTCGGTCAGACCGAGTCTACGCGCCGGCTTCGGTCGCTAGCCGAAAGGCTGCTGGATGCCGCTAGGCAACCAGTGAACGCAGGACGTACTGCAGGATACCGCCGTTGCGGTAGTAGTCGGCCTCACCTGGAGTGTCAATGCGAACGACCGCGTCGAACTCGACCGTGGCCTTCCCGGGCGCGGACTGCGCACTGGGCGCCGCAGTGACGCGCACGGTCTTCGGGGTGACTCCATTGTTCAGCTCAACGAGACCCTCGATCGTGACGACCTCCGTGCCGTCCAATCCGAGCGACGCCCAGCTCTCCCCAGCCGGGAACTGCAGCGGTACGACGCCCATCCCGATCAGGTTCGAGCGGTGGATGCGCTCGAAGCTTTCCGTGATGACGGCTTTCACCCCGAGCAGACTGGTGCCCTTCGCGGCCCAGTCACGGGACGAACCTGAACCGTATTCCTTGCCACCGAAGATGACCAGCGGCGTGCCGGCAGCCTGGTAGTTCTGCGCCGCGTCGTAGATGAACGCCTGCGGAGCCCCGTCGACGGTGAAATCACGGGTGTAGCCACCCTCGACACCGTCCAGCAGCTGGTTACGGAGACGGATGTTCGCGAATGTTCCGCGGATCATGATCTCGTGGTTGCCTCGGCGCGAACCGTAGGAGTTGAAGTCACCGCGTTCGACGCCGTGCTCCAGCAGGTAGGCGCCGGCCGGGCTGTCGGCCTTGATCGAACCGGCAGGACTGATGTGGTCGGTCGTGACCGAGTCGCCCAGTTTGGCCAGCACACGGGCACCGACGATGTCGCCCACCGGGGTGGTCTCCATGGTCATCCCGTCGAAGTACGGGGGCTTCCGAACATACGTCGACTCGGGGTCCCATTCGAAGACCTCGCTGTCCGGCGTCGGCAGGCCGCGCCAGCGCTCGTCGCCCTCGAAGACATGGCCGTACTGCTTCGTGAACATGCCGGTGTCGATGGAGCTGTCGATGGTGGCCTGCACCTCGGCGGAGTCAGGCCAGATGTCCTTGAGAAACACATCGTTGCCGTCGCTGCCGATGCCCAGCGAATCCGTCTCGAAGTCGAAGTTCATCGAGCCGGCAAGGGCGTAGGCGATGACCAGCGGCGGGCTGGCCAGGTAGTTCATCTTGACGTCGGGACTGATCCGACCCTCGAAGTTACGGTTGCCCGAGAGCACCGCGGTGACGGCCAGGTCGTTGTCATTGATGGCGGCCGTGACCTCGTCGATGAGCGGACCGGTGTTGCCGATACAGACCGTGCAGCCGTAGCCGACGGTGTAGAAGCCGAGAGCCTCCAGATCGTCGGTCAGGCCGGCCTTCTCGTAGTAGTCGGTGACGACCTTCGACCCCGGAGCCAGGGTGGTCTTGACCCACGGCTTGGACGTGAGGCCCTTCTTCACGGCGTTGCGGGCGAGCAGACCTGCGGCGAGCATGACGCTCGGGTTGGACGTGTTCGTGCACGAGGTGATGGCCGCGACGGCGACCGCTCCGTGGTCGAGCGTATAGCTCGCACCGGCCTGCGTGGTGATCGCGACGGGTCGCGACACACTGATCGGAGCGTGGCTCACGTGGCTGTGCGAGATCTTGTGGGCGAACTTCTCGTCCTCGGCGGTGAAGCCGATCGGATCTGAGGCTGGGAAGGAAGCCTCAACCGCCGCGTCCACCAGAGTCAGATCCTGCGTCGCGTAGCTCTGGAGGTCCAGCTCGAACTGCGACTTCGCCTCGGTGAGAATGACACGGTCCTGCGGACGCTTCGGGCCGGCGATAGACGGGACAACGGTGCCGAGGTCGAGCTCGAGGTACTCGCTGAAGTCGGGCTCCTTGTCGGCGTCGTGCCAGAGACCCTGCAGCTTCGAGTAGGCCTCGACAAGCGCGACCTGCTCGTCGGTGCGACCGGTCAGACGCAAGTAGTCGAGGGTGACGTCGTCGATCGGGAACATGGCGGCCGTGGAGCCGAACTCCGGGCTCATGTTGCCGATCGTGGCCCGGTTGGCCAGCGGAACCTGCGAGACGCCGGCGCCGTAGAACTCGACGAACTTGCCGACCACGCCGTGCTTGCGCAGGATCTGGGTGATGGTGAGCACGACATCCGTCGCGGTGACGCCGGTCGGGATGGAGCCGTTGAGCTTGAAGCCGACCACCTTGGGAATGAGCATCGAGATGGACTGGCCGAGCATGGCTGCCTCGGCTTCGATGCCGCCCACGCCCCAGGCGAGCACGCCCAGGCCGTTGACCATGGTCGTGTGCGAGTCGGTTCCCACACAGGTGTCGGGGTAGGCCTGGAGCACGTCAGTGCCGTCAGCACCGCGCACAGTGCGGGTCATAGTGACGCGGGCCAGGTACTCCAGGTTGACCTGGTGCACGATGCCGGTTCCGGGCGGTACGACCTTGAAATCGTTGAACGCGGTCTGGCCCCAGCGCAGGAACTGGTAACGCTCGCCGTTGCGCTCGTACTCGATCTCCACGTTGCGTTCGAGGGCGTCCGCGGTGCCGAACAGATCGGCGATGACGGAGTGGTCGATGACCAGCTCGGCCGGGGCCAGCGGGTTGATCTTCTTCGGGTCGCCGCCGAGCTCGGCGACGGCCTCGCGCATGGTGGCGAGGTCGACGATGCACGGCACGCCGGTGAAGTCCTGCATGACCACGCGTCCGGGCGTGAACTGGATCTCGGTGTCGGGTTCCTTCGTGGGAACCCACTCGCCCAGCGCACGAATGTGGGCCTCGGTGATGTTGGCTCCGTCTTCGGTGCGGAGGAGATTCTCCAGCAGCACCTTCAGGCTGAACGGGAGCTTCTCGTAGCCCTTGACCGCGTCGAGACGAAAGACCTCATAGTCTGTCGACCCGACCCGCAGGGTGTCCTTGGCTCCAAAACTGTTTACGACCGCATTATTAAGCGCCGACACGATGCCCTCTCCTTCGTGGAAACCGACGGCAAAACCGTCCGCAATCCTCAATCCTGACGACCGGACGCCTGCCCCTGCCAGCAAGGGTAACCTAACCGGCGGATGCCACGTGCGGACGATGTTCACCGCCAAACTATCTTGACGTAGAGATAACTCTAGCGGTGCCCCCACGATTCCACCGCTCTTCTGGCGAGTGTCGCCGAATCTTGCGGAATTTACTCGGGCTGGCGAGCCGCGGCGACGTCGGTCCCACGGTCATCGGTCCGGTAGACCGCCCTGACCACCAGCCACGAGATCACCAGGAGCGGTGCGTAGAGCGGGATCCCCATCAGGAGCTTGGCGGCACCGAGCCATTCCACGTTTCCGGAGTAGTACAGGGGAAGCTGAACGGCCAGCCGAAGCCCGAACAGGCCCGCCCAGCAGAGCGTGAGCACAGTCAGGACCCGGCGCCGTGACGGGTTCAACCGCCAGGCGATTCCGTCGCCCATCAGGAATCCGACGGCCAGCCCGATGAGCGGCCAGCCAACGACCGCCGAGATGAAGAGGGCTCCTCCGTAGAGGCCGTTGGTCCAGAATCCGGGCAGGAAGAAGTCTTCGGCACGGCCGGTGAACAGGGCGAGCACCGCGCTGAGGATCAGTGCCACCAGCCCACCGACGGCGGGCGTCACCGTTTGACGACTGACCCGGCGCAGCACAATGAAGACGGCGCCGATCAGCACCGGCACGACCAGCGACAGCACCAGCGACTGCTCGGGGAAGAGCTGACGGGTGAAGGTGTAGGTGATCAGGAACACGAGTCCGGGCAGCACGGCCTCGAACAGACCACGGATGCCACCCACCGCGGTCAGTACGGCACGACCGCTGATCGACTCACCCTCGGCGGCCGGTGTGAAGCCGGCCCGCCGGGCCGCGGCCGCCATGCCGTCGGCGAAAGCGGCGGGCACGGGCGAGTCAGACGTGTTGTGTGAAGCGTCGGGCTCGCGGGCCCCGCCAGGCAGCGGTGAGTCCGTCATTCAGGCCTCTTAGGCCTGGCCCGGCTCGGCCGCACTGGCGGGGGTGGCCGGCATCCGGAGCGGAATGAGGTCACGCGGCGGCATCGGGGCCGATCCACGCACCACGACGATGCTGCGGAAGAGGTCTTCGATCTCCGTCGCGGCACCGGCATTGATGGCACCTTCGCCGGCGATCACTCCGCGCAGGAACCAGCGCGGGCCGTCGACTCCGATGAACCGGGCCAGCCGGCTCGTACCATCTGCTCCCTGGCCGGCCGCGACGGGGATCTCCGCCACCAATTCGGGGCCGAACGGGCCCTCGCGGAGAGTCGTCGTTCCGCCCTGCTTGCCGATCTGGTCGGCGATCTGGGAACGGATTTCATGCCAGAGGCCACTCGAACGTGGCGCGGCGAACGGCTGCACCTGGAGGGTCGAGCCGGCGTAGTCGAGTCCGATGGCCACGACCCGCTTGCTGCCCTCTTCGATCTCCAAGCGTAAATGGAGTCCCTCACGCGGAAGGATCCTGACCCCGCCGAGGTCGACGTAGGGTCGAACCGGGTTAGCTTCGGCTTCGTCGAGGGGACCCTCGGTCGCTCGATCGTCCGGCGCCGACTTGGCCGTCTCGTCCGGGATCTCCTCCGGGTTCACGGTGTCGCTCACTGGTTGTCTCCTGACGTTGGGGTGTTCGTGCTGATGTGCCGACTGTGGCCCGTGGAGCCGAACCCGCTTTCCCCTCGCTGGCTGCCAGGCAGGCGATCCACGGGAATGAAAGTGGCCCGGCTGACGGGCATGATGATGATCTGGGCGATGCGGTCACCGACCGCGATCGCATAGGGCGCTGTCTGGTCGGTGTTGAGAAGCGTGACCTTGATCTCGCCGCGGTACCCGGCGTCGACGGTGCCGGGCGCGTTCACAATCGTGATGCCGTGCTTGAACGCGAGACCGCTGCGCGGCACGACGAAGGCCGCGAAACCGTCGGGGAGGGCGATCGACACCCCCGTACCGACCAGTGCGCGTTCACCGGGGGCCAGGACCAGAGCCTCCGCGGAATGAAGGTCCGCTCCCGCATCACCTGGGTGCGCGTAGCTCGGGAGGATGGACGCGGTAATCAGGACTTCGACTCTTTCTGCCACGTGTCGAGGCTAGTGCAGAAGTCTGATCGAATAGACCCATGCCTAAATATCGCGAAAAACTCTGGGCCTCTCCCGCACCCTACGTTGCCACTGCCCTCATCATTCCTGCCAGCATCCTTGTATTTGCACCGATCTCGATGCTGGCCGGCGTACTGACAGCCGCCGGCCTCTACACCGCCTGCGTTCTGGCGCTGCTGCTATCAGCCCCGGTGGTGCAGGTGCAGGACGGTGAGCTCATCGCCGGGCGCGCGAGCATTTCGACCGAGCTGGTCGGCGAGGTTCAGCCCTTCGACGGAGACGAGGCAGCCCTGGAACGCGGCCAACGGCTCGATGCACGAGCCTGGCTGCTCATCCGCGGCTGGATTCGGCCCGTCGTGCGGATCCCGATCGTGGATGCGACAGACCCGGCACCGTATTGGCTCGTGTCGACGCGACACCCAAAGAAATTGGCCGCCGCGATCAACGGATCGCGACGGCCAGCATCACATGATTAAGCGCGTTTAGGAGCCGCACTCCAAGCAAACCGGGCCGAGCTTGGTCTCGTGCGACATCTGCGAGCGGTGCTTCACCAGGAAACACTCCACGCAGGTGAACTCGTCAGCCTGCGGTGGCAGAACGACGACATCGAGGTCGAGGTCGGACAGATCGGCGCCGGGAAGGTCGAAACCACCGGGGTTGTCAGAGTCGTCCACATCTACGACACCGGACATTTTGTCAGGTACGCGCTCCTTGAGGGCCTCAATCGACTCCGAGTCGTCTTCGGTCTTCCGTGGTGCGTCGTAATCGGTTGCCATACCCATCCATTCAGTTGCGCCGAGAAACGATTTCGGCGGCCATAGTTTCCAACAATCCGGGCGGAATAGCAAACTACACGCCGCGCCATTTGCTCGGCACAGTCATCAACTTGCGGCACGCCCGTCGTATTCCCCGAAGATTCGCCATTTACATGGCAGTCTTGATCGCACGAGTGATGGCGAGAGGGCTTTCAACATGCAGGAATTGAAAGTTATTGGAGTCGAGAATGGTGCGCTGCTCGCAGCGTCGGAGGAGGGAGATCGATTCAGGATCCCCATCGACGAAGTTCTTCAGTCCCGGCTTCGCCAAACCCAGGCGGAACCAACGTCGGGGCCCAAGCTGAGCCCCAGGGAAGTACAGGCGCACATCCGGGCCGGCATGTCCGCCGAAGACGTCGCCGCGGTCACGGGCGCGCCCCTTGATTTCGTGCGCCGCTTCGAGGGCCCGGTCGTCGCCGAACGCGACTACATGGTCTCCTGCGCACTGAGCGTGCCCGTGCACACCGCCATCGACCCTGACCCGATCGAGGGCGGAGCCAACTTCGGCACCGTCATCCGTGAGCGCCTGGCTTCGCTCGGCGCCACGAACGAGCGCTGGGCCAGCTGGAAAGAGCCCGGTGCCGGCTGGATCGTCAAGCTGGCCTTCACTGCCGATGACATCGACCACGACGCCCGCTGGGGATTCGAACCGAAGAAGAACTCCCTGTCGCCGGTCGGAAGTGAAGCCATTGCGCTGTCGCAGCAGGGCGAACTGAAGGGCGCCCTGATCCCGCGGCTGCGGGCGGTCGGCGCCGAAACCAGCCTCGCGGATGTGTCCCGGTTCGACAGCGGTGCGTTCACCTTCAAGGAATCGCTGGCTGAGGAACTGCTGAACGACACCGCGCCGCTCCTGGACCCGGTGCCCTACTCCCGTTCAGCCGGCACGACGGCTGCCGTGTCCCGGGCAGCCATCAAACGCGCCGACGAACCACCGCAGAGCCTGAGCGAGACGGCTGACCTTCTGGCATCCCTCCGCCGCCGCCGAGGTGAGCGCGAAGCCGCTGCGTTCGAAAGCAACCAGGCCGAGAGCCACCACGCGGGTCCCAATTCCAACGCCGACAACACCAACGCCAGTTCCCCGGCACCGGGAATCCGTCTGGTTGACCAGCCTCTCGAGGCTCCGGTGGAACCCGCCGCCACTCCCCCGGCTCCCGCCGCCGGAGCGCCGACCGACACACCCCGCAACGCCTGGTCCGCCCAGGCCGCCGGAGGTCAGTCTCCGGCCGCGACGCCGCGTGCGTCGGGCCACGGCAAGCGCGGGCGCGCCTCGATGCCGAGTTGGGACGAAATCGTCTTCGGCGCCCGCACCGACGACGATCTGCCCTAACCCGCAGGTCTTTACCGGCACCAGGCCCGGTTCGACTACCCTGAGCAAGTGAGAATCAACACCCGGCTGCGATCCACGAGCCGGATTCCGTTGCTCCAGGCGGTCAAGACCTCCCTGGCGGTCGCGCTCGGCTGGATCCTGTCGCAGGCGCTCCTCGACACCGAGCAACTGCCCGTCTTCGCTGCGATCGCGGCCCTGCTCGTTGTGCAGCCGAACATCAACCAGACCCTCGGCCGAGCTGTGGAGCGCAGCTTGGGCGTCATCGGCGGGGTCATCATCGCCTATGGCGTCAGTGTCGCATTCGGCCAGTCGAGCTGGGTCGTTCTGCTGGCCATCGTGTTCTGCATCATGCTGGCGTGGGCACTTCGGCTCGCCCCCAGCTCGGCGAGCCAGATCCCAATCAGCGCCATGCTCCTCCTCACGATCGCCACGGCCACGGCCGAATACGCGCGGGATCGCATCGTCGAAACAATCATCGGGGCCGCGGCAGCCCTTCTCGTCAACGCCCTGATCGTGCCGCCGGTACTGCTCGGTCCGGCGCACGCGGCCGTGGTTCGGCTGGCCTACGAGATCGCGGACACCCTCGACCGCATCGTCGACGCCCTGCGGTTTCCGCAGAAGGCCAGCCAGATCGAAGAAATGATGATCAAGGTTCGACTGCTGCGCCCCATGCTCGCCAAGGCGGACCAGGCGATCACGCAGGCCGAGGAGAGTCTCACGCTCAACCCCCGGCACGCGGTGAACCGGCGCCTTCTCGACATCGATGAGGAACTCTTTGGCCGGCTGACCTCGCTCGTTGCGCGCACGATCGGCATGACCCGGTCGCTCCGCGATCATTACGACCATTCCCTGCACCTCGAGCCCACCGTGCTGGCGATCACGGTCGAGCTGAGCCGTGCCGCCCATGACCTGAGGCTGCTCACCGAGCAGGTGGACAACCCCGGCGTTCAGCAGGTCAGCGTGACGTTGGAACCGCCCACCCTGACCGCTCCCCTGGTCATTGCGACGCCGCATCCGCAGCACTGGATCCTGATCGGATCACTGATGGAGGACCTTCGCCGGGTGCGTGAGGAGATCAAGGGCGAATAGAGATCGGGCTACCGGGTTCAGCCCCTCGGAGCGACCTCGACGTCGCCACGGTGAGGGCGGTCTCGTCACGGCGTCGCTCGCCCAACAACGGAAGGAGCCCCATTTTGGGGCCCCTTCCTCCGTTCTTTGGCGCAGACCTCTGCGCGGGAACGGTTACGCCTGGTCGAGCGCGGCCTGCAGCTCGATGGTGATGGTGACCTTCTCGCCGAGCAGCACTCCGCCGGTCTCGAGCGCCGCGTTGTAGGTGAGGCCGAAGTCAGAGCGGGTGACCTCGGTCCTCGCCGTGGCGCCGGCCTTGTAGTTGCCGTACGGGTCCGTGCCGAAACCGCCGAACTCGAAGTCGAAGGTGACGGGCTTCGTGACGCCCTTGATGGTGAGGTCACCGTCGACGAGGAAGTCTCCCTTGACCTGGCGCACGCCGGTGGAGACGAAGCCGATGGTCGGGTGGGTCTCCGCGTCGAAGAAGTCGCCGGTGCGCAGGTGGCTGTCACGGTTGGCTTCGTTCGTGTTGATCGACGAGACCTGGGCCGTCGCCGTGACGGAAGAGTCGAGGGGGTTTTCGCCGGTGACGAAGGTCGCCTCGAACTTCTCAAACGACCCCTTGACCTTGCTGATCATGATGTGGCGGATGCTGAAACCGACCTCGCTGTGCGTCGGGTCAATGGTCCAGGTCCCGGCCCTGTAACCGGGGATGCTCGTTGCTGTGGTCTCAGTCATGGGTGCTCCTCAAATCGGGGGACGGTGGATTCTCGCCCTCGGTTTCATGCAAGCGCATAGGAATTGGAAATATTCCGCGCTGGCGAAGTAACTTTTCGTCAGCGGTCCGGTCACTCCCGTCAGAATCCCTTGACTGCCCCTCGGCCCGAGGGTACCGTCAGTCGCTCAGGGGGCTGGTTACGGGTGGAACGGAGGGCCGAAATGCGCTCACGTATCCTCCTTACTCTGGGACTGCTGAGCGTGCTCCTCACCGGGTGCGCACCGTCTTCGACTCCCTCCGCCACCTCGGGGACGGCACCGGCAACCGAGAGCGTCGTGATGCGCCCCGTCACCGAGAGCGGTCTGCCTGCCTCGGGTTTCACCGTCACCGATGAGACGACTCTCACGCTCGACTGTGGCAGCACGTCGTTCGATGCGAAGCCGTCCGCGGTCGCCGTCGATGACAACATCCTCGCCTGCTCTCCGTCGAGCGCGTTCGCCGTGGCCTGTTGGCAGGACCCTGTTCCCGGCTTCGTGGCCTGCTATCGCGACCCGTGGAACACGGAGGTGATTCGCGTGCCGAGCACGGGAACCCTACCGAAGACCAGCGCACCTGACCAGGCGCAACCGCTCGGACTGCTGCTCAGTGATGGGGACCGCTGCCTGATCCGCAGCGGAGGCGTCTGGAACGATCTGGCCGAGAAACCAGGCTGGTACGGCACGTATTCGTGCACGGAGGCTGGAGCGGTCTGGGCCGAAAGCACAGATGGCGTCGACCGGTCCGCTCCCCGCTGGACGGTTCATGTCGCGCCAATCTCGGGCGACAGCCCGCTCAGCACCCGCGAGGTCGTCACCGCGTACTTCGTCGGCACGGCACAGCGCTAGCCGGCACACAGCAAGACCCGCCGATCACGTCCCGACGCTCAGCCGGCAGCCCGGCCGCGCAGCATCAGGAGCTTGTAGGCGGCCGCGTCGATCTGCTCCGGCGTGAGCCGCCCGGAGTCGACCGCTCCGACGATTCTGCCGATCAGGGCCGTGACATCGATGCCGTACCGCGCGGGGTTCGCCGGCAAAACGTACAGCAGCATGGTGGTACCCGCGGCCAGGGCGGCGATTCCGTTCTCCGCCGGGTCGGCGTACTCCGGCAGCCCGGAATCCTGCAGCATCAGCAGATCGTCGGTGATCGTGACGCCGTCGAAGTCGAGCTCGGTTCGGAGAATCTTGTGCCAGGCCGGCGACAGACTCGCCGGACGCCGGTCGACGCTCTGGTAAGACAAGTGCCCGAACATGACCACCTCGGCACCGGCCGCGATCCCGGCCTCGAACGGCGGCGCCTCCGCGGCGAGCCAGTCCTGGTATCCGAGCGGTGTCGACGGGATGCTTCGGTGCGAGTCCCCCGGTGCCGCTCCGTGTCCCGGGAAGTGCTTGAGCGTGCTCAGCACCCGGCCGCGCTCACCGGCGACCGCTGCAGCCACCCGGGAGGATGCCGAGGCGGGGTCGGTGCCGAGCACCCGGCCGGCCAGGAACGAGCCGGGGTCGGCCGTGACGTCAGCGACGATGCCGAAGTTGACGCTCACGCCGACGGACTCCAACAGGGTAGCCCGGCTGCGGAAGGACTCCTCCGTGGCCTGTGTGGGAAGCGTGCGCAGGAGCTCCGCCCCCGGGGCCAGGTCGGCGGGCAGCCGGGACACCTCGCCGCCCTCCTGGTCGATACCGATCAGGAGCGGAAAGTCAGGCTCGGGACTGAGGGCATCCGTCATCGCCCGCATGACCTCCGGGGATTCCGGCACATTATCGCCCATCAGGATGAGACCGCCCACGCCGTTCACCGCGGCGAACGAGCGCAGCGCGGCGGGATCCGTTCCCGGCTGGTGCAGCATCAGCAGGCTGGCGACCTTCTCGGTCAGGGACATGGCAGCGAGGCGCCGGGTGGCGTCTTCTGCAACCGGATCGGCCGACCAGCCGGGCCCCAACGGGGCCGCGCCGGCGGTGCCGCTCTGCTCGTTCGCTTCAGGCGCGGCGGTGCAGCCCGAGAGGGTGAGAGCCAGCAGGGCCGCTGTGGCGAGCGCCGCCAGGCGGCGTGCGCGGGCCGGGTGTCGTCGGCCGGAGATCATCGATCAAGGCTAGCCTGCCGGCCGCGGAAGTGGCGCGGCGCCCATCCGCTTACCGGATGTCGGCGATACACTCAGGCATCAAGTGGGGAGGCCAGAATGCAGATAAAGGCCATGGCTGGCGAGGCCGTGCTGATTGCCGCCGGCGGGCGGTCCATCCTGCTGCAGATCGCCGACCCGTCGATTGGCCATGGGGTGGCCCACCACAGCGACTTCGCGGCGAGACCACTGGATCGGCTGCGCGGCACCCTGACCTACGTGTACGCCGTCGTGTTCGGCACGCCCGAGGAGGCTGCCCGGGCACGGCACCAGGTCAATCACGCCCATGGCCCGGTGGCAGGCCCGGCCACCGCGGAGCGCCCGGCATACAGCGCCTTCACTCCGGAGCTGCAGCTCTGGGTGGCGGCAACCCTGTACGACTCTGCCATCACGATGCGGGAGCTGGTCTACGGTCCGCCAGACGACGCCACGGCCGACGCCCTTTACAGCGAGTACGCCGTTCTGGGCACGGCGCTGCAGATGCCGTTGGGGCTGTGGCCCCGCGACCGGGCAGCCTTCGCCCGGTACTTTGACCAACGGCTCGGCGAGCTGCGGACGGATGCCGCCACCCGCACCGTGGCTCGCCAGCTGCTGCACCCTCGCACCGGGCCGCTCTGGCTGCGGCTGATGATGCCGTTTGGACGTTTTGTGACCGTCGGTCTGCTCCCCGTCTCGGTGCGAGAGCTGTTCGACCTGCCCTGGAACGAGGGGTCGCAGCGCCACTTCGACCGGCTGATCCGGCTGACAAGACGCATCTACCCTCATCTCCCGCGTCGGCTGCGCCACTGGCCCAAGAACCACTACCTGCGCGCGATGCGTCGGTCGCCTGAGCTGGCAGTAGTCTGAGGCTTTCCCCAGCCTGAGGATTCCAATGACGCGACACGTGGCCCCCGCCGCTCCGGGCACGCCCGAAGGTCTCGACCCGATCGACCGGCAGATCGTGGCCGAACTCAGCCGTGACGGCCGCCTGTCGATGCGGCAGCTGGCCACACTCGTGCACATTTCCCGCACCACCGCGCACAGCCGCATGCAGAATCTCCTGCGTCAGGGGGTGGTCACCGGGTTCGGCGCGCAGATCGACCGCCGGGCACTCGGGCTGAGGGTCTCCGCCCTCGTGATCGTGAAGATCGGGGACGTCTCGTGGGCCGAGATGGCCCGCAGGCTCAGCGAGCTGCCGTTCGTCGAGAAGGCGCAAGCCGTCAGCGGCGATATCGACATCATTCTCACCGTCAGTGCCCCTGACCACGAACAGCTGAGCCAGGCCATCCTGCGCGACATCCACAGTATGCCCGGCGTGACCAATACCCGCTCCCACCTCATTCTCGAGGAGATCACCGGTCTGCCCCCGGCCCGGGCTGCGGACAACTGGCGCTGAAAGGCCGTTTTTCGCGGACGAATGGCACGGCTCGACGCCGCTTCGGACCAAACGTTCGCATCCGTCGTCGGAGCCTCGTCGAAGGTGAGGAGATGCCCCACCATTGCGTCATGAGCCTCAATGTCGAGAGCCTGGTAGAGAGTCCCCTCACCGCGCCCCGCCCCCTCCGCCTGATCGATGACACTGGCCGCGCCGCGTCGCCTGATGAGGCCGGAGGGTTCGCCCTGCCGGACCCAGCCACGCTGCTCAGCCTGTACCGGCGCATGGTCGTCGCCCGCCGGTTCGATGTGCAGGTCACCGCGCTGACCCGGCAGGGGCGTCTGGCGACGTACCCGTCCGCCCTCGGCCAGGAGGCCTGCGAGATCGCCGCGGTCGCCGCACTCGGCGCCGAGGACTGGCTCTTCCCTACCTACCGGGACAGCATCGCCCTGCTCACCCGGGGCGTGCCGCCCGAGCATATCCTGGCCTCGTTCCGCGGGGACTGGCACAGCGGGTACGACCAGAACGCCCACCGGATTGCACCGCAGGCCACCCCGCTGGCCACACAGGCGTTGCACGCCGTGGGGCTCGCGACCGCGTCCAAACTCAAGCGGGACACCACCGTGGCACTGACCCTGCTCGGAGACGGCGCCACCAGCGAGGGCGACGCCCACGAGGCCTTCAACTTCGCCGCCGTCTGGCAGGCTCCCGTCGTCTTCCTGGTGCAGAACAACCAGTTTGCGATCAGCGTGCCTCTGGACAAGCAGATGCGCTGCCGAACCATCGCCGACAAGGCCATCGGTTACGGAATGCCCGGCTACTTCGTGGATGGCAACGACGTGGCTGCGATGTACGCGGTCACCGCAACGGCCGTGCAGAACGCCCGCGCCGGGCACGGCCCCACCCTGATCGAGGGTCTGACCTACCGGATGGAGGCACACACCAACTCCGACGACCCGAGCCGCTACCGCGATGCCGGGGATCTGGAGATCTGGCGACGGCGCGACCCGATCACACGCCTGGACACCTATCTGTGCGAGGTCGGAGCGCTGAGCGACGCGGAGCGCGCGGACATCCGTGCCGAGGCCGAAGACCTGGCCGCGGCCACCCGGGAGTGCATGACCCGTTCCGCACCCGTGGATCCGCTCGAGCTCTTCGACCACGTCTACGCAACGCCGCGCGCCGCCCTGATGGAGCAGCGCGCCTTCCTCGCGGCCGAGCTCGCCGAACACGCCGCCGCATCCATCACCGCGCAATCAGAGGAAATCCGATGACGCTTCACGACACCGAACCGGCGCCCGTGCGCGCGCCGGTCACCCTCACCATGGCGGCGGCGCTCAACGCCGCGATCCAGGACGCGATGCGCGACGACCCGACAGTGGTTCTGTTCGGCGAGGATGTCGGCCCGCTCGGCGGCGTCTTCCGGGTGACCGACGGGCTGTACGCCGAATTCGGGGAGAGCCGGGTGAGTGACTCGCCGTTGGCGGAATCCGGGATCGTGGGTACCGCGATCGGCATGGCCATGTACGGCCTGCGCCCCGTCGTGGAGATGCAGTTCGACGCGTTCAGCTACCCGGCGTTCGAGCAGATCGTGTCGCACGTGGCGAAGATGCGCAACCGCACCCGCGGGCGCATCCAGCTGCCGCTCGTGATCCGGATCCCCTACGCCGGCGACATCGGCGGCGTGGAACACCACTCCGATTCCTCCGAGGCCTACTGGGCAGCCACGCCCGGCCTTACCGTGGTCTCACCGTCGAATCCGGCGGATGCCTACTCGATGCTCCGCGAGGCCATCAGCAGCGACGATCCGGTCATCTTCCTCGAACCCAAGAGCCGGTACTGGGCCAAGGCCGAGCTCAGCCTGCCCGTGCGCACGGCACCGATGAATACCGCGGTCGTGCTCCGCGAGGGGACCGACGTCACCCTGATCGCCTACGGGCCGACCGTGAAGACGGCCCTCGCGACGGCCGAGCTCGCGGTGGCCGAGGGACTCTCGATCGAGGTTGTCGACCTGCGCAGCCTGTCCCCGTTCGACGACGAGACGGTGGGTGCCTCCGTGCGGAAGACCTCCCGCGCCGCCGTGCTGCACGAGGCGGCGCAGTTCGGCGGCTATGGGGCCGAGGTTGCCGCCCGGCTGACCGAGCGCAACTTCTTCCACCTGGCAGCGCCGATCCTGCGCATCACCGGTTTCGACATCCCCTACCCGTCACCCAAACTCGAGGAGTACTTCCTGCCAACCCCCGACCGTGTCCTCGCCGCCCTCGGAACGTGGGAGTGGAACTGATGGGTCAGAACTTCATCCTGCCTGACCTCGGCGAAGGACTTACCGAGGCCGAAATCGTGTCCTGGCTGGTAGCCGTGGGCGACACCATCGCCATCGACCAACCCGTGGTCGAGGTCGAATCGGCCAAGTCCATCGTGGAATTGCCGTCGCCATACGGCGGCGTGGTCGCAGCCCTGATCGGCGCTGTCGGCGAAGTCGTACACGCTGGGCAAGTCTTGTTGACGGTGGCGGATGCCGCGGATACCACCACTCCGGCCGTTCCGGACTCTCCGGCAGCGGTACAGTCCGCACCAGCCGAAGGCGCCGCATCCGGTGCCGTGCTGATCGGCTATGGCACCAACGAAAACACGCGGCCAGTGCGTCGCCCTATCGCCGCACGTTTCGGGGTTCGTCCCGGCAGGCCGGCGCCGGTAGCGACTGCGCCCGCACAGACCACCCCCGCCGCGCACACCACTCCTGCGGGGCGATCCCCCGTCGTTTCCCCGCTCGTGCGACGGCTGGCCCGCGAGCACGGCTTTGACGCGACCACGCTGACCGGCAGCGGCAGCAATTCGCTTGTGCTCCGCCGAGACGTCGAGTCGGCGATCCGGGACCAGGCCTCGGCGAGCGCCGCCACGGCTCCAGCACAGGTCGAGACAGGGAGTGTCGGGCCTGTCACGACGATCGAGAGTGTCGATACCCGCGCCGACGACATCCGGATCCCGATCAGCGGACTGCGCCGGGTGGTGTCCGAGCGCATGACCACCTCACGCCGGGAGATCCCCGAGGCCACCATTTGGCTCGACGTGGACGCCACCGAGCTGTTCGCCGCGCGCGACCGCCTGTTCGAAACGACCGGTGAGCGCTTCAGCGTGACGGCGCTGATCGCCCGGTTCACGGTGGCCGGGTTGCGCCGGTTCCCGCTGCTGAATTCCTCGGTCGACACCGCCAGCCAGGAGATCCTGCAGCGCGGTGCCATCAACCTCGGACTCGCCGCGCAAACCCCCCGGGGGCTGATGGTCCCGGTCGTGCACGGCGCCCACACGATGACCACACGACAGCTGCGGGACGCGATCGCCGGGATCGTGGCCCACGCCGCGGACGGCGCCTTCCCGCCGGCGCTGCTCACCGGCGGCACCTTCACCCTGAACAATTTCGGGTCACTGGGGGTCGATGGGTCGGCCGCCATCATCAATCACCCGGAGGCCGCCATCCTCGGTATTGGGCGGATGATCGAACGCCCCTGGGTGGTCAACCACGCTCTCGCGGTGCGCACAGTCGTCGAACTCTCCCTGGTCTTCGACCATCGAGTCTGCGACGGTGGCACCGCCGCCGGCTTCCTCACCTATATTGCACGCTGCATCGAGTCCCCGGTGAGCATGCTCGCCGATCTCTGACCTGCCTGCCAGCGGCCCTGCACGACGCCGTCGGACCAGGGAACGATCACGGATTGAGGGAGCGCCACCGGCGGTACGGGCCTTCCTGCAAGACTGGTGCCATGAGCCATCGACAGAGTACTCAGGCCTCCCACGCGGACGCGGCCACCATGATCGCCGTCGTCACCACGGGTGTCGGTGACTTCGACCAGCTTGTTGTGCGCGAGGTCCCCAAACCAGTGGCCGGACCTGGCGAGGTTCTCGTTCAGGTGCTCGCGGCCGGTGTGAACAACACAGACATCAATACGCGACTCGGCTGGTACTCGTCGACGGTGTCGACCGCCACCAACGAATCATCCGACGGGATCGACGGGCTGGGGGCAGGTCGCAGCGACGGTGGCTGGAACGAGGCAACACCGTTTCCGCTCATCCAGGGCGCGGACTGCTGCGGCCGTGTCGTCGCGGTCGGTACCGAGGTCGACCAGAGAATCATCGGTGCCCGCGTTCTCATTCGTTCGTGCATGCCTCTGGACCGGTCAGGGTCAAGCGAGACAGAGTGGCTCGGCTCTGATCGTGATGGCGCATTTGCACAGTTCACTGTTGTTCGGGCCAGTGACGTGTTCCCGGTTGAGAGCACGTGGAGCGACGCCGAGCTGGCAACGATTCCCTGTGCGTATGGCACCGCGGAGAACATGGTGAGCCGTGCCGGGATCACCCAGGGCACGCGCGTGCTCGTTCCCGGAGCGTCCGGAGGTGTGGGATCGGCCGTCGTGCAGCTCGCGAAACGACGGGGCGCGTATGTCATCGGAATCGCGAGCGTCACTAAACGGGAGCGTGTCCTCGAGATTGGTGCCGATAAGGTCCTCGAGCGGGGACAGGACCCTGTCTCGCTGCTTGGCGCCCAGAGCGTCGACGTGGTGATCGACAACGTTGCAGGCAGCGGGTTTGGCAGCATGCTCGCCGTGCTGCGCCACGGAGGTGCCTATGTGACGTCGGGCGCAATCGCCGGCCCGATTGTCGAACTTGACCTACGGACGCTCTACCTGGGCGACTTACGACTCATCGGTTGCACCGCCTGGGACGAGCACGTGTTTGCCGACGTCGTATCGTACGTCGAACGCGGCGAGATCCGCCCGCTGCTCGAACGCACCTACCCGCTGGGCGACATCGTCGCCGCGCAGCGGGACTTCCTTGAGAAGCGCCATGTCGGAAACGTTGTTCTTCTTCCGCCGCAGTAGCACTGCCATCACCGCAGGCACCACGTCTCTCAAGCAATGCGGAATTCCCAATCGGGTGCGAAAACCGTTATCGTTGCTAACGATGTGATAACCCGCATCCAGACACCATAAGGAGACCAAGGTGGCATCGAAACCCGCTGCAGACATTATAAAAAGTATCGGAGGGGCCAAGAATGTCGTCGGCCTCACCCACTGTGCCACCCGGTTACGTTTCACGCTCAAGGATGCATCGGGGATTGATCAGGGGGCCGTCGAGGCGATACCTGTTGTCCTCGGTGCTGTTCCGCAGGCCGGCAATCGCTACCAGGTTGTCATCGGCGGAGCCGTAGAGACCGTATACAACGACATTATGGCGCTTCCCGAAATGAAGAATCACGGCACAGGCGACTCCATCGCCGATGTGAAGGCCGCGGAACGTGCGAAGGGCCCCCGTGGAAAGTTCGCCGGGCTCGACACATTCTTCGAGGTTCTGTCCGACTCCTTCCGCCCGATCCTTGGTGCATTGCTCGGTGCGTCGCTGTTCATCACGTTCATGGCCTTGATGGCAACCCTCGGAGTGATTCCCTCGTGGAACGCGCCGGGCGTCACCCTCGACCCGTCCTGGCAGTTCCTCAACCTGATGTGGCAGGGCGTCTTCGTCTTCCTTCCGCTGATGGTCGCCTACAACGCCTCCAAGCGGCTGGGCGCTGACCCCTGGGTCGGTTTCGGCATTATGGCCGTCGTCATGCTGCCCGGCTTCAGTGCACTGGGCCTCACCGATGGTGCAGAGACCGTCTTCGGTGGCAAGGCAGCCATCGTGCAGATCTTCGGACTGCCGCTGACCGTCACCGACTACAGCTCGCAGGTGTTCCCACCGCTGCTGATGGCGGCCGTGCTTGGTTTGTTGACGAAGTACCTGAAGAAGATCATTCCCTCCAGCGTTCAGCTGATCTTCGTGCCGTTCCTCAGCATGCTCGTCATGATCCCGCTGACCGCCTTCGTGATCGGCCCGATGGGCGTGTACGGCGGTGCCGGTCTGGGTGCCTTCCTCAGCTCGATCAACGACTTCTCGCCGTTCATCTTCGCGGTCATCATTCCGCTGGCCTACCCGTTCATGGTTCCGCTCGGTCTGCACTGGCCGCTGAACGCAGTCATGCTGCTCAACATCCAGTCCCTCGGCTATGACTTCATCCAGGGCCCCATGGGCGCCTGGAACTTCGCAGCCTTCGGTGCGACGGCCGGCGTGCTCTTCCTGTCCATCCGCGAGAAGGACAGACTCATGAAGCAGACGGCAACCGGAGCGCTCGCGGCGGGGCTCCTGGGCGGCATCTCAGAACCGTCGCTGTATGGCATCCACCTGCGATTCAAGCGTATCTACCCGCGGATGCTCGTAGGTTGCCTCGTCGGTGGCGTCATCATCGGTCTCGGCGGCGGCGTGAAGACCAGCGCCTTCGTCTTCACCTCGCTGTTGACCATTCCCGCGTTCGACAACATCCCGCTGTACTCGGCCGCTATTGCCGCGTCCTTCTTCACCGCGATGATCCTCGTGATCCTCTCCGGCTACAAGACGCCCGAGCAGAAGGCGGAATTCGCCGAGGCACTGGCTGCAGAAAACGCTGCGAGCGACGAGGCAGCACCTGCCTCGAACATCGCGGCCCCGATTGCTGCTGGTGCGTCAAGCACCGGCACGGGAACGGCTACTGCGACCGCCACAGCAACTGCCACTGTTCTGGCCACGATCGGTTCGCCCATCGCCGGCATCGTCGTTCCGCTCGCCGACGTGCCGGACCCTGTGTTCAGCAAGGGAATTGTCGGGCTGGGCGTCGGAATCGATCCGACCGAGGACACCGTGTACGCACCGGCGGCAGGAAAGGTTCTCGTCGCTCAGGCGACCGGCCATGCCTTCGGACTGCGACTCGACAACGGTGTTGAAATGCTCATTCACGTGGGTATCGACACCGTGAACCTGGGTGGCAAGGGATTCAGCGTCAAGGTCGCCGCGGGCGACCGGGTTGAAGAAGGTACCCCCCTGGTCACGTTCGACCGCAAGGTCATCGAAGATGCCGGCTACTCGCTGGTCACCCCGGTGCTTGTGACGAACCCCAAGAAGTTCGGATCGGTCGACCAGGCAGCGTCCGGACAGGTGACGGCCGGAAGCCCGCTCATCACGGTCACCGCTAAATAAGTCACCTCAAGTACAAAGGCGGGCAGAGAATTCTCTGCCCGCCTTTTTTCTCTGGTGTACATACCCCTGGGGGTATGTTAGTCTCATTCCCACAGACAGGAAGAGGTTCACCATGTGCTACCAGATCACGTGTTCAGACTGCACAAAGGCAACCTGGGATGGGTGCGGCCAGCATGTCGAAGACGCGCTCCACGGAGTGCCGGAGTCCGATCGCTGCACGTGCCGTAATGGCAGCTGACGAGTCCACACACCTCACCAGGACAAAAATTTTGCTCGCCCGCACCCACGCGGCCCACGAGTGGTCGATGGTGCTGGGCGACACGACCTCCTGCGAGGGCGCGAAGGACGGCCGCTCACATCCGGCCGCCAAGTTCCACGAGGGCAAAGTGGCCGCACTCGGTGAGCTGTCGCGACGCATCACCGATGACTCCGTGGCCGCTCAGATCGATGCCGAAGCCACCATCGTGAGGGCCCGCTGGGCAGCCCAGGTGACACCCGGCCCACGTCAGGACCGCGATTGGGAGGCCTACCGCGCCGGAGGCATCCAGGCCCTGAACGGGATTTCGGTCATCACGAGCACACCATCATGACCCCCCAGGAACAACCGGTCATCGGCGAACTCGTCGATGGCATCGACTTCCCGGTCGTCAACGAACGAGCGGTTCGAGCATCCGCCGGCCTGCTCTTCCTCGGCGGCATCAGTGCCTTCATGGTTGCCGCGCTCACGCACGACTATCAACCGCTGCGCATGTTCGGCGCCATCTTCATGTTCGACCTGATTTTCCGCCTCTTCGTCGGCACCCGATACACCCCGAGCCTCATCGTGGGCTCGCTGCTGGTTCGACCCCAAAGACCTGAGTGGGTGGGCGCGGCCCAGAAAAAGCTGGCTTGGTCGATCGGGCTGGGCATGGCGTTCATCTCCTGCGGGGTCCTGGGATTCCTGAACGTCGGCAACGGCATTACCCTCGCGCTCTGCAGCCTCTGTCTGGCGCTCCTGTTCATCGAGAGCGCATTCGGCATCTGCCTCGGCTGCGAGTTGCAGCGGGCCTTCGCGAAGCACAAGCCACAGCTGTGCGCTGGGGACACCTGCACGTACGTGCCGCCGAAGCGCGGGGAGCGCCACACCGCGGCGTCCGAATCCCAGAGATTCCTCGGGGAGCGGGCGTGAGAGTGCTCCCTTCGATCTCACGAACGGGCGAAGCGGAAAAGGACCTATCGGGTCAGGGATGTGCACTCCGGTGCGGCATCGAAGGCCTGTCCGATCGTGCTCGTGCCGTTTGCGGCGGCCGCACCGATCGCCATCACCGTGGCGGCAAGCGCCGCCAGGGAGGCACCGGCATCGCTGGCGACCGAACCGAGCGCCGCGGCTCGGGCCGTGCCGGTTGCACCCTCCACAGCAGCCACGCTCGCCTCCAGATCAGAGTTGGACGAGCTGAGGTCATCCGCTGATTGCCGAACGGCAGCCACCTCGGGATCGTCCTCGTTGCCCCTCGGCACCGCCCTGATGGTCTCCGAGAGCAGTGACGTTGACTGTTTGATGGCCTCCGTCTGGGTGGACAGCCGAGCCGAGACATCGTCGCCACCTGCTGCGGCGGTCGACACGAGCCCCTGCACATCTTTGTTCAGGGTGGCCGTTGCCGAGCAGACGTCACCGGCCCAGGCGGTTTGCTCCGCGGTGGGCGGCCGACCCGTGGGCGCATCGGATGACGTCGCGGTGGTGCTGGGAGTCGGAGATTCGGCCGGCACCGACTGGGTACACCCGGTGAGAAGAGCGACTGCGGCGAGGAGGCCGATCAGGGTGCCTGTGTTCAGTGTGCGGGCCGATTTCGTCATGGGAGTTCTCTCTCATTTCGGTGATTCTCAGCATCCAGCCTGATTCCCTCAGTGAGACCGGCCGGACACCCTGAACCTGTGGCTCTGTTTGTACCACATGGTGACGAACAAATGGCCCCCGTGGATCTCTCCGGGGGGCCATTTGGTCGCTTTCTCGGCCGGCGGCGCCAGGCTACTCCTTGGCAACCAGGGTGAGAACGTCGTACGTGGCGACAACCTCATCGTTCTGATTGTGCAGCACCGCATCCCAGCAGACCTCGCCGTACTCGTCGGTCTCGCGCGGGGTGATCCGCTTGGCCGTCAGGGTGACGCGGATGCTGTCGCCGGGCGATACCGGCGTCACGAATCGCAGCTTTTCGAGTCCGGAGTTCGCCAGCACCGGCCCGGGGGCCGCATCCACGAACAACCCGGCTGCCCAGGACACCAGAAGGTAGCCGTGGGCGACGATTCCGGGGAAAAACGGGTTCGCCGCGGCGGCCTCGGCGTCGGTGTGCGCATAGAACCTGTCACCGGTCGCCTCGGCAAACGCTGTGATGTCCGCCAGAGTCACTAGGCGGGGACCGCCCTGAGTCTGGTCGCCCACACGCAACTCGGCCAGCGACTTGCGGAAAGGGTGGATGCCCGTTCGCACCGCTGCCCCGGTGTGCCACTCCCCCGTGATGGCGGTCAGCATGTCAGGCGAACCCTGGATGGCCGTGCGCTGCATGTGATGCAGAACCGAACGGATGCCACCGAGCTCCTCACTGCCGCCGGCTCGCCCTGGTCCACCGTGCACCAGGTGCGGAACGGGCGATCCGTGCCCCGTGCTGCTGCGCGCGTCGACCCGGTCGAGCATCAGCACCCGACCGTGGTGCGCGGCGATCCCGAGCACGAGAGTGCGCGCGACATCGGGATGGTGAGTGGCCACGGTCGTCACCAGCGAGCCACCGCCGCGCGCGGCCAGCGCGATGGCGTGGTCCAGATCGGTGTACTCGATGATGGAAGCGACCGGTCCGAAGGCTTCGATCTCGTGCACGGCCGGGCTTTCCGGGTCATGGAAGGCCAGCAGGATGGGAGCCACGAAGGCACCCTCCGAGGTCGTACCGCTCGGGGTGTCCACCGAACCCATGACAATGCGTCCGCCGCCGTCGATCAGGCGGGCGACGCTGGCGAGCACCTCGTCTCGCTGCCCCATGCTGGCGAGGGGACCCATGGTGACCCCCTCGGCGCGCGGGTCACCGATGGTGACGCGGCGCGCCATCCGCTCGGACACGGCCGCGACAACCTGGTCGCGGCGCCCCGCCGGCACGATCAGCCGGCGAATACTGGTGCACTTCTGGCCGGCCTTGCTGGTCATCTCGGTCACCACGGAGGCAACGTAGGCGTCGAACTCGGCCGTGCCCGCTGCGGCGTCCGGGCCCAGGATCGCGGCGTTGAGCGAATCGGTCTCGCTGGTGAAGCGCACCCCGCCCTCGACCACGTTCGGGTGAGCTTTGAGGGAGCGTGCCGTACCGGCCGACCCGGTGAACGCCACCAGGTCGCGGTAGTCAAGGTGGTCGATCAGGTCGCGGGCGCTGCCGGAGATCAGCTGCAGCGAACCGGGCGGCAGGATCCCCGACGCCAGGATGTGCCGCACGACCGCCTCGGTCAGATACCCGGTGGGCGTCGCCGGCTTCACGATCGTCGGTACGCCGGCGATGAAGGCCGGTGCGAGCTTCTCGAGCATTCCCCAGACCGGGAAATTGAAGGCGTTGATCTGGCAGGCCACGCCGGGGATGCGGGTGTAGATGTGCTGGCCGCTGAAGGAGCCGTCGCGGGAGAGCGCCTCGACGTCGCCGTCGATGTAGACCTGGCTGTTGGGCATCTCACGTCGACCCTTGGACGACAGAGTGAACAGCACCCCGATGCCGCCGTCGATGTCGACCATTGAGTCGTAGCGGGTGGCGCCGGTGCGGGCGGAGAGCTCGTAGAGCTCCTCCTTGACCCCACCCAGATACTGTCCCAGCTTCTTGAGCAGAATGGCGCGCTGGTGAAAGGTCAGCTCTCCGAGCGAGGCCTGGCCGACCGTGCGGGCGTGTTCGACCACGGCTGCGAGGTCAAGTCCGTCGCTGCTGACCCTGGCAACCTCGGCTCCGGTGCTCGCGTCGAGGACACACTGGGTGCGTGCGTCGGCGGCCGGTGTCCACCAGGAGTCGAGAACGTAGCTGGGAACGACCGTGTCAGTGCTCGTGCCGGGGCTTATGCCAGTGCTTGTGCCAGTGCTGAGGATTGTCATGATGCGTCCTTCCAATCGAAGAAGCCGCGGCCGCTTTTGCGTCCGAGGTCACCGCGCGCGACGAGGTCACGCAGCAGTTGCGGCGGGGTGAACCGATCACCGAGCGTTTCGTGCAGGTGTTCGGCGATACCGAGACGAACGTCGAGACCGACGATGTCGGTGGTGCGGAGGGGCCCGACCGGATGCTTGTAGCCGAGCACCATGGCCGTATCGATGTCTTCGGCGCTGGCTACGCCCTCCTCGACCATGCGGATCGCCTCGAGCGCGATTGCGACGCCGAGGCGGGAGCTGGCGAAGCCGGGCGAGTCTCGCACCAGGATGGGGGTCTTCCCGAGCGCCGACACCCAGGCCTGGGCGAGCCGGGCGAGCTCCGGATCGGTGCGCTGCCCCGTGACGACCTCGATCAGGGTCGAGACCGGCACCGGGTTGAAGAAGTGCAGCCCGATGAACCGGTCCGGGCGGTCCAGCGCCTCGGCCAGCGCGGTGATCGACAGCGAGGAGGTGTTCGACGCCAGCCAGGCGGTGGGTGCGAGGCGCGCCTCCACCATGCGGAGAGCCTGCGTCTTCAGCGCCACGACCTCAGGGACGGCCTCGACGACGAGGCCGGAGTCGGCGAACGCGGCGGCATCCGTTGCAACGGTCAACCGGTCGCCGAGCTCGGCGCGGCTTTCGGTCACGCCGCCACGGCTGAGGGATTTGTCGACGGCCACCAGAACCCGGTCGCGGGCGGCGGCGGCTGCGTCGTCGCCCTGCTCCACCACGGTCACGTGGGCGCCGGCCATCAGGAACGCGTGGGCGATGCCGGCACCCATACGGCCTCCGCCGAGCACACCGACCTGGTGCGGCAGGGCCAGGTCGGTGTGCTCGGGCAGGGTGCTGTTCTCGGTGCTGAGCGTCATCGCTTCTTCCTCTCCAGGAATGCGGTCATGCGGGTGAATTTGGGCTCGGACTCGAACAGGCGGGCCTGGGCCTCGTTGTCGGCCAGCGGATGCTCGGCGGACGAAACATGGAAGACCTCCTTGGCCAGCTGCGTGGCCAGAGGGTCCTGCTTGGCGATCCGGTCGGCCAGCGCGTGGGCGGCCGCCAGCAGTGCTCCCGGCTCGTGCACCTCGGTGACCAGGTGCACCGCCAGCGCCTCGGCGGCATTCAGGATGCGCCCGGCCAGGATGATCTCCTTCGCAACCGGTTCACCGACCAGCGCGGCCAACCGCCACAGTGCCCCGGCCGCCGGAATGATGCCGAGGCCTGTCTCCGGGTTGCCGAGCCGTGCGGTGTCGGAGGCGATCCGGAAGTCGGCGGCGTAGGCCAGCTCGGCCCCACCGCCGAGCGCCCAGCCGTCGATCGCGGCGATCACGGGCATCGGCAGGCGGGCGATCCGGCCGAACAGGGTCGAGTTGATCCCGTTCAGGGCGTCCGCGGCCCGACGGTCCCGCAGTTGGGCGATGTCGGCTCCGGAGGCGAAGACGCCGTTCGTGCCGGAGAGGATCAGGATGCGTGGTTCGCGTTCGAGGTCGGCGCAGACCAGGTGTAGCTCGTCGATCATGGTCTGGTCGATGGCGTTGCGCCGGGACGGGCGGTTGAGCTGCACGTGCACTCGGTCCGGCCGGTGCAGGGCCACCAGGGTCGTGTACTCGCGCGACATTTAGACGCGCTCCACGAGCAGTGAGGAACCCTGCCCGACGCCCACGCACATGGTGGCCACGCCGCGGCGGGCACCCTCGCGCTCCATTCGACCCAGCAGGGTGATCAGGATGCGGGAGCCGGACGACCCGAGCGGATGCCCGAGGGCGATGGCCCCACCGTGCCGATTCACGATCTCCGGGTCGAGGCCGAGCCGGCGGATGCAGGCCAGAGACTGGGTTGCGAACGCCTCGTTGAGTTCGACGGCGTCGACGTCCCCGATGGTCAGCCCCGCGCGGTGCAGTAGCTTCTGGGTGGCCGGGACGGGGCCGAGGCCCATAGTCTCCGGGGCAACGCCGGCGCTGGCTCCGCCCACCACCCGGGCGCGGGGCGTCAGCCCCAGGCGCTCGATGGCCGCCTCGCTGGCCACGACGATGGCAGAGGCCCCATCGTTGAGGGAGCTGGCGTTGCCGGCCGTGACGATGCCGCCAGGCCGCACGACCGAGCGCAGCCCGGCAAGGCGTTCGAGCGTGGTGTCGGCTCTGGGTCCCTCGTCGATCTCGACCAGGCCCGATCGGGTCGGAACGCCCACGATCTCGGGTGTGAAGATGCCGTTACGTTGAGCCTCGAGGGCCAGATGGTGCGAGCGCAGGGCGAACGTGTCGGCATCCGTCCGGCTGATGCCGTCGAGGGCGGCAACCTCCTCGGCCGTCTCCGACATCGAGAAGGTCGCCTTGTCCCGAGCCTTCAGCTGGGGATTCGCGAAGCGCCAGCCGATCGAGGTGTCGACGATCTCGCCCGGCTTGGCGAAGGCCTTCTCCGGCTTGGCGAGAACCCAGGGCGCGCGGGTCATCGATTCGACGCCTCCGGCGATCACGAGGTCCGCTTCGCCGGCCTTGATCATGTTGGCGGCCATGTGCACGGCGGACAAGCCGGATGCGCAGAGCCGGTTGACCGTGATCCCCGGCACGCTGTCGGGGAGGCCAGCCAGGAGCACCGCCATCCGGGCAACGTTGCGGTTGTCCTCACCGGCCTGGTTGGCGGCGCCGAGGATGACCTCGTCGATCAGCGCGGGATCCAGCCCCGACCGGGACACAACCGCGGCAAGCACGATGGCGGCCAGGTCATCGGGACGGACGCCGGCCAGCACCCCGCCGTATCGGCCGATGGGAGTTCGAACACCATCAACGAGGAATGCTTCGGGCATGGCTTCATCACCTTTGATCGCCGTGTTTACTAACTGACCGTTCGTTTTGTAAAGAATGCCATAGAAAGTAACGCCGGGGCAACCATCCGGGCGTCGCCACGCCACCTTCCCCTCATCCGTCCGGCTGAGGCAGACTGGGTGCGTGAACGCAACGCCCAGCACGGCCTCGCCTACCCCTCGCCCCGCCGGCCGCCTCGGCCTCGGCCTCGGCCTCCGGCGCAGCCTACTGCGCCCGGACCGGTCAGCCCAGGCCGACCGGGTCACCTTCATCGAGCTGTTCTTCGACCTGATCTTCGTTTTCGCGCTGACCCAGCTTTCCCGCCACCTCTATGAGAACCAATCCTGGCAGGGGTCCGCCGAGTCCGTCATCCTCGTGCTGGCCCTGTGGTGGATCTGGGTGCACACCACCTGGGTGACCAACCTGCTCGATCCGGCCCGCCTGCCCGTTCGCGGTGTCGTGATCGGACTCTCGCTTGTCGGGCTCGTGGTCAGCGTCTCGATCTACGAATCGTTCGGTGACCGTGGATTCGTCTTCGCCGTGGCCTACGTCACCCTGCAGCTGGGCCGCACAGCCTTCATGGCGCTGGCCCTCGCACGTCACGACCGTGCCCTCTTCCGTGCGTTCGTGCGGATCTTCGCCTGGCTGGCCCTGGCCGGGTGCTTCTGGATTCTCGGCAGTCTGCTCCCGACCGACTACCGTTTGCTGCTCTGGGCCACCGCGCTCGGGATCGAGTTCGTGTCCGCGGCGCTGGGCTTCCCGGTGCCGGGCCTCGGTCGGGAGACTCCCGGCGACGGCGAGCTCTCCGGCCCGCACATCGCGGAACGCAGCGCCCTCTTCGTCATCATTGCACTCGGTGAATCATTCCTGGTGACGGGTTTCGCCTTCGTCGACCAGGATGTCTCGGTTCAGGGCGTGCTCGGCCTGCTGCTGGCCTTCGTGAGCGGAGCGGCCATGTGGTGGCTGTACTTCGACCATGGGGAGCTCGCCGGCAGCAAGGCCCTCGCCGCGGCCGCCGACCCAGGCCGGCTCGCCCGGCTCGCCTATACCTATGTGCACGCCCTGATCATCGCCGCCGTGGTGCTGACCTCGGTCGGCGACAAGGAGATTCTGGCGCACCCGGATGACCCAGTCATTTTTTCGACGGCCGTTGCGATCACCGGCGGACCGCTCCTATTCCTGCTGGGGCTGGCGCTGTTTCGGTTCGTGGTGGCCCGGCAAGTGCTGGTCTCCCACCTGACCGGTATCGCGCTGCTGCTGCTGGCGCTGCCTCTGGCCTTCGCCCTGTCGCCGCTCGCGCTGGGAGCGGTGGGTGCGGCCGTGCTGACAACCGTCGCCTGCTGGGAGACCATCATGCGGGTTCGGAACGGCACCGCCGAGGAGGAGGCCGGTTAGCCGAGAGGAGAGCCTAGAAGAAGCCGTCGGGGGTGCCGGCGGCCTTCGTGACCGAGTCGGTGCCGATGCGCGCGGCCGTGAGCTGGGCCATCGCGACGCGCAGACCGGACTCCATCTGGGCCGCCCAGACCTCGGTTTCTCGGCTGGCGGCGTCAGCGGCATCGGCTCGGGCGACCGCCTTCTCCTTCTCGGCGCGCTCGCTCTGCACCTGCTGGATGCTCAGGGTGATGCCGTAGTAGACAGCCACCATGGAGGCGATGGGCGTGGCGAACACGGCCAGGGCGTTGATGCTCTCGCTGGACACCCCCACCAGTAGCATCACAATGAAGGCCACCGCCAGGGCAGCGATGCCGACCAGGACAACCAGCGCGGTGCGTTGGCCGGGAGTGATCGTGAGTCTCGGCGCCGGGCTGGATGCAGGCTGGGCCTGGGCCATGGGCGGCTGCGCCTCCTCACGGGGTTCCAGCGTCTCGGTCTGATCGGACAGAGGCATCGCCCGGGTGGTCGCGCCGGTCGAGGAGAAATCAGTCATGGTTCGGGCTCCGTCGTCGGGGTGCATCAGGGGAAGAAGCGATGGGGTGGGTGGCCTCATTGTCTTCTACCGGTTCGGCGTGGTCAAGGCGGGCATCCGTGTCTTCGTGGAGGAAGACCCGCTTGTAACTGCGCCCGTCGGAGAGTTCGATCGTTCGGCCGACGAGCTTGCCGCGGCTGAGCCTCAGGTAGATCGCTTGGGCGGTGACCCCCAGCTGCGCGGCAGCCTCGGCAACGGACAGCCCAGGCAGATCCGTGGGCACGGCACTGGGGCGCGCGCCCCGTTTACGTCCGGCCGCCTGCCGGGCGGCAATCTCGGCGTCGGAGCCGCTCCAGCGCCATTTCGCGGCGGCGGGTTTCAGCCCCGCGGCATCGGCAATGTCGTCCCAGTCGACTCCCCCGCGAAGCGCGTCCCGCACCCCGACGAGGGTAGCCGGGTCGGCGTCGAGCTCGAGAAGCAGGGAACGGATGGCCCGCAGCCGCTCGAGTGGCACCCCGCCGGGGCCTGCGTCCAGCGCAACCAGACGCGATAGTGCCGCGCTGGTCGACGGTGCGAGAAAGTAGCCCATGGTGCCTCCCGGAGAATCAGACAGGATTCACGGAGGGCGGGAGGTGGGCCTCCGGGCCGGCCTCGCCGCCGATGGCCGCTGCGAGGCGTTCGCGGGCGCGGGCCAGATGCTCATCGAGCAGTTGGGCGGCCGCGTCACCGTCGCCCTCCCCGATCAGCTCGAGCAGGCGCTGGTGTTCGGCCTGGATCAGCGCGGTGTCCAGCAGGTTCAAAGACTGCACCCTCACCATGCAGAGGCGCACCTCGCTGACCAGGGAGCGGTACATCCGGCTGATCCGCTCGTTGCCTGCCGCATCGATCAGGCAGGTGTGAAAACGCATATCCGGCTCCACCACCGCGAGCGCGGAGTCGCCGGCGACGGCCGCGATGTCTAGGTTCGCCTGAACGGCACCTGCGGGCACTGTGCGGGTCAGAGCCAGGCGGCGCAGCACCTCGCTCTCGAGGTAGGCGCGGGCCAAGTAGATGTCGCGCACGGAGTCCGGTCCGAGCTCGGCGACGCGGGCACTCTTGTGCGCCCCACGCACCAGAAGCCCCTCAGAGACGAGTTTCTCGATTGCCGCCTTCGCCGTGGGGCGGGCGACGTCGTAGGTCGCAGCCATCTCGGTCTCGGTGAGGGCCACGTCTGAGGTCAACTCCCCCTCAAGGATGCGGGTTCGCAGGTCGTTCGCGATGGCCTCCACGATCGACGTTGCCGTTACTCGCGCTGTCACGGTGGCCTGCCTTTCCCTGGTCGGTGATCCCATCTTGACAGACAAAAACACAATTCTTGTTGACTTACTTGCATACTTGCTAGACAATCGTGGAAGTGTCACGACGGCGTGACCATGACCTCAGTGTGGAGACCTCATCTTTCAACAGATACTCGATCCAATTCTCGGATCCCTCATCCTGTCGGCCATTTGTGCCGCGTTGCCTCTCATTCTCCTCTTCGTTCTTCTCGGTGTGTTCCGGGTCAAGGCGCACAAGGCGGCGCTGGCCAGCCTGCTTCTCTCGATCGTGCTCGCCGTGATCGGCTGGCAGATGCCGGTCGGCCAGGCACTCAGCGCCACGGCGGCCGGCCTCTTCTACGGTCTCTTCCCGATCCTCTGGATTCTGGTCAACGCGCTGTGGATCTACAAGCTCACAGTGGCCACCCCCTGGTTCGAGGTGCTGGGCCGCACCATCCGTTCCATCTCCAACGACCTGCGCATCCTGTCCATCCTGATCGCGTTCTGCTTCGGGGCACTGCTCGAGTCCCTCGCCGGATTCGGCGCACCCGTCGCCATCTCTGCCGCCATGCTGATGGCCGCGGGCATGAAGCCGCTCAAATCCGCCATGGTGTCGCTGCTGGCCAACACGGCCCCGGTGGCGTTCGGCGCCATGGCCGCCCCGATCATCGCCCTCAACGGCGTCACCGGCCTGCCGATCCAGGACCTTGCCTCGATGGCCGGCCGCCAGACGCCGTTCATCGCTGTGCTCGTGCCGCTGATCCTCGTCTTCATCGTCGACGGCAAGCGCGGCGTGAAGCAGACCTGGCCGGTGGCCGTGGTCGCCGGTGTCGTCTTCGGACTGGCCCAGTTCGTTACCGCCAACTACTTCGCGGTCGAACTGACGGATGTCGTGGCCGCCGTCGCCACCGTGGCCGCCGTTCTGATCATGCTGCGCTTCTGGCAGCCGGCTGAAACCATGGGTCTGAACGACGACGTCGACATTGCCGGTTCCGAGAAGCTGGTGCTGACGACCGTGGGTGCCGCGGCGCCTGTCTCCGCCATGCGCAGCACCCCCACCACCGCGCTCAAGTCGGCGCGACGCTCCGCAGACAACTCCGACCTGGCCGACAACACCCGCCCGGAACCTCGCCAGGTGTGGAAGGCCATCGCCCCCTACCTGATCATCATGGCCATCTTCTCGGTCGCGCAGATCCCGGCCGTGAAGGCCTGGCTCAGCGTCGTGGGCAGCGTCACCTTCTCCTGGCCCGGACTGGATGTGACCGACGCGGCCGGCGACCCGGTGCCGGCAACGACCTTCAAGCTCGACCACATCAAGGCCACCGGTACCCTGCTTCTCTTCTCCGGTCTGATCACCATGGCCCTCTACCGGGTCTCCCTCCGCCAGGGTCTCAAGATCTACTGGGACACCCTCGTTCAGCTGCGTTGGACCATCGTCACCGTCACCTCCGTGCTGGCCCTCTCGTTCGTGATGAACCTGTCCGGCCAGACTGCCTCCCTCGGTGCCTTCCTAGCCACCGCCGGCGCTTTCTTCGCCGTCATCTCCCCTCTGATCGGCTGGATCGGTGTGGCCCTCACCGGCTCCGACACCTCGTCCAACGCGCTCTTCGGGCAGCTGCAGGTCACCGCCGCCAACTCGACCGGCCTGTCGCCGGTGCTGATGGCCGCCGCCAACTCGTCGGCCGGCGTGCTGGGCAAGATGCTCTCGCTGCAGAACCTGGCCGTGGCCGCCGCCGCCGTCGGACTTCAGGGAGCAGAGAGCCTGCTCTTCCGCAAGCTCCTCGGCTGGAGCCTGGGGCTGCTCGTGCTGATCACGGTACTGATCGTGCTGCAGTCCACCCCGGTCCTCGGCTGGATGGTGCCGTAATGGCCCGCCGCGGCGCAGTGGTCACCCCGTCGGCGACCGTCTCCGGTCCCACACCGGTGTCTGCATCCGCTGGGATGCTGGGTGCCCTCCGCGCCGCGGTATCCGATCCCACCCAGGTCAAGACCCGGGCGATCGACCTGCACGCCAATGCCCACGACGCCTCGCACTTCCTGCTGGTGCCCCGCGCCGTGGTCGTGGCCGCCAACGCCGACGAGGTCGGCAAGCTGCTGTGCGCCAGCCGGGCGCAGGGCGTGCCGCTCACGTTACGCTCCGGCGGCACCAGCCTGAGCGGTCAGGCGCTCACCGACGGCGTGCTGGTCGACGTGCGCCGCAACTTCAAGCAGATCGAGGTGCTCGACAACGGTGCCCGGGTGCGCGTTCAGCCCGGCGTCACCGTGCGCGCCCTGAACGCACGCCTGGCACAGTACGGCCGCAAGTTCGGCCCAGACCCGGCAAGCGAATCCGCGTGCACCATCGGCGGCGTCGTGGCCAACAACTCCTCCGGAATGGCCTGCGGAACCGTCGACAACGCGTACCAGACCCTGGAATCGATCACGGTGGTGCTGCCCAGCGGCACCGTCGTCGACACCGGGGAGACGGATGCCGACGCCCGCCTCCGAGCCCTCGAACCGGAGCTGCACGAGGGTCTGCTGCGCCTGGCCAAGCGGGTAAAGGGCAATCCGGCCTCCGTGGCAACCATCCGGCACCAGTTCTCGATGAAGAACACCATGGGCTACGGCCTGAACTCCCTGCTGGACTTCGACCGGCCCGTGGACATCCTGGCGCACCTGATCGTGGGAAGCGAGGGAACACTCGGCTTCGTCGCGGAGGCGGTCTTCCGCACCATCCCACGACCGACCCACACCGTCACCGGCCTGCTGGTCTTCCCTGATCTGGAGACCGCCAACGCGGCCCTGCCGGCCCTGGTGGGAACCGGGGCGGCCACCCTCGAGTTGATGGACGCCCTGTCGCTGAAGGTCGGCCAGGGTCTGGACGACGTTCCCCCGGTCGTGCGCGACCTGTCCGTGCGGGACCACGCCGCCCTGCTGATGGAATACCAGACCGACAACCCCGAGCGGCTGGCGGAGTTGCAGCGCACGGGCCTGGGCATCATGCCGGGCCTCGGGCTCAGCGCCCCGGTCGAGTTCAGCGCTGACTCCGCAACCCGCGCCCAGCTGTGGCACCTGCGCAAGGGGCTCTACGCATCCGTCGCCGGCGCCCGCCCTCAGGGCACGACCGCGCTGCTTGAGGATGTCGTCGTGCCGGTAGCCGCGCTGGGTCGTACCTGCGTGGAGCTGATACGCCTGTTCGACAAGTACAGCTACCGCAACAGCGTCATCTTCGGCCACGCCAAAGACGGCAACATTCACTTCATGCTCACCGACGGCTTCACCGGCACGACCGAGCTGGAGCGCTACAGCGCCTTCACCGAGGACATGGTGGACCTGGTGCTCGGCGAGGGTGGCTCGCTCAAGGCGGAACACGGCACCGGCCGGGTGATGGCCCCCTATGTGCGGCGCCAGTACGGCGACGAGCTCTACGACGTGATGCGGATGCTCAAGGTGCTGTTCGACCCCGCCGGAATGCTCAACCCCGGCGTGCTGATGAACGACGACCCTGAGGTGCACCTGCGCGACATTAAGCTGGTGCCGCCGGTGGCCGAGGTCGTCGACAGCTGCGTCTCCTGCGGCTACTGCGAGCCGGTCTGCCCCAGCCGGGACCTGACTCTGACCCCCCGCCAGCGCATCGTCACCCTGCGCGCCATCGAACAGGCTCGTCTCGACGGAGACCTGGCCCTGGCCGCCGAACTCGAGAAGGATTACGTCTACGAGGGCGTGGAGACCTGCGCGGTCGACGGCATGTGCCAGACTGCCTGCCCGGTCAACATCAACACCGGCACCATGATGAAGCAGATCCGGCGCGGCGAGACCGGGCCGCTGATCAACGGCGTCTGGAACACCGCGGCCAAGAACTGGGGGGCGGTCACGCGCGGCGCCGGGCTGGCCCTCACCGTGGTGCGCAAGGTCCCGACTCCGGTGGTGGCGGTGCCCAACAAGCTCGGCCGGGCCGTGCTCGGCACCGACACGCTGCCGCTTTACTCGAGCGAGCTGCCCGGCGGCGGCGGCTCCCGCACCCGCCCGGCTCCGGCTTTGGCCCCGGAGGCCGTCTACTTCCCCGCCTGCGTGCAGACCATGTTCGGTCCGGCCACCGCAGGTACGCCTGGGGTGCAGGTCAGCTTCGAGCAGCTCTGCGACCGGGCCGGCATCACCCTGGTGGTGCCCGAGGACATCGACGGGCTCTGCTGCGGCACGCCCTGGTCGTCGAAAGGACTCACAACCGGCGAGGCAACCATGCGGGCCAAAACCCTCGCGGCGCTGCGCACGGCCACCCGCAACGGGGAGCTGGCCATCATCTGCGACGCCTCCTCCTGCACCGAGGGTCTGCGGCAGACCATCGAGGGAGACCTGAACGAACCGCGTCTACGGGTGGTCGACGCCGTCGAGTTCGCGGCCGAACGCATCCTGCCGTCGCTGCCCGAATACCGCAAAATCGACTCCCTGGCTCTGCACCCAACCTGTTCCTCCACCCGGATGGGCATCAACGACTCCCTGCAGAACCTCGCCGGCGGGGTAGCCGAGAAGGTGGCGGTGCCGGAGAACTGGGGCTGCTGCGGCTTCGCCGGGGACCGCGGCATGCTGCATCCCGAGTTGACCGAATCCGCCACCCGGGCACAGGCGGCCGACGTTGCCCAGATCGGCGCCACGGCGTTCGTGTCGTGCAACCGCACCTGCGAGCTCGGATTGACCCGGGCCACCGGCAAGGAGTACCGCCACGTACTCGAGCTGCTGGAAGAGGTGACCAGGCCCCTTACCGACGATCCGGATGCCGCCGCGCCCCACCTGGCGCAATCCGGCGCTGTCTGAGCCCCATCGCCGATCCGACGTTCCGCCGAGCCGTGAGAATCCCAGAAAAATCGGGCCCAAACTCCCGGTTCGGCGGGGTCCTGGCTGAGGGTTCGGTGTCTTGAGTCGTGACGTTGGTGCCGCTCGGCTGATGGGGTTTGCACCAGTGCCAGTGGGGTGTGATGAAGTGCTCTGACGAACGGTGGAGGGTGATGATCACCGGCTGCGGCGCCTAGGAGCGATCAGGTGTGCCACTTAAGTTGAGAATACCTCTTGATTCTGTCGTAGTTATGTTCTAAACTGGGGCCATGGATGAGATGACCGGCACCTTGGTGGATCCGGTTCCCGGCACGCCCGGCGACCCGCTTGTCGGATGTGACGATGGGGAGTGTGGGCTCGGTGACGCCGATCTGAGTGTCGATGAGCTCGCGGCTCGCTGGGAATGGGAGTCTGCCCGGGAGGCTTTCGGCCCCGGGATGGTGCCCGTCACCCCGGTGGTGGCCGCGCAGTGGGCCATTGATGATGCGGTGGTGGCGCAGCGCGAGCTGAACCGGGCGATGGCCGGCCAGCTTGGTGCCCTAGCGGAATTGTTCGTGGTTGCCCGCACGCACCCGCAGCTGTATGTCACCCCGGAGGGAATGGACGCGCGTGATGCGGTCGAACTGGCCGAACGCTCCGCAGCCCTGGATGCCGGTCTGCAGTTGCATCTGTCTGCGAACCAGGTGCGCAACCGGGCCCATGAAGGGCAGGTGCTGACCGATTCCCTGCCCCGGCTCTGGGCCCTGTTCCGCAGCGGGGAGACCGGGTATGCGCAGGCCGGCGCTGCCGTTCACGCGCTCACGGGACTGACCGGTCCGGCGGCGATCGAGCACTACGACACCGAACTGGCCGTGCAGGCAGGCGAGTTGACGCCGGAGGCGTTCCGGCAGACAGCCCGCCGCCTCGCCGACCGGCTCCGCGCCGAACCACCCGAACTTCGCCACGCCCGCGCGATGGTTGACCGTCGCGTGGTGGTGGAACCTGCCCCCGACGGGATGGCCTGGATCCACGCCTACCTCAGTGCGCCCGATGCGATGCTGATCAAGCGGCGCCTGGACCTGACCGCAAAGAACATCGCCAAGACACAGGCCCACA
>JBBQDC010000004.1:0-51057 GCA_038319305.1 Actinomycetales bacterium | reverse complement strand
TCGGCCGTGGGAATGGGCTCGGGCGGAGGCGTCGTGATCAGCAGATATTTCTACGAGGGCCCCCGTTATGCTCCGACCGGGCACTCAACACCGGTGGCCCGGCGTGCCGAGACCTGGGTCGCCGCACGCCGGGCCACCGGTCGATGAAGCGTTGAGGCAGCGAGGTTTCGCTAAACCTTCAGGGGTTCCGGCTCCGCTTCCGTATCCGTCATCAGGGATGACAGGTCCATCGACGAGGTCGGCGGCTCGTACGTGTGGTCGAACGGCATCTCGTCGGTGTCCAGGTCGGGGTTGTCGTCCTGGGTGGCGACCAGCTCGCGGGCCTCGAAGACCGAATCCACGCTGGGCATTGAGCCGATCAGCGGACGCCCGGCAGACTCGCGCAGGAAGAAGATCGCGATTCCCCCGATGATGGATGTCCCCATCAGGTAGTACGCCGGCATCATGTCGTCGCCGGTCGTGGCGATCAGGGCTGCGACGATGAACGGCGTCGTGCCACCGAAGATGGCCACCGAGAAGTTGTACGCGATGCCCATGGCGCCGTAACGGCTTTCGGTCGGGAACAGCGCCGGTAGAGCAGAGGCGAGGTTCGAGACGTAGAACGTGACGGGGAGGGCGATCAGGGCCAGGCCGAGAAGCGTCGACCAGATCTCACCGACGCCGATCAGCAGGAAGGCAGGGATGGACAGCACTACGGCACTGGCCGAACCCATCCAGAGCACCGGCCTGCGGCCGATTTTGTCCGACAAGCGACCGGCCAGGGGGATGCAGAGAGCCATGATCACGAGGATCGGGATGGTCAACAGCGTGCCGTGAAGCTCGTCGTAGCCCTTGGTGGCCGTGAGATACGTGGGCATGTAGGAGGTCAGGGCATAGCCGAGGGTATTGGCTGCGGCCACCAGGATCATGGCGACAATGATGCCGCGCCAGTGCGCCTTGAAGATGCTAACCGGGCTGTTAACGGGAGCCTCGTCGGTGTTGGTCGGGTCTGTGGCGGCCAATTCCTTCGCGTCCAGGGTGGCCTGGAAGGTGGGGGATTCCTCGATCTTCAGACGGAACCAGATGGCGACCAGGCCGAGCGGTCCGGCGATCAGGAATGGGATGCGCCAGCCCCAGTCCTCCATAACGGGCTGCCCGAGGGTGACCTGCAAGATCGAGACGAGCGCGGCGCCGATGGCGAAACCGAGGTAGCTACCCATGTCGAGCATGCTGGCGAAGAAGCCGCGGTGCTTGTCGGGCGAGTGCTCGCTGACGAAGGTGGTCGCACCGGCGTACTCACCGCCGGTGGAGAAGCCCTGCACGAGCTTCGTGAAGACCAGCAGCGCCGCGGCGAGCATGCCCACCTGGGCGTAACCGGGCAGCAGACCCACGGCGAAAGTGGATGCCGCCATCAGCATCAGGGTCATCGACAGAACCTTCTGGCGGCCGATCTTGTCCCCGAGCCAGCCGAAGAACACACCACCCAGCGGGCGGGCGATGAAGGTCGCGGCGAAGGTGCCGAGCAGGAACAGGGTCTGCACAGTCGGATCGGACTCGGGCAGGAACACCGGGCCCATGGTCGTGATGAGGTAACCGAACACGCCGACGTCGTACCACTCCATCGTGTTTCCCACGATGGTTCCGCCGAGTGCCTTCTTCAGCCTCGACTGGTCGACCACGTTCACGTGGGACACTTTTAAACGGCGCTGAAGGAGCGGTTTTTTAGTCTTCACCGCGGTGCCGTCGGCACCGGAATGGGAGCTTGTTCTGGGCATTGGAGCTTCTCTCATAGAGATCATCTAGCTGAAAATAAAGGGGCCCGTTCTCGGGCACAGCGAACAATTCTAGCCGAAAATAGCCACTAACCAGACATTTTGCTGGGGATACCCCCTCTAGACAGGGGTTTACGTTAGGGGCCCATCGGCGATTTCCCAGCCGGGGGACACCTAGTGTTGGCCCCATGGCTGACTCTGTAAAGTTCTGGTTTGACCCCTCCTGCCCCTGGGCCTGGATGACCTCCCGCTGGGTGGACGAGGTCTCCTCATTGCGCGGTTTCGACGTGGAGTGGAAGGTGATGAGCCTGGCCGTTCTGAACGAGGACCAGGATGTGTCTGAGGAATATCGAGCGTTCTTCCCGCGAGCCCTCAAATACACCCGCCTGGTGCAGGCAGCACAAGAGCTGCACGGCCAGAAAACGGTCAAGGCTCTCTACGACGCCCTGGGGGCCCGCATTCACCTCGGCGGCAGCACCAATCCAGACGAGGTCATTCCTGCCGCGCTCGCCGAGGTGGGCCTGCCGGCAACCTTCGCCGAGTGGGCCGACAGCGACAACTACGACGTGCAGATGCGAGCCAGCCACTTCGACGGCATGGAACGGGTGGGTCAGGATGTCGGCACTCCCGTCATCGCCGTGAACGACGTGGCCTTCTTCGGCCCCGTCATCTCTCCCGCGCCGAGCGGCGACGCTGCGCTCAAGCTCTGGGACGGCGTGGCGGCCGTAGCCGGGTACGACGGCTTCTTCGAGATGAAACGCACCCGCACCCGCGACCCGATCTTCGCCGCGGCTGCGCTCGCACCGGCCGAGTAAATAGAATCGGTTGCATGCGCATCCACATCGCCACTGACCACGCCGGCCTCGACTTCAGTCACCAGCTGGTCACGCACCTCACACTGGCCGGCCACGACGTCGTGGACCACGGACCGGAGGCCTACGACGCCCTCGACGACTACCCGGGCTTCTGCATCCGAGCGGCCGAGGCCGTCGTCGCCGACCTTTCCTCGGGCGTCGATGCGCTCGGCGTCGTCTTCGGCGGCTCGGGCAACGGCGAGCAGATGGCAGCGAACAAGGTGAAGGGTGTGCGTGCCGCGCTGGTCTGGAGCCTCAGCACCGCCAGGCTTGCCCGCGAGCACAACGACGCGAACGTCATCTCCATCGGCGCGCGGCAGCACACCATCGACGACGCCATCGACTTCATCGACACCTTCATCGCGGAGCCGTTCCCCGGCGACGAACGCCACCGTCGGCGCATCCTTCAACTGGCGGAATACGAGACGCACTGCACCATCAACGGCGCGCGTCTGACCCACTAACTGTGCCCGAGGGTCATTCCGTCCACCGCATCGCGCGCCAGTTCGCCCGGAACTTCGTCGGCAAACGCATCCGGTTGTCATCCCCACAGGGTCGGTTCGTGGACGGCGCGAAGATGCTCGACGGCCACAGCATGACGGATGCCCGCACCGTCGGCAAGCAGATGTTCCTGGAGTTCGACAACGGGCTCTGGCTGCGCGTGCACCTGGGGCTCTACGGGGCCTGGGATTTCGCCGGCGACATTCAGGTGGACGCCACGGTCGCATCCGCCAACGGGCGGATGGGCCAGACCGGCATGCGCGGAACGGGTGTCGCCGTGCTCGACTCGGCAGGGGAGAACTCGCTGCGGAGCATCGGCGCGCCCCGCCTGACCCGGCTGCGGATGGCGGAGGGCGAGAAGGTCAGCGTCGAACCCGACGGCTTCCCGCCCGAACCCATCGGCCAGGTGCGGGTTCGCCTGCTTGCCGACGACGTCGTGGCGGACCTGCGCGGACCCACGGCCTGCGAGGTACTCGATCCCCGGCAGGTGCAGGTGGCCATGGACCGGCTCGGCCCCGACCCGATGCTCGATGACAGCCGCGCCGCCGAGGATCGCTTCGTCGAGATGGTGCGGAAAAAGCCCACCCCGATCGGGCGCCTTCTGATGGACCAGTCCGTGGTCAGCGGCATCGGCAACGTCTACCGGGCCGAGCTACTCTTCCGCAACCGGCTCAACCCCTATGCTCCCGGCAAGTCGCTGAGTGACGAGCTGGCCAGGGCGCTCTGGCGCGACTGGGCGCACCTGCTGAAAATCGGAGTGGCCACCGGGCAGATGATGACCATGGATGACCTCGGCGACGCCGACTACGTGCTCGCCATGAAGAACCGGGCCGACCGGCACTGGGTCTACAAGCGCGAGGGACTGCCCTGCCGGGTCTGCGGCACCCACATCACCCTCGAGGAAATGGCCGCCCGCAAGCTCTACTGGTGCCCGACCTGCCAGGCCTGACCCGAACCCCACAGCAGAGAACGGGAAACCGATGAGACACACCCCCAGTTTCGCGCTCGAAGACCCGGCCGAGATTCGCCGTCTCATCCGGGAGAACCCGTGGGCCACGCTGATCAGTCACACCGATTCGGGTCTGGTGGCCTCGCACTACCCCGTGCTGCTTGACGAGGAGGCAGACGACGCCGACGGCATCGTGCTCGTCAGCCATGTCGGACGCCCCGACGAGGTTCTGCACGAGCTCGGCCGGCACGAGCTGCTGGTGATCATCCAGGGTCCCCACGGCTATATCTCGCCGGGCTGGTACGGCCCGGAGCCCGCGGTACCCACCTGGAACTTCATCACCGCGCACCTCCACGGCACCCCCGAACTACTCAGCGACGCGGAGAACCTGCGGGTGCTGGACCGCCTGGTCGACCATTTCGAAGAACGCCTGCCCGAGCCCCGCCGCCTGTTCGGCAGCGAGGCCAACGCCGCCTACGCCACCCAGATCGTGGCCGGCACGGTCGGCTTCCGGCTCACGGTGAGCCGGCTCAGCGCCAAGAGCAAACTCAGCCAGAACAAGCCGGCCGAGACCGTGGCGCGCATCCTGCACGAACTCGACGGCAACGGACCCTACGCGAGCCCGCGTCTCGCCGCCGAAATGCGCCGGGTGCACGCGCCGACGAACCCTGCTCAGGAGTCCGGGGCCGACCGGTGAGCGCGGTCATGCCACACCCATCAACGACGCCCGCACCCCCGCTTGTGCTGCGGAACGGCCGGCTGCCGGGCAGCGACGAGATCGTCGACACGCTGATCGTCGACGGCCGGGTGCGCCGGCTCGGGCACGGCGGTCAGGCGACTGCGGACATCCGTTCGGTCGATCTGGCCGAGCGCTGGCTGATTCCGGGGCTCTGGGACAACCACGTGCATTTCAGCCAGTGGGCGCAGACGAACCAGAGACTGGATCTCTCCGGCGCCGACAGCGCGTCCGCCGCGGCCGGCCTCGTAGCCGGGCGGGCGCCGGGCGTGCCGCCGGGCGAGACCCTCGTCGGGTTCGGGTTTCGCGACGGTCTCTGGCCGGATGCCCCGGGCCGGGGCCTCCTGGACGCCGCCGCCGGCCCCGTTCCGACCGTGCTCATCAGCGGTGACCTGCACTCCTGCTGGCTGAACTCGGCCGCACTCACTCGGCACGGTCACCCGGAGCACTCCACCGGGCTGCTACGCGAAGAGGACTGCTTCGCCGTGGTGCGGGCGCTCGCCGAGGTTCCCGACGACGTGATGGACGGCTGGGCCGACAGTGCAGCCCGGGTCGCGGCATCCCGCGGAGTCGTGGGCATTGTCGAGATGGAGATGGACTGGAATCTCGACACCTGGCTGCGGCGCATCCGGGGCGGCACCGACACGCTGCGGGTGGAGTTCGGCATCTATACCCAGCACCTGGAGCGCGCCATCGCCCTCGGGCTGCAGAGCGGGGCCGGCATCGACGGCACCGGCGGGCTGCTCACGGTGGGGCCCTACAAGGTGATCACCGACGGCTCGCTCAACACCCGCACCGCCTACTGTGTCGACGAGTATCCGGGCCTGGAAGGCCAACCTGGGTCGTATGGGCTGCTTACCGTGCCGCCCGAGGATCTGCTCGCGCACCTCGGCCGGGCCGTGGCCGCCGGCATCCGCCCTGCCGTGCACGCCATCGGTGACCGGGCGAACGCGCTGGCCCTCGACGCCTTCGAACAGCTCGGTTGCGCCGGCAGCATCGAGCACGCGCAACTGCTGGCGCACGATGACGTCGCCCGGTTCGCCCGGCTCGGCGTGGTCGCGAGCGTTCAGCCCGAGCATGCCCTCGACGACCGCGACGTCGCCGACCGGTACTGGGCGGGACGCACCGACCGGGCCTTCGTGCTGAAGAGCCTGCTGAACGCCGGGGTCACCCTCGCGCTCGGTTCCGACGCCCCGGTCGCTCCGCTGGATCCGTGGGTGGGCATCGCCGCCGCAGTCGGGCGCACCCGGGGCAGCCGCGAACCGTGGCACGCCGAGCAGGTCATCTCCCGGCAGGCCGCGCTCGCCGCGTCCGCGCGCGGTCGACACCAGGTGCTGGTGGGGGATGTCGCCGACCTCGCGGTGTGCGAGATCGACCCGTTTGTCGCCTCCGTGCCTGACCTGCGACGGATGCCCGTGGCCGCCACCCTGCTCGCCGGTCGCTTCACCCACACCGCCCTCTGATCGCGGGGGTAAACCCCCCGCAGCATCCGGATGCTGCCGGGATGTCGCGAGATCTGCGCGGCGATCAGGCTGAGTACCGACAGACTTACTGGAGGACACCATGACTGCGACGACCGGAGCCATCATCACCGAACAGACGGGAACCGAACCGACGGCCGCGACCCGCGGCCGGGCCGGCTACGGCAGGCTCTGGCGCGGAGTACCTCGGGAGCTGCTCTTCCTCGTGCTGACCCTCCCGGTGGTCGTGATCGCGCTCGCCGTGCTGAGCTCCGTCTTCTTCACCGGCGTGGGTCTGCTCGCCGTCGTCGTGGGGATCGTCGTCGTCGTGGCGTCCCTGTACCTGGCTCGTGGCTTCGGCCTGGCCGAACTCGTCCGCCTGCGCTGGGCCGGCCAACCGGCCATCACACCGCCGCGCTGGGACGCGCCGGGGGTGCCTGCCAGTACCCTTCGCGCCCTGCTCGGCCCGCTCGTCAACGGGCACTACTGGCTCTACTTGCTGCACGGCATGGTGGTGAACTTCGTGCTCGGTCTGGTCAGCTGGATCGTCACCGTGGTCTGGCTCTCGGTGGGGCTCGGCGGCGTGAGCTATTGGTTCTGGGCGCGTTTTCTGAGCGACACCGACGCGGTTTGGCTGCACGACGTGATCCTCGACTGGATGCTGCCGGGCAACACCCTGCAGATCGATCCTCTCCTGGGCGAGAGTGTCTTCCAACTCATACTGGGCCTGGTATTCCTGCTGACCCTGCCGTACATCACCCACGGGTTCACCCTGCTGCACCAGTTCGCAGCGCGCGGCATGCTGGGGGCCTGGCGGTCCGAGGCCCTCCAGCGTGAGGTTGCCGACCTCAGCGCGTCGCGCGGGGCGGCCGTCGCCGCGGAGGATCAGTCATTGCGACGCCTGGAACGGGACATCCATGACGGCCCTCAGCAGCGCCTGGTGCGCCTGCAGATGGACCTCGCCAGCGCCGAGCGCAAGCTCGCGACCGATCCGGATGCCGCGCGCGCCCTGATCGTGGAGGCCCGAGAACAGGCCTCTGACACCCTCGAGGAGCTGCGGGCGCTGTCCCGCGGGCTCGTTCCTCCCATCCTGCAGGACCGCGGCCTCCTCGCCGGCCTCGAGTCCCTCGCCGCCCGCAGCACCATCCCGGTGCGGCTCGAGCTACAGGTTGACCCCGCGCTGCGGCTGCCCAGTGAGATTGAGCGCAGTGCGTATTTCGTTGCCGCGGAGCTGCTCGCGAACGCCGCCAAGCACTCGCGTGCCACGAGCATCCGGCTGCATCTGGCGCTGCGCCAATCCCCGTCGCCCACGACCGGCCCCGGCGGTGCCACCTGGCTCGACCTCTGGGTGATCGACGACGGCATCGGCGGCGCCCGACTGATCGACGCCCACGGCCTGCGGGGGCTCGACGAACGCCTGCGTGGCCTGCGCGGCGTGCTGTCGGTGCGCAGCCCGGAAGGCGGCCCGACCGCGATCGGGGCACACATCCCGCTTCCCGCGGCACTGCCCGTGCGCCCCCTCGCCGTATCCTGAACGAATGACCGGCCTCGCCTCACCCTCCTCCGATACACCCGCCGTCCCACCGCTGCGGCTCGTGCTGGCCGAGGACTCGGTGCTGCTCCGCGAGGGCCTGATCCGGCTCTTCGACGAGGCCGGGTTTGTGACCATTGCCTCCTACGGCGATGCGGATTCCCTTCTGGCCGACGTTGACGCGCTCCGGCCCGACATCGCCGTGCTCGATGTGCGGATGCCGCCGAACTTCCGGGATGAGGGCGTGCGCGCGGCCCTGGAGCTGCGTCGCAGACTGCCGTCGGTGGGCATCCTGCTGCTCAGCCAGTACGTGGAGGGTACCTACGCGCATGAGCTGCTCGCCGCCGGAAACGGGGGACTGGGCTACCTGCTCAAGGACCGGGTGGCGTCGCTCGACGAGCTGCGCGATGCCGTCACCCGGATCAGCGCGGGCGGCACGGTGCTCGATCCGCAGGTTGTGCGGGAGCTACTGGCCCGCCGCACCGACCCGGTCGCGGCCCTCACCCCGCGCGAGCGCGATGTGCTCGCGCTGATGGCGGAGGGGCGCACCAACGCCGGCATCGCCGCGATGCTCATCATCGGCGTGGGCGCGGTCGAGAAGAACGTCACGTCGATCTTCCAGAAGCTCGGCCTCGACGACTCGGGCTCCGACCACCGCCGCGTGCTGGCCGTGCTCACCTACCTGCGGCACTGACCTCGCCACGGGCCTCCGGATGCTGGGACCTGGCCCGGTGAGGCGCAGAATTGGGTCATGAGCGCAATCGAGAACTCCAAGTTGGCCATCATCGGGGCAGGTGCCGTCGGATCGTCCCTGGCCTACGCCGCGCTGATCCGGCAGTCCGCCCGCGAAGTCGTGTTGTACGACATCAACGGGCCCAAGGTTGAGGCCGAGGTGCTCGACCTCGCCCACGGCACGCAGTTCACCGGCGCATCCTGCGTGTCGGGGGGGTCGGACCTGGATTCGATTGCGGGCGCCAACATGGTCGTGATCACCGCCGGCGCCCGGCAGCACCCCGGCCAATCCCGCCTCGACATGGCAGGCGTCAACGTGGGGATCCTGCGCGAGCTGATGCCCAAGCTCGTCGAGCGGGCCCCTGACGCCGTCTTCATGATCGTCACCAACCCCTGCGACATCCTCACCTACGCGGCCCTGCACTTCAGCGGACTCCCGTCGGCCCGCGTCTTCGGCTCCGGAACAGTGCTCGACTCCTCCCGGCTGCGCTGGTTGCTCGCCCACCGGGTCGACGTCGCGATCGCCAATGTGCATGCCGTGATCGTCGGCGAGCACGGCGACTCGGAGTTCCCGCTCTGGTCTCAGGCCAGGGTCGGCCCGATCTCCCTCGCCCAGTGGGTGGCGGATGACATCTCTCCCGTCACGAACGGGCGCACGAAGTTCTCCGAGGCCGAGTTCGAGGCCATCACCGAGGACGTCAAGACCGCGGCCTACCGGGTCATCGCCGGAAAGGGCGCCACCAACTACGCGATCGGACTCTCCGGGGCGCGGATTGTGGAAGCCGTTCTGCGTGACGAAGGCGCTGTGCTTCCGGTCAGCTCGGTGCTGACTGGGTACCGCGGCGTGAGCAATGTGGCGCTCTCGGTGCCGACGGTGGTCAACGCCGAGGGCGTGTCTCGGGTGATCGAGGTGCCGTTCTCCGACTCGGAGCAGACACTGTTCCAGCACTCGGCTGACACCCTGCGGGCGACCCTGGACAGGCTCGGACTGGACTGAGCCCAGCGCGATTCGAGGCCTTCCAAACGCTAGAGACGCTGCCACGTGGAGGGGATGACGGGAATCGAACCCGCGCCATCAGTTTGGAAAACTGAGGCTCTACCATTGAGCTACATCCCCCGGGCCCAGTCTCCTGCGCACTCACACAGCGTAGTACACGTTGCCGGTCGCCTGCTGCACGTCCCGGACCGCTTCATCCGGGCCGTGCAGTAGACTTACCGAGGTCATTCCGCGTATGGCGCGAACTTTGCGCTTCACGCGGATGCCATCACCGGGTTGAGATATTGTCCGGGGCGTAGCTCAGCTTGGTAGAGCGCTCGGTTTGGGGCCGAGAGGTCGCAGGTTCGAATCCTGTCGCCCCGACCAACACCCCCCTATACATCGGTCGAACACAGGAGATTGCCACGTGAAGTCCACGGTAGAAAAACTGAGCCCCACTCGCGCGAAGGTCACCATCTCGGTGGCCCCCGAAGAGTTGAAGCCCAGCATCACCCACGCCTACGGCCACATCGCCGAGGACATCAACATTCCCGGTTTCCGCAAGGGTAAGGTCCCGCCGGCCATCATCGACCAGCGCGTTGGCAAATCCGCCGTGCTGGAGCACGCGGTCAACGAGAGCCTCGACGGTTTCTACCGCGCGGCCGTGACCGAGCACAAGCTGCGCCCGCTGGGCCGCCCCGAGGCCGACATCGTCGCCTGGCCCAGTGACAAGGACTTCTCCGGAGACCTGGAGCTGGCCATCGAGGTTGACGTACGCCCCGAGATCGACCTGCCCAGCTACTCCGGGCTCAAGCTCACCGTCGACGCCGTCGAGGTGTCCGCTGAAGAGATCACCGAGGAACTCGACAACCTGCGCAGCCGCTTCGGCACGCTCGTCACCGTCGACCGCCCCGCCACCACGGGCGACTTCGCGCAGATCGACCTGATCGCCGCCATCAACGGCGTCGAGGTAGACAACGCCAGCGGTATCTCTTACGAGGTCGGCTCCGGCGACCTCATCGACGGCATCGATGAGGCGCTCGACTCCCTCAGCGCCGGCGAGACCACCACCTTCAACTCCAACCTCATGGGTGGGGACCACGAGGGCGAGACCGCCGAGATCACCGTCACCGTCATCGCCATCAAGGAGCGCGAGCTTCCCACCGCCGACGACGACTTCGCTCAGATCGCCAGCGAGTTCGACACCATCGCCGAACTGACCGAGAGCCTCAAGGGCCAGGTTGAGCGCTCCAAGGTGTTCGGTCAGGGCACCCAGGCCCGCGAGAAGCTCGTTGAGCAGCTCCTTGAGTCGGTTGAGGTTCCGATCCCGACCGCGATCATCGAGGACGAGGTTCGTCGCCACCTCGAGGGCGAGAACCGCCTCGAAGACGCCGAGCACCGCGCCGAGGTCACCGAGTCCAGCGAAAAGACGTTCCGTCAGCAGATCCTGCTCGACACGATCGCCGAGGCCGAGAAGGTCCAGGTCAGCCAGGATGAGCTCACCCAGTACCTGATCCAGGGCGCAGCCCAGTACGGCATGGACCCGAGCGAATTCGTTCAGGCGCTGAGCGGCAACGGTCAGATCCCTTCCATGGTGGCCGAGGTCGCCCGCAACAAGGCCCTCGCCATTGCCCTGGGCAAGGCCGAGGTCGTTGACTCCAACGGCAACGCCGTCGACCTGTCCGAGTTCGTCGCGATCGCCGACGAGGCGTCCGATGAGGATAACGAGGCGGAGATCGAGGAAGACGACTCCAACGCCGCCGAGGTGGAGGCCGATGCCGAGGCAGAGGCGAAGGCCCTCAAGGCCAAGGCCGCCAAGGCCAAGGCGGCCAAGGCCGCTGCAGCCAAGAAGAAGGCCGCAGCCAAGAAGTAGTACCACCCGCTCACGCGCGCCGACGGGCCGGATGTCACCAGACATCCGGCCCGTCTTGCGTGGTCGGGCAGCCCCGCCGAGCCGCCCCGGAACGGCGCGATATCTGCCGAGGGCGAACACAGCCTTTCGGGAGCGTTGGCTCCTATAGATTCAATCTGAAGCGACAAGTGAAACGGAGCGCGACATGGCCGAAATGACACCCACACCCGGCGTTTTTGACCGACTGCTGAAAGACCGCATCATCTGGCTGGGTTCAGAGGTTCGGGACGAGAACGCCAACGAGATTTGTGCCAAGATCCTGCTGCTGGCTGCAGAGGATTCGGAGCGGGATATCTTCCTGTACATCAACTCGCCTGGCGGCTCGATCACCGCGGGCATGGCCATTTACGACACGATGAAGTTCGTTCCGAACGATATTGTCACCGTCGGCATCGGACTTGCTGCCTCGATGGGGCAGTTCCTGTTGTCCTCGGGTACCAAGGGCAAGCGGTACATCACACCCAACGCTCGCGTTCTGTTGCATCAGCCGTCCGGCGGATTCGGCGGCACGGCCGCCGACATCCAGACGCAGGCCAAGGTGATCCTGGACATGAAGAAGCGGATGGCGGAACTGACGGCAGAGCAGACCGGCAAGTCGGTCGAGCAGGTCCTCATCGACAACGACCGCGACAACTGGTTCACCGCCCAGGAGGCCGTGGCCTACGGCTTCGTCGACCACCTGCGCGGCTCCGCGTCGGAAGTAGTCGGCGGCGGCGGTACCGACGACTCAGTGAACAAGAAGTAGGACGGGCGAAAACGACATGGAATTCACGAATTTTGGTCACCAGGCCGGGGGCCGCGCCCCGCAGTCACCCGAGGCACGGTACATCCTCCCCACGTTTGAAGAGCGCACGGCCTACGGGTACAAGCGTCAGGACCCCTACGCGAAGCTCTTCGAGGACCGCATCATCTTCCTCGGTGTGCAGGTCGACGACGCGTCCGCTGATGACGTCATGGCCCAGCTCCTCGTGCTCGAGAGCCAGGACCCCGACCGCGACATCGTGATGTACATCAACTCACCGGGTGGCTCCTTCACCGCGATGACGGCGATCTACGACACGATGCAGTACATCCGACCGCACATCCAGACGGTCTGTCTCGGCCAGGCGGCCTCCGCCGCTGCCGTGCTGCTCGCCGGGGGAACACCCGGCAAACGCCTCGCACTGCCAAACGCGCGCATCCTCATCCACCAGCCCTCGGCCGGCGGTCAGGGCGGCGGTCAGGCCTCGGATATCGAGATCCAGGCGGCAGAGATCCAGCGCATGCGTGAGTGGCTGGAATTCACCATCTCCCACCACTCCAACCGCACCGCGGCCCAGGTTCACAAGGACATCGACCGCGACAAGATCCTCGGTGCCCCCGAGGCTCTCGAGTACGGCCTGATCGACCAAATCCTGACCAGCCGCAAAAACGTGCCCACGCTCGTCAAATAGATCTCATCTAAGTAGAGCAAACCGTGAACGCGACGGATGTTCGGTTCAGCTGAACCGGGCATCCGTCGCGTTTGGCATGTCGGTGGGTCCAGACGCACAGGTGCCGGAACGTTATCCGACAGATGCGGTCAGCCTGCACCCGCGCCGCACAGGCACAAGCTAGGCTCAGTGCAGCTAATCAATGGAGGAGGCTGTCGGATGGCCCGAATAGGCGAAAGCGCCGACCTGTTGAAGTGTTCTTTCTGCGGAAAGAGCCAGAAGCAGGTGCAGCAACTCATTGCGGGCCCTGGCGTGTACATCTGCGACGAGTGCGTCGAACTGTGTAACGAGATCATCGAAGAGCGCCTGGCCGAAGCCACCGCTGAAGACGGTGTCGGCGAATTCGACCTGCCCAAGCCGAAGGAGATCTTCGGATTCCTCGAGGAATACGTCATCGGTCAGGAAGCCGCCAAGCGCGCCCTCGCCGTTGCCGTCTACAACCACTACAAGCGCGTGCGCTCCCGCGCCACCCTCACGGCCGCCGACGCCATCCACGACGACGTCGAAATCGCCAAGTCCAACATCCTTCTGATTGGCCCCACTGGTTGCGGAAAGACCTACCTCGCCCAGACGCTGGCGAAACGCCTCAATGTTCCCTTCGCCGTGGCGGATGCGACGGCCCTCACCGAGGCCGGCTACGTCGGTGAAGACGTCGAGAACATCCTCCTCAAGCTGATCCAAGCCGCCGACTACGACGTCAAGCGCGCCGAGACCGGCATCATCTACATCGACGAGATCGACAAGATCGCCCGCAAGGCCGAGAACCCGTCGATCACCCGCGACGTGTCCGGAGAGGGTGTTCAGCAGGCCCTGCTGAAGATTCTCGAGGGCACCGTGGCCTCGGTTCCGCCGCAGGGCGGGCGCAAGCATCCGCACCAGGAATTCATTCAGATCGACACCACGAATGTGCTGTTCATCGTGGCCGGCGCGTTCGCGGGCCTCGACGACATCATCTCGACCCGGGCCGGTAAGAAGGGCATCGGGTTCGGCGCTCCGCTGCACAGCAAGGGCGACGACGTCAACCTGTTCAGCGAGGTGCTCCCCGAAGACCTGCACAAGTTCGGGCTGATCCCCGAGTTCATCGGCCGTCTCCCTGTGGTCACCACCGTCACCCAGCTCGACCAGGTGGCCCTGATGCAGATCCTGACCGTGCCGAAGAATGCCCTCGTAAGGCAGTACCAGCGCATGTTCCAGCTTGACGGTGTCGAGCTCGATTTCGAGCAGCCAGCTCTCGAGGCCATTGCCGACCTCGCGGTGCTGCGCAAGACGGGCGCCCGCGGTCTGCGCGCGATCATGGAAGAGGTGCTCGGACCGATCATGTTCGAGGTGCCGTCCAGCGCCGAGGTAGCGCGCGTTGTGGTCACCCGGGCCGCCGTGCTTGACAACGCCGAGCCCACCATCGTGCTGCACAAGGCCCGTCGCGTCGACAAGTCCGCCTAGCTGGGCGGCCCGCCTCACCCCGTTTCGGCACCTGTCCTTCCCTGAGCCCGGAGGGCCGCCGTGTACCAGCCCGTCTTCGCCGGCGTGGTGGCGGCCATCACCGGATTCGCCAGCTCGTTCGTTCTCGTCATCGCGGGACTGCAGGCCGTGGGCGCGACCGAGGCCCAGGCGGCATCCGGCCTGCTGGCGCTCTGCCTGCTGGTCGGCGTGACATGCGTGCTGCTGCCGTGGTACTTCAAGATGCCGATCTCCTTCGCCTGGTCCACCCCCGGGGCGGCGCTGCTCGTGGCTGCCGGGCAGACCACGAACGACTTCGGCGCCGCCGTCGGTGCGTTCCTGGTCTGCGGGGCTCTGATCGTGCTGAGCGGTCTGTGGCCGGCATTGGGTCGGGCAATCACGAGCATCCCGAAGCCGATCGCGAGTGCCATGCTCGCCGGAATCCTGTTCCCGATCTGCCTGGCCCCGGTGACGGCGTCCGTGCAGCAGCCGCTGCTCGCGGTGCCGGTCGTCGTGGTCTGGCTCGTTGTGTTCAAACTGGCGCGGCCCTGGGCGGTGCCGGCGGCCATGCTCGTCGCCGCGATCGGCATCGCCCTCACCGCGGGGACAGGCTGGCTGACCGCGGCCTCCTCGGCTCCGGCCCTCGTGTTCGTGGCCCCTGTCTTCGACCCGATCGTGATCGTGAGCCTCGGACTGCCGCTGTTCATCGTGACGATGGCCGGCCAGAACGTGCCCGGCTTCGTCGTGTTGTCGACGTTCGGTTACCAACCGCCACCGCGCGCCATACTGATGGGCTCCGGTCTGGCGACCGCCGTGGGATCGGTGTTCGGCGCCCACGGCATCAACCTGGCGGCGATTACGGCCGCGCTGATGGCGAGCCCTGACGCGCATCCTGACCGTTCGAAGCGGTGGGCCGCCACGGCCGCCTCCGGGGCGAGCTACCTCGTCCTGGGCCTTGGGGCCGGCTACGCGGCCGCGCTGGTGGCGGCATCCCCGCCGATCCTGATCACCGCGGTGGCCGGGCTGGCGCTCCTGGGGGCGCTCGTCACGAGTATCAGCGGTGCCCTCGACGACGAGCCGCACCGCATCGTTGCGATCGCAACGTTCCTTGTCACGGCCTCGGGCATCTCCGTGTTGGGCATCGGCTCCGCATTCTGGGGGCTACTCGTCGGCGGCGCGGTCATGCTGTGGTTCGGCTGGAACCCCACTGGCCGGCTGAGCCGCTAGCCGTACCCGGTGCCGCACGCGCGGTTCCGTCCCCGGCGTTGACTGCGTACTTATCTGTGAATATGTAGAGCCAATAAATGAATAACTCTCGACAGTGTGTTCTAGTTGAGATAGAATCATCTTGTGACCAACCTCCTGGAAGCACCCGAAGCGGATCCCGCACCCGGCCCGTCCGCCGCGGCCCGGGCGGTCGCCGGGCTGCAGGCTCTCGCGGGCGAATTGGGCACCACGCTCTTGTGTTCGGCGGTGCGTGGCTTCGACGATGATGGGCTGCTGCAGGTCACGACCGCGGTCGAGGTGCTCGGCCGAAGGGTCGACGCGTTGCGTGTGGCGGTGGCGGGCGAGGTCGCCGACCGGTCCCGGCCCGAGCTCGGCACCGGGCAGTTGTCAGCGAAGAAGGGCTGCCGGAACGCCACGGAACTGCTTGAGCGCGTGACGCTGGTGTCCGGGCCCACGGCGGGGCGGCGGATGCGGCTGGGCAAGCAGCTCCGCACGGGTCTCTCCCTGGGTGGCGAACCGTTGCCGCTCACCTTCCCGGCCACCGCTGCGGGCCTGGCCTCGGGTGCCATCGGGGTGGACACGGCCGACGCGATCCTGACCGCGTTGACCCCGACGCTGCGGTGCACCGACCTGGACTCGGTGCAGGCCGCCGAGAGCGAATTGGTCGCGGCGGCCACCGGGGCGAGTGGGGAGACGCCGGTGCCGGCTCCGGCGGAGGGGATCCGGTTGCAGGGCTCGGTCTGGAAGGCCGTTCTTGCCCCGGACGGGTCCCGGCCCGATGACCACGCGATGGTGGCCCGGGGGTTCCGGCTCGGTCGGGAACGGGACGGAATCGTGCCGGTGTCGGGGGCGTTGATGCCCGAGATCGCGGGCAAGCTCCGCCGCCTCTTCGACGCCTACCTCTCGCCGAAGAGCGCGCCGGTCGCCTTCCACACGGAAGAGGAAGCCGATACCGCGCGGGAGCAGGCGCTGCTCGGGCGGGACGACCGCACCCCCGACCAGCGGCGGCACGACGTGCTCGCCGTGCTGCTCGACGTGGCCTCCCGGGCCGGGGAGGCGCCGACCATCGGCGGCGCCCCGGCCACGGTGTTGGTCAGTGTGCGCGAACAGGACCTCAACGCCGACTTCGGGCAGGGCGGCGGCGTCGGTTGGATCGACGGCATCGACGCCCCGATCGCGATCAGCGCCGTGAAAGACCTGATCAGCAGCGGCGGGAGGCAGAAAGTCGTGATCAACACCGAGGGTCGCATCATCGCCCTCGGCTCACCCGAGCGCTGCTTCACCCCCCGCCCAGCGCCGCGCGATCCAACTCCGCGACGGCACCTGCATCATCCCGGACTGTGAAATCCCCGCCGGCATGACCGAAATCCACCACGTCACCCCCGCCTCCGAAGGCGGCCCCACCCACACTGACAACGGCGTCTGCCTCTGCTGGTTTCACCACCGCATGCTCGCCGCGTCCGGCTGGACCATCCGCATGGTGCGCGGCGCCGTGCAAATCATGGCACCACCCTGGCTCGAAACCGGGGTACGCACATGGCGCAACGTGACAAAGTCGCGCACCCGCATGACCGACGCCATCGAACGCAAGAACGTGACGCGAGACGACGAATAGGCGGGTGGTCTCTGGTGCCAGGTCTCTGGTGCCTGGTGCCTGGTCTCTGGACTCGGGTCTCGACAGGCTCGACCAACGTCGCGGGAACCTAGGCGAGGTTGGGTCACCGGGTCTCGACGGGCTCGTCCACCGGCAGGGGGCGACCTGACTTCTTGGCGAGGCCAGGCGCCCGGCGGTCTACGAGGCCTCGCGCTTCCGGCCGGGCTCGTTGAGGCCGCGGCGGTCGAGCAGCGGCTGGATGTCGGCGTCACGGCCGCGGAAGTGGCGGTAGGCCGCGAGCGGGTCGGTGCTGCCGCCCACACCCAGCAGCCGGGACCGGAAACGGTCGCCGCCTGCCCGGGTCAGCCCGCCGTTCTCCTCGAACCACTCACCGGTGTCGGCATCGAGCACCTCGCTCCAGATATAGGAGTAGTAGCCGGCGTCGTAGCCGCCCGCGAAGGTGTGCGCGAAGTAGGTACTGGCATAGCGGGTCGGCACGGCAGGGTTGTCGAGGCCCACGGCGGTGAGGGCGGAGGCTTCGAATGCGGCGACATCCGTCACCACGTCGTCGGCGCCGATGCGGTGCCAGGCCTGGTCGAGCAGGGCCGCCGCGAGGTATTCGCTGGTGGCGAACCCCTCGTTGAAGGTGGAGGAGGCCTGGATGCGGTCAACGAGGTCCTGAGGCATGGGCTCCCCGGTCTCGTGGTGACGGGCGTAGTTCGCCAGAACCTCGGGCCACAGCATCCACATCTCATTGACCTGGCTGGGGAACTCGACGAAATCGCGGAACACATTCGTGCCGGCGAATTTCGGGTAGGTGACCCGCGCGAACAGGCCGTGCAGGGCATGCCCGAACTCGTGGAACAGGGTGACAACCTCGTCGAAGCTGAGTAGCGTGGGCTCGCCTGCCGCCGGCCGTGGCACGTTCAGGTTGTTGCACACGATCGTGGGGGTGCCCAGCAGTGTCGACTGGGAGCCGAGCGCATTCATCCACGCGCCTCCTCGCTTGGAATCGCGGGTGTAGACGTCGATGATGTACAGGCCGACCGGGGAGCCGTCATCCTCGGCGACCTCGAACACTCGGGCCCCAGGGTGCCAGGCGACGAGGTCGGGCCGCTCCGTGAAGGTGACGCCGTAGAGACGGTTTGCCGCATAGAAGACGCCGTCCTGCAGCACCCGTTCGAACTCGAAGTACGGGCGCATGGCCGCGGTGTCCACGTCGTAGCGGGCACGTCGCACCTTCTCGGTATAGAAGGCCCAGTCCCAGGCGGCGAGTTCAAAGTCCCCGCCGTCCGTGTCGATCTGCGCCTGCAGGTCTGCCTGCTCGATGCGGGCGTTCCGGGCCGCGGCAGGGGCGAGACGCCCGAGCATGTCAGCGACGGCCTCCGGGGTCTTCGCCGTCTGGTCCGCGGTCACTCCGGCCGCATGGCTGTCGAATCCGAGCAGTCGGGCGCGCTCGGCCCGCAGCCGGGAGATCTCCAGCACGAGGTCGCGGTTGTCGCACGGGCCGCCACGGATGCCTCGGGACCGCGAGGCGGCCAACAGCCGCTCCCGCACGCCCCGGTTCGTCAGCTGCGCCAGATAGGGGTGCGAGGTGGGCAGCACCAGGGTGATCACATACCGGCCGCTGAGGCCGCGTTCGAGGGCTGCCTCGGCCGCGGCGGAGATCTGGCCGGCGGTGAGGCCGTCGAGCTCGTTTTCGTCGTCGAGCACGAGAGCCAGGTCGTTGGTATCGGCGAGCAGGTTCTTCTCGAACCGGGTGGTGAGCGTGGACAGCCGCTTGTTGTAGTCGCGCAGCCGCGCCTTCTCAGCCGTGCCGAGGCCGGCGCCCGCGAGCGTGAACTCCGTGAAGTAGCGTTCGACCAGATAACGCGCCTCGGGCTCCAGCGCGAGCCGGTCACGCTGCTCGTGAAGGGTCCTGATTCGGGCAAATAGGTCCGGGTCCAGACGGATGGCGTCGGCGTGTTCCGCGAGGAGCGGCGCCAGCTCCGCCTCGAGGGCGTTAGTGAAGTCGCTGGAGTCCGACGCACTTCGGTTGAAGAACACCTCGGCGACCCGAGTGAGCAGCTGCCCGCTGCGCTCGAGGGGCACCATTGTGTTGTCGAAGGTAGGGGCATCCGTGCTCGCGCAGATCGTTCTGACTTCGGCGAGCTGCTCCGTCATGCCGTCCAGAAACGCCGGGCGGTAGTGCTCGTCGCCGATCATCGCGAACGGGGGCAGCTCGAAGGGAAGCGTGCTGGGGCTGGCGAAGGGGTTCATTCGTTCACCCTGTCACATCCCCGGTCAAACCCGAGTTCGACCGTCGCCGTCTGCCCGGGCGCGCATAGGATCGGTTCATGATCGACGAGCCGAAACGCCCCGAGACCGCGCCCCGGGAACAATACACGCACGGGCACCATGAGAGCGTGGTGCGCTCGCACACTTGGCGCACGGTGGGCAATTCCGCGGCCTACCTGATCCCGCACCTGGAGACCGGACTGAACCTGCTCGATGTGGGTTGCGGCCCGGGCACGATTACCGTCGACCTGGCCCGCCGACTGTATCCCGGGCAGGTCACCGGCATCGATGCGTCAGAGCAGATCGTGCGCCGTGCGGCCGGCCTGGCCTTCGACGAGGGAGTGCGGAACGCCTCGTTCCGGGTAGGTGACGCCTACGCGCTCGGCTTCGACGACGAGAGTTTCGACATCGTGCACGCACACCAGGTGCTTCAGCACCTGGCCAACCCCGTCGCCGCGCTGCGGGAATTCCAGCGCGTGCTGAAACCAGGGGGGATCCTCGCCGCCCGCGATGTCGATTCCGGGGGAGTGATGTATTACCCGAAGCTGCAGGGCCTGCAGATGTGGGAGAGCGCCTTCCGCGACGTGCAGTACTGGAACGGCGGCGATCCCGACGCCGGGCGCTCGCTCAAAGCGTGGGCGCACCTGGCTGGGTTCACCGACGTGGCGAGTTCGGCCTCGATCTGGTGCTTCGCCTCGGATGTCGAACGTGAGTGGTGGGGGCAGTCCTGGGCCGAGCGGGTGATCGCGTCCGACTTCGCGGTGCACGCCATCGAGGTGGGCGCGGCCGACCTGGCTGACCTGCGAAGGATGCAGGCTGCCTGGCTGGCCTGGGCCGACGACCCCGATGGCTGGTTCGGCGTGCCGCACGGCGAGATCGTCGCTCGGAAGTAGCCCGTGCCGTTCCTCGATCGACTTCAGCACTGGGCCCAGGTGCAGCCCGACTCCACCGCCGTCGCCGCAGGCTCTGACCGGATCAGCTTCGCCGGACTCCGGGACGCGGCGGCCGCGCTCCTGCCCACGACGCCCCGGATCTCCCGCGTCTGCCTTCCAGGCGGCACCGCGTTCGCCGTGCGATTCGCCGCGGGCGTCGCTGAGGGACGCTGCTGCGCGGTGCTGGACCCCGGTTGGCCGGAGGCGCAGCGCCGGGGCGTCGAGGAGCGACTGGTGGGGATCGAGACGCAGCACGCAACCCTGCTTGGCACGGATCTGCGGGACGGGCCACCTGACCGGGACTTCCTCTACGGGTTCACCTCCGGTACGACCTCCGTGCCGAAGGCATTCACGCGCAGCCGGCGCTCCTGGCAGCGCTCGTTCGAGCTGGGCACCGCGTTCTTCGACCTGACCCGGCACGACCGCACCCTGGCGCCCGGCCCCCTCTCCGCCAGCCTCAGTCTCTACGCCCTTGCCGAATCTCTGCACGCCGGCGCCGCCTTCTTCGCTCTGCCCCGCTTCTCCGCCGCCGAGGCGGCGGACTGTGTCAGTGCGGAGAGGATCACCCGGATCGTGGCGGCGCCGACCGTGCTGCGGCTGATCGCCGCGCACGCCCTGTCCTCCGGCGCGGATGGCACCGGGCTCACGGGCATCGTCAGTGCGGGCTCCAAACTCGACCTGGGAACCCTGTCGCTGCTGCGCCTCTGGGCGCCCGGCGCGAACATCTACGAGTATTACGGGGCCGCCGAGCTGAGCTTCGTGACGGCATCCGTGCTGCGTCCCGGCGAGGTACCGTCGGTGCAGACGACCGCCGTCGGACGCGCCCTGCCCGGCGTCGACGTGCGCATTCAGGACGATACGGGCCGTACTCTGCCGACCGGAACCCCGGGCACCATTTTCGTGCGGAGCCCGCTGGTGGGCGGCAGATACGTCTGGGGCGACGACGGCCAGGCGTTCCGCCGTGAGGGGGACTGGTGCACGGTCGGCGACCTCGGGTACCGTGACCGGGACGCCGTGCTCCACCATCTCGGCCGCCGCGCCGACCTCATCGTCACGAGCGGGCACAACGTCTACCCGCAGCAGGTTGAGGCCGCCCTGCGCGGCGTGCCCGGTGTGGAGGCCGCCGTCGTCACCGGGGTGCCAGACCCCGTGCGCGGAACCCGGCTGGTGGCTGCTGTGATCAGCACCGAGACGAATGCCGCCCGAATCCGGTCGCACGTCACGGCACTGCTCGGCGTGCCCCACCGCCCCCGCGCGTACTACACTCTGGCTGAACTGCCTCTCACCTCGGCCGGTAAACTCAGCCGTGTGATGCTGCGCCGCTGGATCGAGGACGGTGACCCGCGTGTGCGCCCGCTCGACTGACGCCACTCGGGAACCCGTGATCGTTCTCGGCCGCCGCACGGCGTTCGGCCGCCGCAACGGGGTGTTCGGCCGGGTGCGCGCCGAAGATCTGTTGGCGCCTGTACTGACCAACGTGGTCGAAGGCAGCGGTGTGCCTGCATCCGCCATCGATGACGTTATCATCGGCAACGCGGTGGGCGGCGGCGGCAACGTGGCACGCCTGGCTGCCCTGACGGCCGGCCTGCCGGAGACCGTGCCCGGACTCACCATCGATCGCCAGTGTGGTTCCGGCCTCGAGGCCATCGTGTTGGCCTGCCGGCTGATTGCCGCCGGTGCCGGCGACCTCTACCTCGCCGGGGGCGTCGAAAGCTGCAGCACCGCCCCGCTGCGCGCGCACCGGCTCACCTCGAGCCTCGGGCAGCCGGACTTTTTCGATCGTGTGCGCTTCGCCCCGGATTCGGTCGGCGACCCCGACATGGGCGTTGCGGCTGAGAACGTGGCCGACCGGTATGGCATCTCCCGGCAGAGGCAGGACGCCTTCGCGCTCCGCAGCCATCGACTGGCTGCAGCCGCCACGGATGCCCGGGTGCCGGCCCCCGAGATCGTGTCGCTTGAGACAGAGGCAGGGGCGGTCTTTGCCGACGAGGGTCCCCGTCCTGGCCTGACCGAGACGCTGCTGGCCCGGTTCGCGCCGGTCTTCCGGCCGAGGGGCACGGTCACCGCCGGCAACTCCTGCGCGGATGCCGACGGCGCCGTCGTGGTTCTGGTCACCAGCCGCCGCAGGGCCCTCGAGCTCGGATTGACGGGTTACCTTCGCTTCATCGACGCTGCGGCCACCGGCACGGACCCGAACTTCCTCGGCGTCGCGGGTGCTGAGGCCGCGCTCCGCGTGCTGGCCCGGCAGGGTCTGACCGGAGCCGACCTTGACCGGATCGAGTTCAACGAGGCATTCGCCGCCCAGGTGCTCGCGTCTCTCGACCTGCTCGGCGTGCCGGAAGAGCAGGCTAACCGCGAGGGCGGGGCGCTCGCCCTCGGGCATCCATTCGGTGCGAGCGGCGCCCTCCTGGTGTTGAGGCTTCTGCAACAGTGCCGCGCCACGGCCACGTCGGGGGACGCCGCCCTCGCGGCGGTCAGCATCGCCGGCGGCCTGGGGGTCGCCGCCTTGTTCCGCTGGGAGAGAACGGTCGGGGACGGAACCGGCTAGATCCAGTCGTCCTCGTCATCGAGCGCGATCGACGGCTGCGTGATCGTGGCGCTGTCCTCGGTCGGGTTGTAGCGGATGACCGTGCCGTCGTCGAGCTCGAGCACGGGGTTACCCTCGAGCCAGGTCAGGGTCCACCGCCAGCCGGTGGAGTCCTCCGCCAGGGCCGTGAGCTCTTCTTCGACCGCATGGATGGCGATCTCGACGACGTGGGGCAGCCCGGCAGGCACCGGGCCACCCAGAGGCCAACGGGTTCCCATCTTCATTTACAGCTCGATCTCGTAGGTGACCCAGTCCGTGCGGGTGGCCACATCGTCGTAGAGGCGCTGAGCGGTCTCGTTGTCGGCGGCGGTCAGCCACTGCACGGTGCTGAGCTGGCGCGTTGCGGCATATTCCTTGGCGAACTCGATCAGGGCCCGGCCGACACCCGTGCTGCGCGAGTCCGGTGCCACGAACAGGTCGTCGAGGAACAGGCCGCGGGTGGCGGTGAGGGTGTTCGGAACCTCACGGTAGTGGGCGAAGCCGACAAAGTCACCGTCGTCGTTGACCGCGACCGCGCCCGTGATGGACTCGTTTTTGTCGATGATCCAGCTCCAGACCTGGAGCGCCTTCTGATCAGTCAGTTCGCTCTTGTAGAACTCGCTGTAGCCCTCGAACAGTCCCAGCCACGAGAAGAAGTCCTTGTCGCCGAGCGCGCGTACCTTGATTGACATTCGGTTCTCCTAGTTCTCTGGCACCGTGGCGAGCACGATGTCAGTAACAGCCAAGTCGCTGCCTTCAATAAAAACCAACTCCGAGATGCGCCCAACGGCCCTCAGATCGGCGGCAGCCTGCCTGAGCAGGGCAATCTCTGCAGCCGTACCGCTTATTACAGCAGAAACCACGGCCGATTTCTGGGAGGCCTTCGCATCCGTTTTCGCGCGGCGGATGCCGGTGAGCGCCCGGCTGGACAGGTCCAGCAGTGCCACGTTGCCGCCGTGACCTCCACCAAGGTCCGCCGGAACGGGCCAGAGGGCCCGGTGGATTGACGTCTCGTTCGACCACGACCAGGCTTCCTCGGTCGCGAACGGAACGAACGGTGCGAACAGGCGCAGCAGGGTGGCCAGCGCGGTGCGCAGGGCGGCCACGGCCGAAGCCTGGCCGGAGCCGGCCTCGCCATAGGCGCGTTCCTTGACCAGTTCGAGGTAGTCGTCGCAGAACGTCCAGAAGAAGCTTTCGGTGAGCTCCAGCGCACGGGCGTGGTCGTAACCCTCGAACGCTGCCGTCGCCTGGCCGACGACGACTGTGAGTCGGGCGAGCATGCTCTGGTCGACCGGTTCGGTCACAGGGGCGTCGGCGTCGCCGTCGAAGGCCAGGATGAACTTCGATGCGTTCAGGATCTTGATCGCGAGGCGACGGCCGATTTTGATCTGGGTTGGGTTCTTCGGGTCGAAGGCGGCGTCGGTGCCGAGGCGCGAGGACGCGGCCCAGTAGCGCACGGCATCGGACCCGTGCTGCTCGAGCATGTCCGCCGGGGTGACCACATTGCCCTTGGACTTGGACATCTTCTTGCGGTCGGGGTCCACGATGAAGCCCGACAGCGCCGCGTGCTGCCAGGGCGAGACGCCGTGTTCCAGCTCGGCGCGCAGCAGGGTGGAGAACAGCCAGGTGCGGATGATGTCCTGGCCCTGCGGTCGCAGCGAATACGGGTAGACCAGCTCGAAGAGCTCGGGGTCGCGCTCCCAGCCGCCGGCCAGCTGCGGGGTGAGGGAGGAGGTCGCCCAGGTGTCCATCACGTCGACCTCACCGACGAAACCGTGCGCCTGCCCGCGCTGTTCGGGCGCGAAGCCCGGGGCAGTGTCAGAGGACGGGTCCACCGGGAGCATCTCGCGGGTGGCGACGAGGGGCTGGTCGAAGAGCGGGTTCGCGTCGGCATCCAGCGGGTACCAGATCGGCAGCGGAACGCCGAAGAAGCGCTGGCGGGAGACGAGCCAATCACCGGTGAGGCCGTTGACCCAGTTCTCGTAGCGCACGCGCATGAATTCGGGGTGCCACTGTAGGTCGCTGCCATGCGTGATCAAACGGGCGCGCAGCTTCTCGTCACGGGCGCCGTTGCGAATGTACCACTGGCGTGTCGACACGATTTCGAGGGGTTTGTCGCCCTTCTCGAAGAATTTGACCGGGTGCACGATTGCGCGGGGCTCACCGATCAGGTCGGCGCTGGCCCGGAGCAGGTCGACCACGGCCGCCTTGGCGGAGAAGACGGTCTTGCCGGCCAGTTGGGCGTACGCGGACTGTCCGGCCTCGCTCGTAATGGCCTCGGGCACCTCGGCGATGATGCGGCCGTCGAAGCCCATGATGGCGCGGTTCGGCAGGTCGAGTTCACGCCACCAGATCACGTCGGTCACGTCGCCGAAGGTGCAGATCATGGCGATTCCGCTGCCCTTGTCCTTCTGGGCAAGGTGATGAGCCAGGACCGGCACTTCCACGTCGAAGAGGGGCGTGCGAACGGTCGTTCCGAACAGCGCCTTGTAGCGCTCGTCGTCCGGATGCGCCACGAGGGCCACACAGGCCGGCAGGAGTTCCGGGCGGGTGGTCTCGATCTCGATCGTGCCGCCGTCGGGCTTGGCGAAGGCGACCCGGTGGTATGACGCGGGCATCTCCTTGTCCTCGAGCTCGGCCTGTGCGACCGCGGTGCGGAAGGTGACGTCCCACAGGGTGGGAGCCATGGCTTGGTAGGCCTCGCCGCGCTCGATGTTGCCGATGAATGCCGACTGCGAGGTGACCAGGGAATCGTTGCCGATCGTGCGGTAGGTCTGGGTCCAGTCGACGCTGAGGCCGAGCATGCGCCAGACGGCCTCGAACTGCTTCTCGTCTTCGATGGTGAGGCGCTCGCACAGTTCGATGAAGTTGCGGCGGCTGATCGGCAGCTGATCGGCGGCCTTGGTGCTCTTGCCGTCGCCGCCCTCGAACGGCGCGGTGAAGGCATCGACGTAGGGCAGAGACGGGTCGCAGCGCACGCCATAGTAGTTCTGAACGCGACGTTCGGTCGGCAGACCGTTGTCGTCCCAGCCCATCGGGTAGAAAACGCTTTTGCCGCGCATCCGCTGGAACCGGGCGATGACATCCGTGTGGGTGTAGGAGAAGACGTGGCCGATGTGCAGCGACCCGGAGGCGGTCGGCGGCGGGGTGTCGATGGAGAACATGCTCTCCCGGGTGGCCGAGTTGCGGTCGAAGCGGTAGGTGCCGGCCTGTTCCCAGGAGCCGCCCCACTTGGTTTCGAGGCCCTCGAGGGCCGGTTTTTCCGGAACGCTGGCGGCGGTCATGTTTCTCCGATTCGATCTATGCGGCACCGTGTCGATGGTGAAGTGCCTGAGTATTGGGCCTTACCCAACTTACCGGATGCCCCGTCTCCCACCGACTCCGCCCGTCACCAGGGTCTCAGCACACCTCGCAGCCCACCCGTCCACTGCGCCGCAAGGTGCGCGCGATCGTGGGTTTCACCATCGGTTACAACGTGCTTGAGGCCGTCGCCTCGATCGCAGCTGGCGCCGCGGCCTCCTCGACCGCTCTGATCGCGTTCGGCCTGGATTCCGTGATCGAGGTGCTGTCTGCCGCGGTCATCGCCTGGCAGTATTCCCGCCGTGACCCGGATCGGTGGCAGAAGCCGGCTCTGCGCGCCATCGTGGTCGCGTTCTTCGCCCTCGCCGGGTACGTCATCCTGAGCGCTGGCCTGAGTTTCGCCGGGGTGATCGAAGCCGATCCCAGCCCGCTGGGCATCGTCATAGCCTGCCTGAGCCTGGTGATCATGCCTGGGGTCGCGGGCGTGGAACATTGGCCGGCGCCGAACTCGGCAGCGCCAGCGTGATCGCCGACGCCAGGCAGCTGATGCTCGGGGCGTGGCTGTCCGGGTCGATCCTGCTCGGGCTGGCCGCCAACGCACTCCTCGGCTGGGCCTGGGCAGACTCGCTCGCCGCCCTCGTGATCGCCGGGTTCGCGATCAAGGAGGGAATCGAGGCCTGGCGCGGCGAGGCCGAGCAGCCTGTGGTCATGCTCGCCGAGTAACGGCGACCAGCCGTCAGGCCCCGATCCGGGGCACCGCGCCGAGCAGCGCCTGCGTGTACGGATGCTCAGGGGCGGCGAAGAGCCGGGCCGCGGAACCGGTCTCGACGATGCGCCCGCCCAGCATCACGGCCACCTGGTCGCTGACGTGCTGGATCACCCCGAGGTCGTGGGAAATAAACAGCAGGCTGAGCCCCAGGTCACGCTGCAGGTCGTCGAGCAGGTCGAGCACCTGGGCCTGCACGGTCACGTCGAGTGATGAAACGGGCTCGTCGCAGATCAGGATTCTCGGTTTCGACGCCAGCGCCCGTGCGATGCTCACGCGCTGCCGTTGCCCGCCGGAGAGCGAGAGCGGCCGGCGACCGGAGAGGCCCTGTGCCAGGCCCACCGCGTCCAGCAGTTGCAGAACGCGTTGCCGGTCGGCGGATGCGCCGGACCGCCCGGTTCGGCGGGCGCCACCGGCGACCGCGTCCCGGAGCACATCGTCGACGCTCAGCCGCGGGTCGAAGGAGCTGAGCGCATCCTGGTATATCGCTCCGAGCTGCGGCCGCAGCAGCCGGCGCTGCTTCTCCGAGGCAGCGCTGAACGGCTGCCCGAGCACCCGCACCTCGCCGGCGTCGGGACGGGTCAACGCCAGCACCAGCCGGGCCGTCGTGGTCTTGCCGGAGCCGGACTCGCCGACGATGCCGAGCGTCGTGCCGCGTTCGAGCCGGAACGAGACGTCATCGACCGCGACCTGCTTTGTTCCGTCGGGCCGGGTGAATCGCTTGACGAGCCCGGTGGCCTCGAGCACGGTGTTGCGGGCAGCATCGCGGACGGCGGTGTCCGGGAAGGGCAGGGAGGGCGCAACCGGGGCCGCGGCTCGCGCGCTGAGGCGCAGCCCGCGCGGCTTGTCAGCCGGGATCGCGGCGAGCATCTGCCGGGTAACCGGATGCTCGGGACAGGTCAGCACCTCGTGCGCCGGTCCGGCTTCCACGATGCGTCCCGCGCTCATCACGGCGATCCGGTCGGCGATGCGACCGACGACGGCCAGGTCATGGCTGATCAGGAGGATGCCCGTGCCGGCGCGTTTCAGGCTCGCCATCAGCTCCAGAATCTGCGCCTGAACGGTCACATCCAGCGCCGTCGTTGGCTCATCGGCGATCAGGAACGGCGGGTCCAGGACGATCGCGGCCGCGATCAGCGCGCGCTGGCGCTGGCCGCCCGAAAGTTCGCCCGAGCGCATCCGCACCTGGTTGCCGGCGACGGGCAGCCCCACCCGGTCAAGCACCTCGAGCACGCGGGTGTGGCGCGCCGCCGCGCCGAGGCGGGTGTGCAGGCGCAGCGAGTCGGCGATTTCCCGGCCCACCGGGCGCAGCGGGTCCAGCGACACGAGGGCATCCTGCAGCACCAGACCCACGTCGCGTCCGCGCCGCCGGCGCCAGCCGGACTCGGAGAGACCGCGCACATCGAAGCCCGCAAGGCTCAGTTCGTCGGCGCGCACCCAGGCGTTATCCCCGGCCAGGCCGAGCAGGCTGCGCGCGGTGACGCTCTTGCCCGAGCCGGACTCACCCACGATGGCCAGGCATTCACCGGGGGCAACCTCGAACGAGACGCCGTTCAGCACCGGGTCTGCCTCGTGCGGCGGCCCGAAGCCCACGACGAGGTTGCGCACCCGCACGGCCGCGGAATCACCTCTGCTGGTCTCGTCGCTCACGCGTGCCTCATCCGTCGCTCGATGCCGCGGCCGAGCGCCGTTGCCGACACCGCCGTGAGCACGATGAACAGCCCGGGGAAAAAGCTCATCCACCAGGCCGAGCTGATGTAGATGCGTCCGGCCGAGAGCATCGCCCCCCACTCCGCGGCGGGCGGCGCGGCACCCAAACCCAGGTAGCTCAGCGCCGACGCCCAGACGATGGCCTGGCCGACGCCGAGCGTGCCGAGCACGAACAGCGGCGCGAGGGTGTTGGGCAGAATGTGCCGCAGCAGGATCTGGCCGGGCCTGCGCCCAAGCACGGTGGCCGCCTCCACGAAGGCTGAGGACCGCACGCTCACCAGCTGACCACGGATGATGCGGGCGTAGCCGGGTGCGGTCGCCAGTCCCACGGCGACGGTAGCCGTGGCCACGCCCGGCCCGAAGATCAGGATGAAGAGCAGGGCCAGCAGCAGGCCGGGGAACGCGAACAGCACCTCCAGGAACCGGTTCACGGTGAAGTCGACGACCGGGCCGAGCATGCCGGCCAGGGTGCCGAGCACGAGTCCCAGGCCGAGGCCGATCAGGGTGGCGAGAGTGCCGATCAGCAGGGAGCTGCCGGTGCCGTGGCTGACCCGCGTATAGATGTCCCTGCCGGACTCGTCGGTGCCGAACCAATGTGCGGGCGAGGGGGTCTGGAACGCCGACAGCGGGTTGATGCCGAGCGGGTCGCCGGGGGCGACGAGCGCGGGGAACAGGGCCGCCGTGACCAGGAACAGCGTGAACAGGCCGGCCAGAATTTCGGCCACGCCGAACCGGCGCGAGCGGGACGAGCGAGCTGCGCGGGCGCGCGGGGAACGTCCCAGGCCAGCCTGGATCTCGAGGTCGCTCATCGCGCTCGCAGCCGCGGGTCGGCGATGCGCTGGGCCAGATCGGTGAGCAGGGTCATCAGAATGTATCCGACTCCCACGATCAGCACCGCGCCGACCACGACCGGTACGTCGCGCACGGTCACGGCGTTCAGGAGCGTTCGCCCCAGGCCCGGCCGGGCGAAGATGGTCTCGACCACCACGGCGCCGCTGATCAGGGAGCCGAAGGCCCAGCCGGAGAGGCTGATCGCCGGCAGCGACGCATGCCGGATCACGTGCACCCAGCGCACACCACGGTCGCTCTCGCCCCGGGCTCGGGCGGAGAGCACGAACGGGGATTCCAGTGCGGTGAGCAGGGACTCCCGCATGATCTGGCCGAGGAATCCGGCCAGAGGCACGGCGAGGGTCAGTACCGGCAGCACCAGCCCGGAGACCCCGGAGGTGCTGATCGGCGGCAGCCAGCCCAGCCACACGCTGAACACCACGATCAGCGCCGTGGCCAACCAGAAGTGGGGCAGCGCTGCGGCCACGATCTCCAGCCCGGAACCCAGGTACCAGGCGAAACGCCCGCCGCGGGTCGACCAGGTGGCCAGGGTAAGAGCCAGCAGCCAGGCCACTCCGAGAGCGAGCACGGCCAGAAGCAGGGTGCCGCCGAGCTGGCCGACCAGGAGGGGGGCGACGGCCTGGTTCAGGGAGTAGGAACGGCCGAGATCCCCGGTGGCCAGGCGGCCCAGCTGCGCCAGATACTGCACGAGCACAGGCTGGTCCAGACCGTACTCCGCCCGCACCGCCGCCAGCGCCTCCGGGGAGGTCTGGGAGCCGGGGCCACCCAGGATGGCCTCGGCCGGGTCGCCGGGGATCAGACGGATCGCGAAGAAGGTGAGCGTGGCCACCATCCAGAGCACGAAGACCGCTCCGCCCAGGCGGGCCAGGACGGCCCGAGCGGCCCGAGCGGCCCGGGCGACGCGCTCTACCTCAGCCACGCATCGTAGAAGGTGGGCGTCGACACGGTCGGCAGCGCGCGGGCTCCCACCACGTCGGTGCCGAGCAGGTAGTGGTTCTGCTGGTCGAACAGCGGCAGGATGTAGAAGCCTTCGAGCACCTTGTTCTGTGCGTCGGTGTAGAGGGCGGCGCGCTCGTCGGCATCCGTCACCTGACCGGCCTGGGTGAGCAGGGCGTCGATGGCCGGGTCGTTCACCTGGGAGTGGTTGGCAAAGTAACCGCTGGGCGCCGGGGTGATGCCGTCGGAGTGGAAGAGGATGCGCAGAACGTCCGGTCCGACCTTCGTGTACGGTGCGCTGACGGCGTCGTAGTCGTTTTCGCCCAGGGCGGTGTACCAGCTGGAGAGGTCCATCGGGCTGAGCACAACCTCGAAGCCCGTCTTCTTCGCTGTGGCCTGGATCTGCTCGAACAGAGACTGCTCGGCCGGGATGGACTGGTTCGTGCTCACCGGGAAGTCGACCGTGAGGCGCTCACCGTCTTTCACCCGGTACCCGTCGGAGTCCCGTTCGGTCCAGCCGGCCGAGTCGAGGAGTTCCGAGGCTGCCTCAGGGTCGTAGTCGAAGAGGTCCGGAGCCGACACTGCGAGCGGTTCGGCGCTGGAGAGCGCGGAGTAGGACCGCTTGGCCGTGCCCTGGAACAGGCTGGTGACGGCGTCGTCGACATTCGCCGAGCGGATGAACGCCTCCCGAACGAGCGGGTCGTTGAAGGGTGCGCGGCCGGAGTTCAGCTCGATCCGGTTCGAGGCACCGGGGCGCGGGGCGTCGAGGTGCACGATGGTGTCGCTCTTCTCGGCCTGCACGATGGTGTCGGGCTGGGCGTTGTCGATCACGTCGACGTCGCCGGACTGCAGGGCCGCATAGCGGGACGCGGAGTCGGGGATGAAGCGCCAGACAATGGAGTCGAGGTAGGCAGGCCCGGTGTGCGCGGCGTCCTCGGGAGGGGAGCTGTAGTCGTCGTTCCGCACCAGGGTGATCGAGTTCTGCTGTACCCACTTCTCGACCTGGAAGGGGCCGGTGCCAACGGGAGAGGCGCAGTTCTCGTCCTGGCTGCGGGCCAGTGCGGTGGGCGATTCGATCGCCAGCCACGGCTGTGACAGGGACTCGAGCAGGGCGCTGTCGGGTTCGCTGAGTACGAGGCGAACGACGTTGGGGGAGACCGCCTCGGTGCCGGTGACCTTCTGCAGGGCCAGGTAGCCGGTCGACGAGCCTGTTTCCGGGTCCTGGAGGTGCGCGATGTTCGCCTGCACGGCGGCGGCGTCCAGCGGGGTTCCGTCGGTGAAGCTCACGTCGGCGGCGAGCGTGAAGTCCCAGGCCAGCCCGTCGGCGCTCTCGGTCCACGAATCTGCCAGCCAGGGGATGATCGCGCCTTCCTTGTCGCGGGACACGAGCGACTCCAGGTACTGCGTGCTGACCAGAGCCTGCGGGTAGTTTCCACCCACGTGCGGGTCCAGGCAGGTGGGTTCGGCATCACCGGAGGCGTAGGTCAGCGTGCCACCGGCGACGGGCGCGGTGGCTTCGGGGGACTCGGCGGTGGCGCAGCCGGTCAGCAGCAGGCCAGTGGCGACAAGGCTGGCCAGGCCGGTCACGGTTCGTGCTGCGCGGTGGGTATACCCCGAAATGTGCATGGTGGGTCTCTTTCCGCGGCGTCAGATGGCCGAGTGTGCAAGTGTTGGACTCGTGCAATTGTTGGACTCAGTCCACAAACGGAACAGTCCAGTCCCATCGTAGAACACAGGAGCGGCATGCCCGATCACGAACCGAGGCGGGCGGGCCGACCCCGCGGATCCTCGCGGGCGATGCTCGAGGAGGCATCGGCCGAACTTTTCCTCGAACAGACGTATGCCCGCACCACGATCCTGCAGATCACCCGGCGCGCGGGCGTCAGCCGGGCCACCTTCTTCAACTACTTCACGGCCAAGAGCGACCTCCTCTGGGTTGACGTCGACGCGGGCCTCGCACGGTTCCCCGATGCCCTCGAGCAGTGCGCCGCCGCCGCCGGGCCGGTGGAGGCCGTGGACGCCGTCGAGCGGGCGCTGCTACAGGTCTGCGCCGCCTTCGGACCAGGTCACGTGCCCTGGGCGCTCACCCAGTACGAGCTGATGGGCACGACCGGCGAGCTGGAGGCATCCGCCCTGTCCCGGTTCATGGCCCAGGTGACCCTGGTCACCCGCTTCGTCGGCGCACGCGGGGGTGCCCGTGCCGAAGGGCACGGCACGAACACCGACCGCGAGCTCCTTAGCCGGGCCTTCGCAATGGCCGTACTGGCCGCCGCGGCGGCCGCCGCCGGGGTCTGGGCGCGCGCCGGGGTCAACCGCGGAGCACTGGCACCCTATGTGGGCGCGGCCATCGCGCCGGTCTGCGCGGGATACCGCGCGCTGCACATCTCGGGCTAGACGCAGGCTAGAATCGTCTGGAATGACTGTGATCCGGCCATCACCGGTGAGTTTTCGGAAGAACGGCGTCCATCCTCGCGGTGGTTCCCAGTAGAACCGAACGGGTCGGGCCCGTCACAGCCTCAGAACAAGCGGTTTCCTTTAGGCTCCGGCCCTGGGAGACAAGCGAGGTGGTACCGCGGCGAATCCCGTTCGGAGTCGGCGTCCTCGTGGAACAGGGGCAGATCTGTGTATCAGGTCTGCGCGACTCGTCCAGGAGAAACATGACGTACCCCCAAGGCCCGCAATCTGGAGCCAACGCCCAGCCCGGCGGCATCGTGCCCTCGCCGAACTTTCCCCAGATCGAAACCGACGTGCTCGCGTTCTGGAACGCCGACGGCACCTTCCAGGCGTCGATCGACAACCGCGCGGATGCCCCCGAGTGGGTCTTCTACGACGGCCCCCCGTTTGCCAACGGACTGCCCCACTACGGCCACCTGCTGACCGGGTACGCAAAGGACCTCTTTCCCCGTTTTCAGACCATGCGCGGCAAGCAGGTACACCGTCGCTTCGGCTGGGACACCCACGGTTTGCCGGCCGAGCTCGAGGCCGAGCGCAAGCTCGGCATCACCGACAAGAGCGAGATCGAGAAGATGGGCATCGCGGCGTTCAACAAGGTCGCCCGCGACTCCGTTCTGGAATACACCGACGACTGGCAGAAATACGTCACCCGCCAGGCGCGCTGGGTCGACTTCGAGAACGACTACAAGACCCTCGACATCACCTTCATGGAATCGGTGATCTGGGCCTTCAAACGTCTGCACGACCAGGGTCTGGCCTACGAGGGTTACCGGGTGCTGCCGTACTGCTGGCGCGACCAAACCCCGCTGTCCAACCACGAGCTACGCATGGACGACGACGTCTACAAGATGCGTCAGGACCAGACGGTCACCGTCACGTTCCCGCTGGTCGGTGCCAAGGCGGAGGCCCTCGGCCTCACCGCCGTGCGTGCCCTGGCCTGGACGACCACCCCGTGGACCCTGCCGACGAACCTCGCGCTCGCCGTGGGGCCGGGCATCACGTACGCCGTGGTCCCTGCCGGCCCACATGGCACCCCGGATGCCACGGTTCTCCGGGAGGGTGCCATGGCATCCGTCGCCGCCACCGAGGTTCTCGGCGCCGAATACCTGATCGCGATCGACCTCGTCGGCAACTACGCGAAGGATCTCGGCTACGACTCCGCCGCCGACGCCACCGCGGCCATCTCCCGCACCGTACTCGGCAGCGACCTTGAGGGCGTCTCCTACGACCGCCTCTTCGACTACTACGCCGACACCGCCCTGTGGCGCACCCAGAACGCTTGGACCATTATCGTCGCCGACTACGTCACCACCCTGGACGGCACCGGCATCGTGCACCAGGCACCGGCCTACGGCGAGGAAGACCAGAAACTCTGCGAGGCCGCCGGAATCCCGGTGATCATCTCCCTCGACGCCGGTGGCAAGTTCCTCGCCGACGTGCCCGAGGTGGCCGGCCAGCTCTGGAGCGATGCGAACAAACCGCTCACCCAGCTGATCAAGAACGAGGGCCGCCTGCTGCGCCAGGCCAGCTACGAGCACTCCTACCCGCACTGCTGGCGCTGCCGCAACCCGCTGATCTACAAGGCCGTGTCGAGCTGGTTCGTTCGCGTCACCGAGTTCCGCGACCGCATGGAGACGCTCAACCAGGACATCAACTGGGTGCCGGAGAACGTCAAGGACGGCCAGTTCGGCAAGTGGATCGGCAACGCCCGAGACTGGTCGATCAGCCGCAACCGCTACTGGGGTTCGCCCATCCCGGTCTGGAAGAGCGACAACCCCGACTATCCCCGCATCGACGTCTACGGTTCGCTCGACGAGCTCGAGGCCGACTTCGGGGTGCGCCCCACCGACCTGCACCGCCCCTACATCGACGCGCTCACCCGTCCCAACCCCGACGACCCCACCGGACAGTCCACCATGCGACGTATCGAGGACGTGCTCGACGTGTGGTTCGACTCCGGCTCGATGCCGTTCGCGCAGGTGCACTACCCGTTCGAGAACGCCGAGTGGTTCGACAGTCACAACCCGGCCGACTTCATCGTGGAGTACATCGGGCAGACCCGTGGCTGGTTCTATACCCTGCACGTGCTCTCCACTGCCCTGTTCGACCGCCCGGCCTTCACGAACGTGGTCAGCCACGGCATCGTGCTCGGCAACGACGGGCAGAAGATGTCCAAGTCGCTGCGCAACTACCCCGACGTGAACGAGGTGTTCGACCGCGACGGTTCGGATGCCATGCGCTGGTTCCTGATGAGCTCCTCCGTGCTGCGCGGCGGCAACCTTATCGTGACCGAGGAGGGCATCCGCGAGGGCGCCCGCCAGATGATGCTGCCACTGTGGAGCACCTGGTACTTCTTCTCTCTCTACGCCAACGCGTCCGGACCGAACGGCTACAACGCCACCTGGCGCACCGACTCCACCGACGTGCTCGACCGCTACCTGCTGGCAAAGACGCGCGACCTGATCGTCGATGTCACGGTCGATCTCGAAGCCCTCGACAGCACCCACGCGACGGCCCAGCTCCGGGACTTCGCCGACGTGCTCACCAACTGGTACGTTCGCCGCTCGCGCGACCGGTTCTGGGCCGGAGCCGCGGTCTCCACGGCCTCCACCACGGATGCCTTCGACACGCTCTACACCGTTCTCGAAACGGTGACCCGGGTAGCTGCCCCACTGCTTCCGCTCGTCACCGAGCGCATCTGGCAGGGACTCACCGGTGGCCGCAGCGTGCACCTGACCGATTGGCCCGACGCCGAACTGTTCCCGGCGAATGCCGCGCTCGTCACCGCGATGGACCAGGTGCGCACCATCAGCTCCACCGTGCTGTCTCTGCGCAAGCAGGCCGGGCTGCGCGTGCGGCTCCCCCTGGCCACCTTGACCGTGGTCACCGCCGACACGGCGGCCCTAGCCCCGTTCGAGAGTATTCTGCGCGACGAGCTGAACGTGAAGAACGTTCGTCTGGTCGAGCTGGCCGACGACAGCGCCGGCTCCTACGGCATCACCTCCCGGCTCACGGTGAACGCTCGGGCAGCCGGCCCGCGTCTCGGCAAGCAGGTGCAGCAGGTGATCAAGGCCGCCCGCGCCGGCGACTGGAGTGAGGCCGACGGTGTCGTGACGGCCGGCGGAATCGAGCTCGCCGCGGGGGAGTACGAACTCGTGCTGCAGACCGGCCCGGCCGACGGTTCCCCCGTTGAAGGCGGCGCGTCAGCGGATGCCCCGGCCCTGGCACTCCTGGCAGGCGGCGGTTTCGTGCTGCTCGAGACGAAGACCACGCCCGAACTTGAGGCCGAGGGCTTCGCCCGCGACCTGATCCGCGCGGTACAGGACACCCGCAAGTCGGCCGGATTCGAGGTGAGCGATCGCATCCGTCTGGATCTCGTCTTCTACTCCGACGAGGATGCCGCGACCTTTGCCCTCGCAGCGGGCGTCGACGTCGCCGCGGAGACCCTGACCATGCGTTTCAACACCCATCTGGCCACCGACGTGTCGGATGAGAGCCTGGCCCACGGCTTGCCGTCTGAATGGCTGCAGAGCCTGGTCGGCACCCCCGTTGAGCACTACGTGCTCTTCGAGGGTGGTCAGTACGCGAACCGCGGGACCGTCCTGGTCGCCGTCGCACGAGAGAACGGACTCGTCAATGTCTGAATCGAAGAAGCAGCGCCAGCCCTCCGATTCGGGACGTGAGGCGGGTGACGCCGTCTTCGCCGCCCTCCTCGCCCGGGTGGGCGAGGGGGCGCCGAAGCCGCGCCTGGCTCCGACCCGGCGGGCGCTGGAGCTGCTGGGAGACCCACAAACGGTGTACCCCGTCATCCACGTCACCGGCACCAACGGCAAGACCAGCACGAGCCGCATCACCGAGAGCATCGTGCGCGCCTACGGGCTGCGCACCGGGCTCATGACGAGCCCGCACCTGGTGCGGCTCAACGAGCGCATCATGATCGATGGGGAGTCCATCACCGATGAAGCACTGGCCGCGAACTGGGCCGACGTCGCACCCTTCCTCGCCATGGTCGACGCCGAGCTCGCGGCCGCCGGCGATGACGCGCTCACCTTCTTCGAAGCGCTCACCGTGCTGGCCTTCGCCTGCTTCGCCGATGCCCCCGTCGACGTCGCCGTAATCGAGGTCGGCATGGGCGGCGAGTGGGATTCCACCAACGTCGCGGACGGGCAGGTGGCCGTGCTCACGCCCATCGCCCTCGACCACACCCTGCGCCTCGGCGACACGATCGCCGAGATCGCCCGCACCAAGGCCGGCATCATTAAGCCCTCTGCCGCCGTGGTCTCCGCCCGGCAGGTTGATTCGGCGCAGGCCGAACTCGAGCGCGCCGTCGAGCTGACCGAGTCGACCCTGGCGAGCGAGGGCGAGGATTTCGCCCTGCTTCGCAGCCAGGTGGCCGTGGGCGGGCAGCTCATCTCGGTGCGCGGCCTCGCCGGCACCTACTCCGACCTGTTCCTGCCGCTGTACGGCACGCACCAGGCCCAGAACGCGGCCGTCGCCATTGCCGCGGTCGAGTCCTTCCTCGGGGCCGGAACCACGGCACTCTCTCACGATCTGGTCGAAGAGGGCCTCGCGCAGGTCACTTCGCCCGGACGCCTGCAGCTGGTCGGCATCGCACCGACCATTCTGGTGGATGCCGCGCACAACCCCCACGGCGCCGCCGCCCTCAGCACGGCGCTGGCCGAGTACTTCGACTTCGACGAGATCGTGGCCGTGGTGGGCATCCTCACCGACAAGGACGCGACCGGCATCATCGCCGCGCTGGCACCCCAGGTGGTGCGGTTCCACGTCACGCAGTCTCAGTCCGAGCGAGCGATCGGTGTGGACGACCTGGCCGACCTGGTCGCCGACCTCGGCAGCGAGGAACGCACCATCCGGTTCGATGACCTCGCCCAGGCCCTCGACTCCGCCCGAGACTGGGCCCTGGAATCGCCGAAACGCGCCGTGATCGTGACCGGGTCGGTCACCCTCGTCGGCGAGGCCATCGTTCTGGCCGACGCCCGGGAATGGCTGGCGAAATGACGCCAGCGCCGCGCTCGGTTAAGCGCACCCTCGCAACAATCGTGCTCGGCTTCGAAGTCATCGTGGTGGCCCTCGCCGCCCTGGTGATCTTCGGGCTGCAGGCTCTGCCACCGGGCCTCGCCCTGGGTGGGGGAGCCGTGCTGGGCCTGGCCATGGTGGCCGTGCTCGCACTGCTCCGGTACGAGTGGGCCTATGTCGTCGGCTGGATCCTCCAGCTCATCATGGTGGCCGCCGGCTTCCTCAACCCGGCCATGTTCTTCGTCGGCGGCATGTTCGCCGCCATGTGGGCGTACTGCATGATCGCCGGGTCCCGAATCGATAACCAGAACAATCCCAACAACGAGAGAGAGAACTCATGAGCACCCAGGTCCAGGAAACCCTCGTACTGGTCAAACCGGATGGCGTTGCCCGCAACCTCTCCGGTGAGATCCTGCGCCGCATCGAACAGAAGGGATACTCCCTCGTCGACGCGAAGCTCGTGCAGGCCGACCGGTCCCTCCTGGCCGAGCATTACGCCGAGCACCAGGGCAAGCCGTTCTTCGAACCGCTCGTCGAATTCATGGAAAGCGGTCCGATCCTCGTGCTGCGCATCGCCGGCGAACGCGTGATCGAGGGCTTCCGCGCCCTGGCTGGTACGACCGACCCCACCACCGCGGCTCCCGGCACCATCCGCGGCGACTTCGGCCGCGACTGGGGCACCAGGGTGCAGCAGAACCTCGTGCACGGCTCCGACTCGCCCGAGTCGGCCGACCGCGAGCTGGCTCTCTGGTTCGATTGACCGTCCCCTTCGTTTGACCAGAAAGCCTCACCCCATGCCGAATGCCCGGAGTTCCTGGATCAAGCTGGTCTGGGTCATTCCCCTGATGATCATTCTGCTGGCCGCCGTCGTGCTCTTCGCCCGGGGCATCCGTGGCCTGCCTGTGACGCAGGCATTCCTGGTCGATTTTCCGGGAGCCTCTCCGCTGCCATCCTTTGCCCCCGTCGGCTTCCCGGCCTGGCTGGCCTGGCAGCATGGTCTGAACGTTTTCTTCCTGCTGTTCATCGTGCGGTCGGGCTGGCAGATCCGGTCGGCCGGGCGACCATCCCTGTTCTGGACCCGGCGCAACACCGGCCTCGTCCGGAGCAGGCAAGCCCCCGCCCGAATGGGCATCAATGTCTGGCTACACCTTACGGTGGACGCCCTCTGGGTGCTCAACGGGGTCATCTTCTACGTGCTGCTCTTCGTCACCGGGCAGTGGGTGCGCATCGTTCCGGTGAGCTGGGACATCGTCCCGAACGCCGTCTCGGCCGCCCTCCAGTACGCCTCGCTGGACTGGCCGATCACAGACGGCTGGGTGAACTACAACGCCCTCCAGACCCTGAGCTACTTCAGCATCGTGTTCGTGGCCGCGCCGCTCGCCCTGGCCACGGGCATCCGTCTGTCTCCGCTCTGCACGTCGCGCCGGCTCGGTGAGCTGGTCCCGCTCCGCGCAACCCGGGCCGTGCACGTCGGAGTGATGGTGTTCTTCCTGGTATTCATCGTGATCCACGTCACTCTGGTTTTCGCCACCGGCGCCCTGCGCAACCTGAACCACATGTACGCGGCGCAGAGCGACGACGGCTGGACCGGGTTTTGGATCTTCACGGCATCTCTGGTCGTGATGCTCGTGGCTTGGTTCGCCGCGGGTCCCCGGTTGCTGCGGGCGGTTGCCTCACTCGGCGGAACCGTCACCACGCGCTGACAGACGCGCTCGGCCGCTGGCCGGGCACGTCACTACAGGCGGTTCAGGAAGTTCATTTCCAGCTGGGCGATGACGGCGGCGACCAGGTAGCAGACGATCGTGATCACACCGATCCAGGAATAGGCGACGGATGCGAAACGCCGCACCCGTGGCCCCGCCGGGAGGTTGCCTGCCGTGAGGTTGTGCAGCGTCACGGCCAGGAACATCGGGATCGTGACCGTCCACGTCACCATGCACCACGGGCAGAGCACGTCGAGCACGAAGAAGCTCTGCGCCATCAGCCAGATCACGAAGGCGAGGGCGCCGGTGACGCCCAGGTTCAGCGCGATCCAGAACCAGCGGGCGAACCGTGCCCCGGCCAGGATCGCGGCGCCGATCGTGATGACGACCGGCCAGGCCATCAGGCCGATCATCGGGTTGGGGAACCCGGCGATGGCACCCTGCCACGAGCCCAGGTTGGTGCTGCAGCCCACCAGAACACTGAAGTTGCAGGAAAGCTGGGCCTGCGGGTCCTCCAGAATCGCGAACTTGTCGACGGTGAGTAGGAACGCCGCGGTGAGCGCGATCAGACCACCGATGATGAAGAAGATGGCGAGCCCGGTGGGGCGCTTGACGGACTCGATAGGAGGCACGGTCGGATTATGTCATGTGCCTCGCACGTGTTCCTGAGAATGCATGCGATAATCGAACTAGTCGCTTGGGCCGCGCTCAAGTTGACGCCACAGAAGTCTTAATGGGCCGTAAATGCCCAGATTCATTGGTCCCACGACCAAAGGTATTAGCAGCCAGAGCCAAGAGCCGGTTGCGAACGAAGAGGATTCCCGAGGGGTTCGCGAAAGCGTGACCCTCGCACGAGAGAGTAGCCGGATGGGTGGCGCGGTCGCCCACACCGGTCAAGGAGCGCACCAGTGATGGTGGAAGACAACGAAAACATCAAAAAACGTAAGGGATTGTTCGGCACCCGCCGCACCTCCCGGAGGGCTGCCACGCCGGTGACCGTTCCGGAGGCCGCGCCTGTTGTCCAGCCGAACGTTGCCTCGGCGACGCTCGAGTCGGTCACAGCACCGCAGACAACCTCTGTCCACACCGACGACGCCGTGACCGAGCCGGCAGCTGCCGCTCCGTTCGGCGGAAGCCCCGATACAGAACAGGACGATGCCGTGGAACCGACGCCGCCGCCCACCCCGCCCAACGAAGTGGTTCGACGTCCGTCGACCTCGCTGGTGTTCCAGGCCCCGATCATCCTGCCGCTGCCGGCGCGCACCGGCGCGCGCCGCGACACCGTGCGCCAGGACACCCGGCAGGACAACCGGCCAGACCAGCGTCAGGAGCACGCCCACGACGACGAGGGCGACGAGTCGTCGACCGTTCGCCGTCGCGCCCGCCGCCGCACCGGCGACGAGAACCGGTCCGGAACCGACGACCCGGCGAACACCGTCGTTCGTGTCCGTACGCCGCGTGAACCAGAGCTCATCACCGAACCCCAGCGCATCAAGGGGTCAACTCGCCTCGAGGCCAAGAAGCAGCGTCGCCGTGACGGCCGCGATGCCGGTCGCCGCCGGCCGGTGATCACCGAGGCCGAGTTTCTCGCCCGCCGCGAATCCGTCGACCGGGCGATGGTCGTGCGGGCCAAGCACAGCAAGATCCAGATCGGTGTGCTGGAAGACGGTGTGCTGGTCGAGCATTACGTCGCCAAGAACCAGGATGCCTCTTTGATCGGCAACGTCTACCTCGGCAAGGTGCAGAACGTGCTGCCGAGCATGGAAGCCGCCTTCGTCGACATCGGACGCGGCCGCAACGCCGTGCTCTACTCTGGCGAGGTCGACTGGGAGGCTGCTGCCGAGAACTCCGGCAACAGCAGCCAGGCTCGTCGCATCGAGCTTGCGCTCAAGCCGGGCGACAAGGTGCTCGTGCAGGTCACCAAAGACCCCATCGGCCACAAGGGCGCGCGCCTCACCAGCCAGGTGTCGCTGCCCGGCCGCTACCTCGTCTACGTGCCGAACGGCTCGATGAACGGGATCAGCCGCAAGCTGCCCGACACCGAGCGGGCCCGCTTGAAGAAGATCCTCAAGGAGGTCCTGCCCGAGAACGTGGGTGTCATCGTGCGCACCGCGGCCGAGGGTGCCACCGACGAGCAGCTCACTCTCGACGTCAACCGACTCACCTCGCAGTGGGCATCCATCGCCAAGCAGGTCGACACGGTTCAGGCTCCCGCCCTGCTGCACAGCGAACCGGACCTTCTGATCAAGATCGTGCGGGATGTCTTCAACGAGGACTTCCAGAAGATGGTCATTTCCGGTGAGGAATCCCGAGAGATCATCGAGGCCTACCTGCGCCAGGTCGCACCAGACCTGGTTGAGCGCGTCGAGCGCTACGAGGGTGAGAACGACGCCTTCGACGAGTACCGCATCTCGGAACAGATCGAGAAGGCCCTTGACCGCAAGGTCTGGTTGCCGTCCGGTGGATCCCTCGTGATCGACCGCACCGAGGCAATGACCGTCGTCGACGTCAACACGGGCAAGTTCGTCGGCTCGGGCGGCAACCTCGAAGAGACCGTCACGAAAAACAACCTCGAGGCTGCCGAAGAAATCGTGCGCCAGCTGCGTCTGCGCGACATCGGCGGCATCATCGTCGTCGACTTCATCGACATGGTCCTCGAAACCAACCGCGACCTCGTGCTGCGCCGCATGCTCGAATGCCTGAGCCGCGACCGCACCAAGCACCAGGTCGCCGAAGTCACCTCGCTCGGACTCGTGCAGATGACCCGCAAGAAGCTCGGCCTGGGGCTGCTGGAATCGTTCAGCGAGAACTGTGAGGCCTGCGCCGGCCGCGGCATCGTCATCCACCACGACCCGGTCGTCAAGCACCGCCAGACCGCTCAGCCGGCCATGGAGCGTCGCCCGCGCAGCAAGTCGGGTACCAATTCCGGCGGCGACAATGGCAACGGGCACCGCGGCAACGGCAATGGCAACGGCGGCAACTCCGGGTCCGGGAAGGCATCGCAGACCGATTCCGTCAAGTCCGGACACGGCACCCACGGCATCACCGAGGACGCGAAGCACGCCCTGGCCCTGATCGCCGCTCGCACCATCCCGCGCGCCCTGACCGGCTCCATGCCGATCATCGCCCTGCCCGAGGTGAAGCCCGAATTCGCTCCCGTCGAGGAGACCGCCGAGGAGACCGCCGAGGTGTCACCCGTCGACTCGGCTGCCGCCGCATCCGTCGCCGTAGCTCCCGAGGTCACCCTGACCTCGGACGCCGTGAGCGAGACGGCCGAGACGCCCGCCCCGCCGGCACGCCGCAGCCGCAGGGCGTCTTCCACGCCCCGCCAGCGGACCGCAGCCCCCATCGTTCTCGACCAGACGCCGGTGGAGAACGCGGAGAACGTGGAGCAAATCTCGGCCGCCGCGCCTGCTGCTGCCAAGGCCGAAGCGCCCGACGACGAGCACGTTGCCATCCTGGACATCCCGGTCAAGAAGTCCTCCCGCAGCCGCCGCACGGTCAGCAAGCAGGTCACCGACCAGCTGCTGGACTCGGTGCTGGACTCCCTGCCTGAGCCCAAGCAGCCCGGGCAGGGGCGCTCGCGCAGTCGCCGAGTGACGACGGCCGGCGGATCAACCGGTTCGGCTCAGCCGATCGTGACCACAGCCCCGGATTCCCCGCAGTAACGAAATATCCCACGGAAACGAATCGCGTAGACCGGGCGACCGGCGGTGCACGGACCTCTGGTCAGCACACCGCCGGTCGCCTGTCTCGTGAAGCGCTCGGAATCCGCTCAGGACTCGTCGGAACGGCCGCGGGCTGACCGGTCCCGGCCACTTACGCGCAGGCCGCTCGCGCGAAGCCGCAGCACCAGTTCACGATTGCCCACCGGATGCGCCCCAGCGGCCACCAGGGCATCGTAGCGGTGGGCGGGAACGTCGTAGTGGTCCAGGTCAAAGCCACGGCGGGGGATTCCATTGCGGAACGCGAACGCGTGCAGTTCGGCCAGGGACGAATCGCTGACAAGATGGGACCAGACGGTGTCATGCGCGGGCCACATTGGCTGGTCAATCAACACCGTCATCACCCGAGTCTATGATCCGGCCTCGGTTTGACCGTTACAGCAGGATCGGCTAATGTTGACTTTTGGTGTGCGATGGGCCTTTGCCCCCGCGATCACCGAGGTTTTCTGAAAGCGACGGGCCGACTTGGTCTGTTGAAAGCAGTAACTTTCCATCACGGGGCCTCACGGCTCCCCAGAGATAGGTACGTAACGTGGTTTACGCAGTTGTGCGCGCCGGTGGGCGGCAGGAAAAGGTAGAGGTCGGGACCATCGTCACGATGGACCGAATCAAAGCCAACAAGGACGGCAACGTCGAGCTGGCCGCAGTGCTTCTCGTCGACGGCGACACGATCACCTCTGACTCACAGTCACTGGCCAAGATCACGGTTACCGCCGAGGTCTTGAACGACCTCCGTGGGCCGAAGATCGTCATCCAGAAGTTCAAGAACAAGACCGGGTACAAGAAGCGTCAGGGGCACCGTCAGGAGCTCACTCGCGTTCAGGTTACCGGCATCGCCTAGGCCCTGAGGAGCAGAACAGATGGCACACAAAAAAGGCGCGAGTTCCACTCGCAACGGTCGCGACTCCAACGCCCAGCGCCTCGGCGTGAAGCGCTTCGGCGGTCAGGTTGTCAGCGCGGGCGAGATCATCGTTCGTCAGCGTGGCACCCACTTCCACCCCGGCGTCAACGTCGGCCGTGGTGGCGACGACACGCTGTTCGCTCTCGAGCCCGGCTCGGTTGAGTTCGGCGCCAAGGGTGGCCGCAAGGTCGTCAACATCGTGGTGGCTGCCGCGTAGGCATTCCACATCGGTAAGCGTGAGGGCGGGCTTCGGCTCGCCCTTTGCGCGTTTTACGGCACCACATCACGACAGCACAACCGTTTTGGCACCACTGAGCTTTTTGCCACCTGAAAGGGGCACCCCCATGGCCACGTTTGTTGACCACGTCACTCTCCACCTGCGAGCAGGCAACGGAGGGAACGGCTGTGTCTCCGTCAAGCGTGAGAAGTTCAAGCCTCTCGCCGGCCCTGACGGCGGCAACGGCGGAAGCGGCGGCGACATCGTGCTCGTCGCGGACCCGCAGGTGACGACCCTCCTCGGTTATCATCGCTCACCGCACCGCAGCTCCGCGAACGGCGGCCCCGGCATGGGTGACCACCGCGCCGGCTTCGCCAGCGAGCTGATGGAGCTGTCTGTGCCGCTCGGCACTGTGGTGAAAGACGCCGAGGGCAATGAACTCGCCGACATGACCGAACCGGGCTTCCGCATCGTCGTTGCTCCCGGCGGGCAGGGTGGGCTCGGCAATGCTGCCCTGGCGTCGCTCAAGCGCAAGGCACCCGGTTTCGCCCTCCTCGGCACGTACGGCTGGGAAGGCGACATCCAGCTCGAGCTCAAGACCGTGGCGGATGTCGCGCTCGTCGGCTACCCGTCGGCCGGCAAGTCCAGCCTGATCGCGGCCATTTCGGCGGCCCGGCCTAAGATTGCGGACTACCCGTTCACGACCCTTCACCCCAACCTCGGCGTCGTGGACGCCGGCGAGGTGCGCTACACCGTCGCCGATGTGCCAGGTCTGATCGAAGGTGCCAGCGAGGGCAAGGGCCTCGGCCTCGAATTCCTCCGTCACGTGGAGCGCTGCACGGCGCTGCTGCACATTCTCGACTGCGCCACGCTCGACCCTGACCGTGACCCGCTCAGCGACCTCGACGTCATCCTCGGCGAACTGGCTGCCTACCCGGTGCCTGACGGCCAGAAGCCGCTGCTTGAGCGTCCCCAGCTGATTGCCCTGAACAAGATCGACGTTCCCGAGGGCCGCGAGCTCGCGGAGTTCGTGAAGCCCGACCTGGAGGCCCGCGGCTACCGCGTCTTCGAGATCTCGACCGTCAGCCACGAGGGCCTCAAGCAGCTCAACTACGCGCTGGCCGAGACCGTTGAAGCCGGACGGGTCGAAGCGGCGGCGGCGCAGGCTGTGAAGCCGCGCATCGTGATCCGACCGAAGCCCGTCGACGACAGCGGCTTCGTCGTCAAGGTCGAGGGTGGCTCGTTCGGTAACATCTACCGCATCATCGGCACCAAGCCCGAGCGCTGGGTGCAGCAAACGGACTTCAAGAACGACGAGGCCGTCGGCTTCCTGGCCGACCGCCTGGCCAAGCTCGGCATCGAGAACGAACTCTTCAAGGCTGGCGCGATCGCCGGTTCCACGGTCATCATCGGCCCCGGCAACGGCGTCGTCTTCGACTGGGAGCCCACCCTCACCTCCACGGCCGAACTGATCACCGCCCCACGTGGTACCGACACCCGCCTCGACGACTCCAAGCGACGCACCAGCAACGAGCGTCGCGAGGAATACTTCGGCCGGATGGACGCCAAGGCGGCCGCACGCGCCGAACTCATCCGGGAGCGCGAGGCCGGCATGTGGTCGACCGGCGAGGAAGAGGACAACGGCGACACTCTGACCGGAGACGGTTCAGTCCCGGTGTCGCCCCGCAAGGAGAGCGCGGCCGAATGAGTTACCGCGCCCGCGCCCAGGTTGCCTCCGCCCGGCGCATTGTCGTCAAGGTCGGGTCCTCGTCGATCAGTGGCGACAACTCCGAGCAGATCGTGCCTCTGATCGAAGCCCTGGCTGAAACCCACGGTCGGGGCGTTGAGGTCGTTCTGGTGTCGAGCGGCGCTGTCGCGAGCGGCATGGACTACCTCAATCTCGACGAGAGACCCGCCGACCTGGCCACCCAGCAGGCGGCCGCGTCCGTGGGTCAGAACGTGCTCACGGCCCGCTACCAGGAGACCTTGGATCGCTACGGCATCGCCGCGGGACAGGTGCTGCTGACTGAGGGTGACCTGCTCAACGAACCTCACCGCAGCAACACCCGGCGCGCGGTGAACCGGCTGCTGGACCTGCGCATCATGCCCATCGTGAACGAGAACGACACGGTCGCAACCTATGGGCTGCGCTTTGGCGACAACGACCGGCTCGCCGCCATGCTCTCGGTTCTCATCCGCGCCGACCTGCTGCTTCTGCTCAGCGACGTGGACGCGCTCTACACGAAGCCCCCACACCTGCCGGGCGCGGAACCGATCGATTTCATCGGGTTCGACCAGGAACTGGGCGGCATGGAGTTCGGAGCGAACAAGGGTGCCGGCACTGTGGGCACCGGCGGGGCGAACACCAAGGTGAAGGCCGCCCGCCTGGCCGCCGCCGCGGGAACGGCCGTTCTCGTCACCGAGACGAGCCTGGCCGCAGAGGCCCTCCGCGGCGGCTCGTGCGGCACCTGGTTCGAGCCGATGCCCACCGCTCCCGGCCGAGCACTTCTGTGACCGTACTCGGTCGACAGAACGCACTCGGCCGACACGAAATCGCGTCGGCGGTCCGCATCGTCGTGAAGGTTGGGTCGTCGTCGATCAGTGGCGCGAACAGCGGACAGATCACGCCGCTCGTCGACGCCCTAGCCGAAGCGCACGGGCGCGGCGCGGAGATCGTCCTGGTCTCCTCCGGGGCCATCGCCACCGGCATGCCCTACCTGCAACTCGACGAGCGCCCCACCGATCTGGCCACCCAGCAGGCCGCGGCATCCGTGGGCCAGAACCTGCTCATCTTCCGCTACCAGGACAGCCTCGACCGCTACGACATCGTCGCCGGCCAGGTGTTGCTCACGGCCGGCGACTTAGAGAACCCTTCGCACCGCGGCAACGCCCACCGGGCGATGGACCGTCTGCTCGGCCTGCGCATCCTGCCGATCGTCAACGAGAACGACACGGTCGCCACCCATGAGATTCGTTTCGGCGACAACGACCGGCTCGCAGCCTTGGTCGCAACCCTGATCCGCGCCGACCTGATGGTGCTGCTCAGTGATGTCGACGCCCTGTACACGCGGGCGCCGCATCTGCCGGGCGCGGTACGCATCGACCACGTGCCCTGCGGCGACCCGATGCTCGGCGTCGAACTCAGCGGCAGCTGCTCCGGGGTAGGCACGGGGGGTGCCGACACCAAGGTGTCGGCCGCGCGAATCGCGGCGGAGGCAGGCACAGCAGTTCTGCTCACGTCGACCGGTCTGGTGGCCGAGGCGCTCCGTGGTGATCTGGTCGGAACGTGGTTCGAGCCTGCTCTGCCGTAAACTACCGGGATGCTGCAGACCGACTCACCTCAGATCACCTCGATCCTCGAAGCCGCCCGCACCGCCGCCCGAACTTTGGCCACGACGCCGACCGGGCTGAAGAACGAGGCGCTGCACGGCATCGCCGCCGCCCTGCGGGGGAGTGCACCCGAGATTTTGGCGGCCAACGCCCTCGATCTCGCCGCCGGCGCGCAAAACGGCCTCTCGGTGGGCATGCTTGACCGGCTCAGCCTCGACGACGCGCGCATCAACGCCCTCGCGGATGCCGTGCTCGAGATCAGCCTGCTCACCGACCCCGTCGGTGAGGTGGTGCGCGGATCCAGCCTGCCCAACGGCGTTCGGATCAGCCAGGTGCGCGTGCCCTTCGGTGTCGTCGGCGTCATCTACGAGGCCCGCCCGAACGTCACCGTCGACATCGCCGCCATCGCCCTGAAGAGTGGCAATGCCGTCGTTCTGCGTGGCGGATCGGCTGCCGAGAACACCAACCGGGTGCTGGTCGGGCTGCTTCAGGCTGCGATCGCTCAGGTTGGGCTGCCCGGCACCTCCGTGCAGACCATCGACCCATTCGGCCGCGCCGGTGCCACCGAACTGATGCAGGCCCGTGGCTACGTCGATGTGCTGATCCCGCGGGGGAGCGCCGGCCTGATCCGGGCCGTCGTCACCCAGTCGACCGTGCCCGTGATCGAGACCGGGGCCGGCGTCGTGCACATCTTCCTCGACGAGTCGGCGAATCCGCAGTGGGCGGTCGACATCGTGCACAACTCCAAGGTGCACCGGCCCAGTGTCTGCAACGCCCTCGAGACCCTCCTCGTGCATGAGGCGGCGGCGGCGCGGCTCCTGCCGGCCGTACTGGCGAAGCTCACGGAGTCCGGCGTCACTCTGCATGGTGACGAGCGCGTACGCGAGATCTACCCCGCGGCCGTGCCGGCCACGGAGGAGGACTGGTCCACCGAGTACATGGGCCTCGAGCTGGCCGTGGCGGTCGTCGACTCCCTCGACGATGCCATCCTGCACATCCGCCGCTACTCGACCGGGCACACCGAATCGATCATCACCAACGACATCGTCAACGCCGACCGGTTCCTCGGCGAGGTGGATTCCGCGGCCGTCATGGTCAATGCCTCCACCCGGTTCACCGACGGCAGCGAATTCGGCTTCGGAGCCGAGGTAGGCATTTCCACCCAGAAGCTGCACGCCCGCGGGCCGATGGGACTGCCCGAGCTCACCAGCACCAAGTGGATCGTGCGTGGCTCCGGGCAGGTGCGCGCTTAGCCCGGCTAGGATAGGGGCCGTGGCGCATGATTAGAGTTCTGTGTCCCTGAATGGAGATCCCGATGTCGTTCCTGAACGTTGTGCTGGCCGAGACCGCGGAAGTAGCCCTGCCCATGCCGACCTTCCTCTACGGAATTGTCGGGCTCGTCGTCTTCGCCGCGCTGGGCTTCGTGGTCTGGTCCTACCGGGACGTCGCCAACCGCCACCAAGCGAAGGCGAAGGCCTACGCCGACGCTCATGGCGGCGCACGCAGCGATCACTAATCGATCGGTCCCACTATCGACACTCCAGGGGCCCGCCCGCCACGCATCGGCGTGATGGGTGGAACGTTCGACCCCATCCACCACGGGCACCTGGTGGCGGCCAGCGAGGTGGCCCAAAGCTTCGACCTCGACGAGGTCATCTTCGTGCCGACCGGCCAGCCGTGGCAGAAGGCGGATGTGACCGAGAGCGAACACCGTTATCTCATGACGGTCATCGCCACCGCATCCAATCCGCGATTCACCGTGAGTCGCGTCGATATCGATCGCACCGGACCGACCTACACCATCGATACCCTCCGGGATCTGCACGCTGAGCGGCCGGAAGCCGAGCTGTTCTTCATCACGGGTGCCGACGCAATGGGGCAGATCCTGGGCTGGAAAGACGTTCAGGAACTCTGGGACCTGGCCCATTTCGTGGCTGTGAGTCGTCCGGGACACGAGCTCAGTATTTCGGGATTGCCGAACCAAGACGTAAGCTTATTGGAGGTTCCGGCTCTGGCCATCTCGTCCACCGACTGCCGGGAACGTGTGAATCGGGGATTCCCGGTCTGGTATCTGGTCCCTGATGGGGTTGTCCAGTACATCTCAAAGCATCATCTGTATCGGAGTGTGGCATGACGTTGGGTAACGGCCCACAGCCGCTGACGCGGCGACAAGCGCGCGAGTTGGCCAGTCGGAACGAGCAAATCGTCACCGACGATTCCGGCCTGCCGGCGGCCTCTGCGCCGCTCGAACCCGCGCCGCTCGAACCCGCGCCGGTCCAGACACACGATGTCCCCCCGGTCACGCCCTCCTCCGCCCCGCCGTCCGCATTCGCGCCCCGTGTGGTCGAGAGCGTGCCGAACGTTGACCACACGTCGGACCAAAGCACCCTCACCCGTCGTGAGCTGCGCGCCCTTCAGTCCGAGCTGGCCGAGCAGGCCGGCACCGCCCCGGTCGCCAGCACACTCGCGCCCGAGACAGCCTCGCACCCCTTTGCGATCGACGCGCTGCACGTTCCGGTTGCCCCTGCCAAGGTTGCGCCACCGGTGGAGTTCCTGGTCGAGGCCTCCCCGCGCACCAAAGTCAAGTCGCGGCCTGGAGTGCTACACCCGCCCGTCGGTCACTGGTCGCTGGCCCGCGACGAGGTCGAAGACCAGGTTCCCGGTGTGACACAGCTCGAGCCGTTCGACCAGATTGTGGCTCGCGGCATCAGGGCAGGTGGCATCCCCACCACGACCAACGCGCTGATCCTGCCGTCCATCCCGAATCAGGGATCCACGTCGGGCCCGCTCACGAGCAGTGGCGAGATCATGGTCACCGGGTCGATCGACCTGCCCCGCAGCCTCGGCTCCACCGGAGCCGTCCCGAACCTCTTCGACTCGTCCGATGTGGACCAGATGCTCGACCAGCTCGACGATGGCGGACACCACAGTGACGTTGCCCCGGTGAGTGCAAGTCGGGCCGTCAGCACCCACGCGTCGACGCGGGGCGTCCTGGCTCCGCCGGCCAAGCGCACGCTGACGGTTCCGGCCGTTCTGACCGTCACTGCAGGCGCCCTCGCCTTCGGCGTTCTGGCCCTGATTGTGGCCGGTTACGTCTTCAAGATTTTCTAATGCCATCCATTTCGCTTTCACTAACTCAGGGATTCATTCGATGACCGCTTCTGCCCATGCTCTCGAGCTCCTCAAGGTGGCCGCCGCCGCCGCAGACTCGAAAGCGGGGGA
>JBBQDC010000003.1:0-51234 GCA_038319305.1 Actinomycetales bacterium | reverse complement strand
ACCAATGGAGGACACCAATGCTGTTGACCGCCGACCTGTACGACCAGCGCGGGGAAGACCTGCAATCCGTTTCGATCCAGTTCCAGAATCTGGGTGGCGAGGCCCGGTTCAGCGGCCCGATTCGAACCGTGACGTGTTTCGAGGACAACGCCCTGCTCAAGTCCGTGCTGTCGACGCCCGCTGCCGGCGAGGTGCTCGTCATCGACGGCGGCGGCTCGCTGAACACGGCGCTCATGGGTGACATGATCGCCGAGCTCGCGGTACAGAACGGCTGGGCCGGGGTGGTGATCAACGGCGCGATCCGTGACCGGGTTGCCATCGGAACGATGCCGCTGGGAGTAAAGGCCCTCGGCAGCAACCCGCGCAAGAGTTCGAAAGCCGGGGTCGGCGTGACGGATGCCGTCGTCATGTTCGCCGGAGTGACGTTCACCCCCGGTCGCACGATCTACTGCGACGAAGACGGGATCCTGGTCGAGCGGTGACCGGAAGCGTGTGGTGACACAGGGCACCCACCACAAACAAGACGCGCGGCGCCACCCGAGGAAGCTCACTCAGGTGGCGCCGCTGGTACGGAGGTCCAACGTCATTGTTGTTCGTGAAACCGGTGTGCGGGGCCAGTCGGCACCACTGCACCACGGTACTTCGTTACCGGTTGGCTTGTCACCACCTGCTGGCTAACGATTCAGCGCGTTGTCGGGCGATCCATGCGCACGACCAGTTTGCGTTCGGTGAGCTCGATGACGCGTGTCGTGCCGTTCTCGAGGGTGACCTCCACCTCGAAGGCGTGGTCGAGCGCGGTGGTGCGCCGGAAGTCCGTGACCGTTCCGCTGCCGACCTCGGCCAGCGCAGCCTGCCCGGCGGCCGTGCGGTCGACGCTCGCGAGCTCCGCGGCGGTCAGAACGCGGGGTTCGGCAACGGATGCCGCGGCGCCGCTCCAGCTCGGAGTGCTCACCCACATGACGGTGAACGCTTCATCGAGCTGAACCGCTACCTCCACACCATTGGGCAGCCGGGTATCGACGGTGTAGATCTCGGCGGGCGACTTGGCGGAGTCGCGCTGGGCATCCGTCACGGTGGCAGGCCCCACCTCGGCCAGGGCCGCGCGACTCGCGCGTGCCAGTTCGCTGTCGGTCGGGGTGCTCTCGTCGTTGCCGAGTCCCACGGCACCCGCGATTCCGGCGGCACCGGCACCCACAGCGACCGTGGCAGCCAGGGCAGCCGCCATCCAGATTGACTTGCGAATTCCCGGCATCTTGATTACGTTCACACCCCCAGTCTGGGGGAGCTGCTCGATCGGGTGGTGCACTTCGGGGTTTCCGCGTTCCCGAACCGGGCGATCCGTCGCCTCACCGGGGTGTCGGAGACCTCCTTCCGTCAGTTCGCGACGGACTTCCGGGGCTCCTTGGTGCAGGCGGCATCGGCCTGGATGTGCCCCGCGAACCTGGTGCGCCAGTCGCCACGCCGTCGATACCCCCTTTCGGGGACTGCATACTCCGCCGCCCCAGTCGCTAGATTCAATTCAGCTAGGGGGATTGCGATGACGTCGGACAGTGCCATGATGCTTGAAAAATTTGCGGCGCAGTCGGTCATCGAGCTGCTGCTGCAGGTGCAGGGGAGCGTGCCCCGCCGGTCGCGGTTCGCGCGGTTCGTCGGCCTATCCCCGCTCGGTGCCGACAGCATGTCCTGGTATCTCGGGGCCAAAGGAGAGATTGTGGTGGGCTCCATGCTGGCGACGCTTCCACCGGAGTGGACGGTGTTGCATGCCGTGCCCATCGGATCCTCGAACTCCGAGATCGACCACCTCGTGGTCGGCCCCGGCGGAATCTTCACGATCACCACGAAGAACCACCCGCGTACCGAGATCTGTGTTGGGCGCAACACCCTGCAGATCGACGGCGAGGCGGTGTCCTACCTACGTAACGCCGAATACGAGGCCGAGCGCGTCACGATCCTGGTTCGAGACCGGATGCCGCTGGTCGCGCCCGTGCAGCCGGTGCTCGTGTTCGTAGACCCGCGGCTGTTCACCATTGAACACAAGCCCGAGCAGGTCAAGGTGCTCGCCGCGGAAGACCTCCGCGCGTGGCTGGTCAGGCTCCACCCCGTCTTGTCGGCCGGAGAGGTGCAGGAGGTGGCTGACCTCCTTGACAGCCCGCATGTCTGGCGCGCACTGCCGGACACCATCCCCGATGATCTGGGCGAGCGGTTCGCGGAGCTGGATGCCCAGGTGCGCTCGGCGGGCATCCGACGGATGCTGTGGGGCCTGTTCGCCGGTGTGGGAGCAGTCGCGGCCGGCTACGTCACGTTCCTGCTCGCCGAAGCCGCGCTCGCGACCGTCTAAGCAGAAAACGGAGCGTCCGGAGCCTTCGGAGCGCTCTTACTCGGGCAGGCGGCGGTGGAACTCGTCCGTCAGCGCGTCGAGCGCGGTGCAGATGGCCACGAGCGACTCCTCCACTCCGCGGGGTGCGGCGGCGTCCTCCTTGATCGTGTTGATGTGGCTTTCGAGCAGCCCAAGCTGCGTCTGCACGACCCTCATGTTGTTGACCATTGCCCCATCGTAGGTGGCTCGTCTGGGCGTGCCCCAGAGGGAGCGCCACCCGGAGAGGTCTGCCGTTACAATCAATGGTGGGGGCCAGAAAAGATGACGTTGGAATGCGCGAGAATGCGGCAGCGTTTCGCGGCCCAAATCATGATCGAGAAGCTGCTGCGCGAGCAGGGGAGCACCCCTTCACTCACGCCGTGGGCCCGATTTCTGGGGCGTTCCCCGCTCGGCCTGAACTGTGAAGGCTGGTACCTGGGCGCCCAGGGCGAGATCGTGGTCGGCGAGAAACTGGCAACGCTGTCACCGGAGTGGGCGGTCTTCCACGCGCTGCCGATCGGCGGGCACGGCTGGGACATCGACCATGTGCTGGTGGGCCCCGGTGGGGTCGTCACCATCAATACCAAACAGCACCGCCGCCAGCGCGTGCTCGTGGCGGAACGCAGCGTTCTCGTGGACACCCGGCCGGTGCCCTACCTGCGCCACGCAAAATTTGAGGCCGAGCGGGTCACGACGCTGCTGGAAGACCGCCGCCCGCTATCCACTCCCGTGATTCCCCTGGTCGTGTTCGTCGGGGCGCGCAGCATTGACGTTCGGTCATCGCCGGCTCCCGTGACGGTTCTTGATGCCTCCGAGCTCGTTGCGTGGCTGACGGCGCTCCCGATCGTGCTGGGCCCGGCGGAGCGCCTCGGCATCATCGAACTGTTCGATAACCCCGACATGTGGATCGATGTGCCGCTTGGTTCGGGCGAGGGCCTGATGGAGAACTTCACTCGTCTCGACTCCGAGGTGCGTGCGGCCTGTCTGCAGCGCAGGGTGCTGTTACCGCTCGAGCTGGCCCTGGCAGCGGTGGCTACTTTCATCGTGCTCAACGCGGCGACGACGATGGTCGCGGGGATGCTCGCAGCCCAATGAAAACTGGGGATAGCAGGGCCCCTACACCCTGAACCTTAACGCGCGGGTTCATTCTCACAGGCGACAGGCGTACCCTCGATTCACAGCCTCTCACGAAGGCTGGAAGGGGAGTCAGTGGTGTATACCCGCGTGGAGACTAGCGTCGCGGTGCAACAACTCGCTAACGGTCTGCACAATGCTGGCCGTGATCGTCCCTGGGTTGTGGTGTCGTCGCCGTTTGGCACGGCCATGCCCGAAATCGGGATTGACCAGCTCTCTGGCCAGATCGGCGACGTCGCGCGCGTCTTCCTGATCGAGACGGGCGAGCTCACCCGTCAGCTCGGCGATCTGCTCCCCGCCCAGTTCCAGGTCTATGGCAGCGCCGGCCGCTCCTACCCCATCGGTGACGCGTTCGCCGACCTCGCTCGCTCCCGTCTGCGGTTCACGCACGGCGACTCGCAGCACGCCACCGATCAGCTGGTGACGGATGCCCTCGCCCACGCTCATCAGGCAGGCCTCTTCGAGCTCGCCCCGGCATCCGTCATCACCGTGGACGGCACCGTCAAGGGGTTCATGCTGGGCGGCTCCCGCGCCCTCGTCGAACTCGATGGCGGCGGCATGGCCACCGTCTGGCAGGAGCTGACCTACCCACCCGTTCCCCTTGACTGGACCCTGCAGCCCGGTCAGCGCATCCAGGGCGCGCTCGACGCCCCCACACACCGCCTCAATGTCGAGGTCAAGCCGCCGAGTACCGCCGCAATCGCCGAGCGCTATCCGCACGGCAGCATCACCCTCGCCCTGGTGCAAAAGGTCAGCGCGCAGCGCGCGGTGCTGGCATTGCACCCCCACCTGGCACTGACGATCACCCGGGCCGATATCTCCGCCAACCCGCTCGACAAGGTCGACGCCCTGCTCTCCGAGGGCGACGTCGTGACCGCGCGGGTCATTCACCTGCCGAGCGGTGCCCTGCACCTGTGCCTGAGTGACGTCGACGACGACGAAACGGTTCTGCCTCCGCTGTGCGCCGTGCAGAACGGGCCTCCCTGGCTGCAGGAGAACAGACCACTGCTGCCGCTGATCGAAGAAGACGACGACGCCGCCGCCGCGGTGATCGAGGTGGTGGGGAGCCCCTCATCCCTGGCGGCTGCCTCGGCCGTCACTGTGGTTATGCCTGCCGAAAGCCTGGGGCACTCCGCCCTGATCACAGCCGGACCGACATCGGACCGCCTGCACCCGCGTCCGTCGCCAGGTCCCGGCCGAGTGCACGCTTCCCTCCGTCCGGCCACGACCGGGGCCATCGCGTTTCGGGTCACCCCCACTCCTGCGCCCGCGACTCATTCCGCACTGCAGTCCACCCAGCTGTCCCTCGCCGAGGCGAAAGCGCGCATCGTGCGCCTCGAGACCCAGCTGGTCGAGGCCGGCGCCACCGATTCCGATCTCGCCAAGCTGCGCGAGCAGGCCCGTTCCGCTCAGCTCCAGCTGCGCGACGCCCTCGTCGAACTCGCCACCCTGCGTCACACGGTCGCGGAATTACGCGATGACCAGCGCGCCCAACGACGAATGCTGCGCGAATCCCGCCGCACCGCCCCTACCCCGGCCGCGGCCAGCGAATACGAGTCGCGGCGAGCCGCCTGGGAAGAACCCTCCGGTTGGGTGCGGCACGAGATCCTCCTCGCCTGGGTCGACCGGGTTCCGGAATCGGACCGCGAGGAATGGAAGCTGCCGAACAGCTATGTGCTGGGGGAGCGGTTCGCCGAATCTCTCGCCGGGCTCGACGACGGCCAGCTGGCCAAGGCGTTCAAGGCCTCCGTGGACGTGCTCACCGGTCGGGTGAAAACCCTCAAGGGGCGACACCTCCACGCGCTGCGTCAGGGTGCCGGACCGGCCGATCCGCACCTGCTGCGCTGGGACGGCGCCCGCTGCATGCGCGTCTCGATCGAGCAGAACACCCCCGCCGCGCGCCGCATGCACTTCTGGCAGCTGCCGGATGGTGGCATCGAGCTGGGCCGCATCGTCACCCACGACGACATGGAAGCCTAGCCCCGACCCTGCCTCCGCCCCGGTGGTCGAGCCCGTCGAGACCCGGTGAGCTGTCTTCGAATGCGTCAACCTTGCCCTTCCCGCCCCTGTCGCCCGGAAACCTCCGGGGCTACCTTCATCTGTGCACAGACCGTTCACGCTCGGAGAGCCGCGTGGTCTGTCCCCCTGTCAATCGGCCCTCCAGAGGCACAAGGAGCACGCATGTCTGCCACAGAGCACGAGTTGCGGGTTAGATCCCTTGACTCTCCCGACGAAAGTCGCACGCCGGAGAAGACCCATCTCGACCTCAACAGGTTGGGGGAGTACACCATCGGTCGCCTGACGATGGAGCCGGGCTGGACCTGGACGGACTGTATCAAGCCCCTCGTCCAAACGGAGTCCTGTCAGCTGCTGCACGTGGGCTACTGCGTCTCCGGCACGCTGGAGACGGAATTGGATGACGGCACCCAGGCCACCATCTCGGCTGGCGACTCGTACACGATCCCGCCGGGCCACAATGCCCGTGTTGTGGGTGACGAGCCGTTCGTCGGCATCGAGTTCGCCAGCGCCGAGGCCTACGGAGTTCCCGTAACCTACTCGTCCTGATTTTCGGAGTCGCCAGCGGTGCCCCTCGATTTGGGGGGCCTTCCGGAGGAAGTTGTTCTCGGTCGGGCGGTTGGGCGTTGAACCGGGCTGATACGGTCTTCTCAGGTGACCTGATGGTTACTGGAGAGACAGTTACTTTCACGTCGATCGTAAGGGCACACCCGTCGTAAGGCGGGGTCGCAAAGGCACGGAACCTTCGGGTCAGCCGGCCTACCGAATGAGAAGGAACCGCCCCAGATGAACCTCACCTCCCTCGAGGCCGACACAAGATACGGCCGTCCCGGCCTGTCTCTGTCCCCTCGTGGCGCGGTGGACAAACCTCCGTTTCGTCGTGGCCTTGGGTAGGCACGCGACTGAAACGATGGAAGCCGGGCGAGGTTAGGGACCTCGTCCTGATATGGCATTGCGATCGGGGATCGATTCGGGTTCTGTCCCCGATCGCATGCTTGTCTCACACCCTGAACGGTCGGCGCTCGGTTGCGGGTCGTGGACCGAAGGGTGGACCTACACCCCATCGCCGCCGGCCTCGGAGCGCTCCTTCACGGTAAAGCCGCGCTTGTCTTTCTTGCGCACATCCGTCACGTAGCGGCCGAGGTTCACGCTCATCGCGGCGACCTCGCCGGATGCTGCGGCGAACGTCATCGAGCTGTCGGCGTCGAATCCGAGCGCGGCGCCGGTGAGCACGGCGTCCTGGTTGGCGCCAAGGAAGACGAAGTCCCAGCCGTACTGCTGTGTCTGCCGCGCGATCAGGGCGCGCACGGCATCCGCGGAGTATTCGCCGCTCGAGTTCTCACCGCCGTCGGTCACGACCACGACCTGCACGGTTCCGGGACGGGCGTGCTCGGGTAACCCGCTCAGCATCTGGCCGAACCCCGTGACGGCCACGCCGATGGCGTCGTGCAGCGCCGTCATGCCACGCGGATCGAGCTCGATGGTTATGGTGGTGGGGTCGGCGAGAGTGTGGGTGTGGTCGATTTCGTCGTCGAAGGTGACGATGTCCACGGTGAGCAGGCCCGGCTCGGCGGACTGCTCGGCGAGCATCGCGGTCAGGCCGCCGACCATATCGTCACGGATGCTCGACATCGAGCCGCTCCGGTCGATCACGAGCAGCAGAGCCGTGTAGTTGGGATCAGTCACGCTGTACCTCCTGGGTTGATGCTCCCGCGTGGGGAGGACACCAGCGTCTCAGGCGCCACCGACAGTGCCGCTGCTGGCCGCGGTCGTCTTCGTCCCTCTCGGAGTGGGCCGTGTCATCGGTGCCGTGGCGGCGGTACTGGGAGCGTTGTTCGTGCCGACCGCGGCACGGTGGTGGACCGCGCCGGGGGTGATTTGTGCCGGACGGATTGCCCTGATCGTCCGTGTGGCCGTTTCGATCCCGGCTTGCGTCGGGTCTGTGACGTCAAGCGCCCAGCGTGAGGGCGAAACCTGCCGCCTAGCCTGGGCCTCTGCCGAGAGTAGGTTGGAACTGATTGGCATAGTTCGGGCGACGGACTCACAGAGAGGTGAGAAGAATGCGCGAAAGCAGTGTCGTGTGGTTCAACGAAATCGGTCTGGGCGACATCCCGCAGGTCGGCGGCAAGAACGCGTCGCTGGGTGAGATGGTGCGTGCCCTCAGTGGCGAGGGCGTGCAGGTGCCGGACGGGTTCGCGACGACCGCGAACGCCTACCGTGCTTTCATTGCGGCGAACGAGATCGAGCCGGCCATTCGGAGCCGGCTGGACCTGTTCCACTCGGGCAGTGCCTCGCTGCGTGTCACGGGCGAGGCCCTGCGCGAGCTGTTCCTCGGCGGTGAGTTTCCCGGCGACATTGCCGACGACATCCGTGCCTCGTATCGGGAACTTTCTGAAAAGTCCGGGCAGCCGAACCTGCCGGTGGCCGTGCGCAGCAGCGCCACCGCCGAGGACCTGCCCGACGCCAGCTTCGCCGGCCAGCAGGAGACGTTCCTGAATGTGACGGGCGAGCGTGACCTGCTCGACGCCTGCCGTCGCTGCTACGCCTCGCTCTTCACCGACCGGGCGATCAGTTACCGCGAGGTGAAGAATTTCGACCACCTCGACGTGGCTCTCTCGATCGGCGTGCAGCGGATGATTCGCGCCGACGTCGGTGGTTCCGGGGTGATGTTCTCCATCGACACCGACACCGGTTTTCCGGGCGTGGCCGTGATCAGCGCCGCCTGGGGGCTCGGCGAAACCGTGGTGCAGGGCACCGTCAATCCCGACAAGTACCTCGTCTTCAAGGCGTTGCTCGACCAGCCCGGCTGCACGCCCATCGTTGAGAAGACCCTGGGCGAGAAGGCCCGCAAGATGGTCTACGCCAAGGGCGGCAGCGCCCGCACGCGCACCATTGACACCCCCGAGCGCGAGCGCCAGTCGTTCGTGCTGACCGACGCGGAGATCGTGAAGTTGGGCCGTTGGGCTGTGATTGTGGAGAACCACTACGGCCGGCCGATGGACATGGAATGGGCCAAGGACGGCCTGACTCGCGAACTGTTCCTGGTGCAGGCGCGCCCGGAGACCGTGCATTCGCAGGCCAGCGGCACCCGGTTCACGGTCAGCACCCTGACCGGTAGTGGGCCGCTGCTGGCCACCGGCGTCGCCATCGGCGACAGCATCGCGAGCGGTGTCGCCTGCGTGATCAAGGACCCGGCCGACATCGAGAACTTCGTCGACGGCGCCATCCTGGTCACCGAGATGACCGACCCGGACTGGGTGCCCATCATGACCCGGGCGGCCGGCATCGTCACCGACCACGGCGGCCCGACCAGCCATGCCGCGATCGTCAGCCGCGAGCTGGGCGTTCCGGCCGTCGTCGGAACCGGCACCGCCACCGACGTGCTGACGGATGGCCAGCTGATCACGATCTCCTGTGCCGAGGGCGACGAGGGCTACGTCTTCGAGGGGAAGTTGACCTTTGAGACGGAGGAGATCGACCTCGGCACCGTGCCGGAGACCCGCACCAAGGTGATGGTGAACATCGCCAGCCCGGCCGCCGCCTTCGAGTGGTGGCGGCTGCCGGCCGACGGTGTGGGGCTGGCCCGGATGGAATTCATCATCAACAACCTGATCAGGATCCACCCGATGGCGCTCGTGCACCCGGATCGGGTCACCGACCGCGGCGCCGTCCGTCAGATCGAAGAACTTACCCGCGGCTATGTCGACCCGAAGGAGTACTTCGTGCAGACGCTCGCGCTCGGCATTGCGAAGCTGACCGCGCCGTACCATCCGAACCCCGTGATCGTGAGGATGAGTGACTTCAAAACCAACGAATACGCGCACCTGATTGGCGGGTCCGGTTTCGAGCACTCGGAGGAGAATCCGATGCTCGGCTTCCGCGGTGCCTCCCGCTACTACGACGAGCGCTACCGGGAGGGGTTCGCCCTCGAATGCCGGGCGATCAAGAGGGTGCGCGAACAGATCGGTTTTCGAAATGTGATCGTGATGGTGCCGTTCTGCCGCACCATCACCGAGGCCGACAAGGTGATCGCTGTGATGGCCGAGAACGGGCTGGTGCGCGGCGAGGCCGGGCTGCAGATCTACATGATGTGCGAGATCCCGGCCAATGTGATCCTGGCCGAGCGGTTCGCCACCCGGTTTGACGGCTTCTCGATCGGCTCCAACGACCTCACCCAGCTCGTGCTGGGCGTCGACCGCGACGCCGAGGACCTCGCCGCACTCTTCGACGAACGCGATGACGCCGTGAAACAGCTGATCAGCGAGGCCATCCAGAAGGCCCATACTGCCGGAATCAAGATCGGCATCTGCGGGCAGGGACCGAGCAACTACCCCGATTTCGCGGCCTTCCTGGTGGAGGAAGGGATCGATTCGATCTCGCTCAACCCGGACAGCTTCCTGAAGACGGTGGGGCACATCAAGAAGGCGGAGCGGAACCACGACACGGCGTAGTCGGGGTCAGTCAGCGCTCGGCCTCGTCGAAGTCGTCGAGAACGGCCTGCTCGTATTCGGCCTCGGCGGCCTCGGCCATTGCGCGGGCGCGGGCGACGCGCGCACTGATCTCGTGCTCGGTTGTGCGGAGCCGTTCGGCCTCCGTCGGGCTGGCCGAGTCGAGAAGTTCCTCGAGGGTGTCGGGATCGAGATGTATGGCGGCCAGCGCATCAACGTCGGACCGGGCGACCGCGGCCTTGCTCCGAAGGATGCGCAGCCGCGATTCCTGCGCGAACTCCCGCGCGAGGCGGTCAGCGGCCGCCTCGGGGGTGCGTTGTACGGGAACCATCGTCTGGTCGGCGTGGGTGGGGCTGGTCAGTTCAGGGTTGGTGTTCTCGGACCGGTTCTGGTTGGTGTCGGAGTGCTCGGCGCCGTCGCCGCGCTCGGTGTTACTCATTGTGTCTCCCTTTTTTCGCTGGCAGCCTAGCGCGGCAGGTGTTCGCGGCAAATGGGGGCGGTACCGAGCCAGGCGTTCCGCAGCAGCAGAGTGAGGTCTTCGGGGGCTACCGCGCGCGGGTTCGACGCGGGAACCAGCGGCAGGATCATCGCCACGGCCCGGGCGATGTCTGACTCCTGAAACCCGAGGTCCCGCAGCGCGGTCGGCGCCTGCACGCGTTCCCGTAGGGCGAGCAGTCCCTCGACGGCGGAACGCGAACCCAGGGCCGCGGCGATCCGCGCCTCGGTCTCGGGAACGGCCGACGCGTTGAGGTTCAGCACATGCGGCAAAACGATCGCGTGCGTCTGCGCGTGCGGCAGTCCGAAGGCGCCGCCCAGTACATGACAGATCTTGTGATGCAGGCCCGAACCGGCGCTGGAGAACGCGCTCGCCGCCAGATACGCGCCGTGGAGGGCGTCTTCCCTGGCTCTCAGGGCAATCGTCGCAGCCACGTTCTGGCCTGCCACAGGAGCGGCGGCGATTCCCGGTAGGGCGCGTGCCAGCAGTCGGATACCCTCAGCGGCGATCAGAGCACTGACCGGGTTCGCGCCCGGAGCCCAGAGCGCGTCGACGCCGTGAGCGAGGGCGTTCAGCGCGCTGCAGACGCTCAGCTCGCGGGGGAGCGACAGCGTCAGGGCGGCGTCGTAGATCACAGTTCCGGGCAACACCCGTGGATCGAAACCGGTGGTCTTCACCCTCTGCTCGACCAGCCCCCAGACAGCGGTGGCCTCCGAGCCGGAATAGGTCGTGGGCACTGCCACGATGCACAATCCACCGGGACGTTCGCTCCGCAGCGCGAGAATTTTGGCCAGCCCGATCGCCGACCCGCCGCCGAGGGCAATGACCACGTCGATGTCGGCCGCCTGCGCCGCTCGATGGGCGCGCTCGGCCGACTCCGCCGGAACGTGCTGCGCAACCTCATCGAACACCAGCACCGCCCGGATGTCGCCGAGCACGCCCGCAGACCGCTCCCGTTCTCGTCGGGTCGCGATCACCATCACGCGCGGGGTGACGGGGTCGCTGGCCGTTGCCCGGCCGGCCCGGTCACCGATCTCGTCGAGCACGGTGACGAGCAGTTCGCCGGCGCGCCCGGTGCCGAACAGCACGCGCTGCCGCTGGGTGCGGTATTCGAAGGCCAGACCGGCGAGGTCGGCATCGCGGTCGGCATTGCGGCCGGACTCCTCACGGCGGCCAGGGATCTGCTCCATCATGGGAGGCCTACGCGCGCATCTGCGCGGGGTGGGCCAGCCAGGCTCGGGCCGCGGCGACATCCGATGCGGCGATGCCGTGACCGCCGTCTCGAACCTCGCGCTCAACCTGCGCGCCGTGATCGATGAGGGCGGTGGCGGCCCGGTCGGCGCTGGTGCGCGGAGCCATCGGGTCGGAGCGTCCGTTGAGCATCAGCACCGCGGTGCCGGAGAGCTGGGTCGTGAGTGCGCGATCGTCGAGCGGGAACATGCCCGAGAACGCGATGACCTGGTCGAGCGCCTCGGGGTGTAGCAGGGCCGTGGCCAGGGCGATGTTGGCCCCGTTGGAGAAGCCGACGGCGATGATGCGGCGCTCGCCGAGACCGTAGTGCTGCCGGGCCCAGGTGATGAAGCCAGCGAGCTCACCGGCCCGCACGACCACATCGTCCACGTCGAACACGCCCTCGGAGAGCCTGCGGAACCAGCGCAGCATGCCGCCCTCCGTGACGCGCCCGCGGGGTGCCAGCACGGTCGCGGCCGGGTCGAGGGCGTCGGCAAGGTTCAGGATCTCCTGCTCGTTGCCGCCCGTGCCGTGCAGCATCAGCAGCACGGGGGTGTCGGCGCTGTGCGCGGCGGCGCCGACGGATGCCGCGGGCGAACCGGTCCGAAAGGCGTGCGGCCAGTCGAGACCTGCGGGGTGGAGGCTGCGTTGCTCGGTCATCGCGTTCCTCACCGTCCGGAGACGAGCGCGGGGTTGTTCTCGCCCGGCAGGGTGATCGGAACGACGGCGCGCTCGATCTGGTCGCGGCTGGGCTCGAGCCATGGCGGCAGCTTGAGCGAGCGGCCCAGTTCGAGCAGCGGCTCGTCGATGTCGAAGCCGGGGGTGTCCGTCGCGATCTCGAACAGCACTCCACCGGGCTCTCGGAAGTAGATCGACGTAAAGTACTGGCGGTCGAGGATCGCCGTCACGCCGTAGCCGCGCGCGACGAGTTCCTGGCGCCACTGCTCCTGCGTGGTCTGATCCGGCACGCGGAACGCAATGTGGTGCACGCTGCCGCCGGCGGTCAGACCCACCTGCCCGTGCGGGTCCGCGATGATGTCCACGATGTTGCCGGGGGCCCCGTCGCCGGCACCCACCCGAATGCGGTCCGTCGTCTCCTCAATCACGTGCATGCCGAGGTCGCGGGTGAGCACCTCCACGGTTCCGGTTGGGTCAGCGACGGTGAGCACTGAGGAGTGCTGGCCGCGCACCGCGTATTCAGCGGGCACGGATGCTGAGTCCCACGGATTGCGCGGATCACTCGTCGACGAGGCCACGAGATCGAGCTGCAGGCCGTCGGGGTCGCGCAGGGACAGCCGCTCCTCGTCGGCGGTACGGCGCGCGAACTCGGATTCGACACCGAGGTTCGTGAAGTGACCGGCCCACCAGCCGAGGCTGCCGGCCGGCACCGAGAACGCGGTGGACGTGGACTGCCCCGAGCCGGGGCGCCCGCTGGAGATTCCGGTCCAGGGAAAAAAGGTGAGCAGCGAACCCGGGCGACCTGCGTCATCCCCGTAATAGAGGTGGTAGGTGCCGGGGTCGTCGAAGTTGACCGTCTTCTTCACGAGCCGCAGGCCGAGTCCGGTCACATAGAAGTCGATGTTGCGCTGTGGTGCACCGGCAATCGCGGTGACGTGGTGCAGTCCGGAGGTGTGCGGAGTCATGGGGTCCCTTTCTGGCGGGAAGCTGGTCGATGTTCAGCCGACCGTGAGCGACTGGCTGGCTACACGGGGTTCCGGCTACTGACTTCCATGCAAACACATGTTTCTGTGGATTCATTCCCAGACTGGCGTTGCAGAGGCGGGTGCAGGCGGCGGGCGGATGCCCAGGCCGGGTCTGCGCAACTACTCGCCTGGGCCGTGGTCCCAGGAACGCTCCGGCAGCTGATCGAGCCAGTGCCCGACCGTCTCGCTGTTTGCCAGGGAAGCGCTCCCATCGTCGGCACTGACCACATCGTCTGGGGGGACACCGGCAACCGTCGGCGGTCCTGCACCTTCATTCTCAAACATTGAACCCCATCAGTCGGCGCCGAAAGTGCGGTCGCCGGGGTCCAGGGCAACAATCTGAAGCTACGCTCGCGGAGGATTCGCCGTCAAGTATTTCGAGAAACGGATGCTGACGTGAACCTGCCTGCCTGCGCCGCCGGCTACGTGCCGGCGCTGATGCTCTCCGTGGACTCCCGCTCGGAGGCCAGCGGAGGCCGCAGCCGGGCGAGGGCCTTCAGCTCGATCTGCCGCACCCGGTCGCGGGACACCCCGAAGTGCGCTCCGATCTCTCGCCGGGGCTTCGGGGCGTCGCCGCCGAGGCCGAACCGCAGGCGCAGCACGTTCGCTTCGCGGTCGGGCAGGAGGGCCAGGTGGCATAGGTCGAGAACGTGAAACCGCGGGTGTGGTCGAAGCCCCAGACCGCCCGGATCAGGCCGAGGTTGCCTTCCTGAATCAGATCGAGGAGGTCGAGGCCACGGCCGGTGAAGTGCCGTGCCACGGACACCACCAGGCGGAGATTCGCGCAGATCAGGTGATTCATAGCCCGCACGCCGTCGGCCGCGAGCCAGTGGCGCTGCTCCCCGAGCTCGGCGGCGCGGTCGCCGGCAGAGCCCTGCGGCAGCCGCGCGAGCCTCTCCGCCGCGAGCAGCCCGACCTCGATGCGTTGGGCGAGCTCGATCTCATCCGTTCCGGTCAGAAGCGGCACGCGGCTGATCTCGTGCAGGTAGTCGCCCACGGAATCGGTGGGGAAGCGGTGACGGGAACGGTGCTCGGCGAGGGTCATGCCGGATACCGGAGGCGCGGGCCGATGCTGGGGCCCCGCGGCCGGCGCAGCGTGTGTGAAACGGGGACACGGGGTGTCTGTGCAGGGATTCTGAGCCTCGCGAGAGCGCCGATTGGCCTCGAACGGGGAGTGTCGCGCGTGGCCCAGATCGACGATGATGGGCGCGCAATGCCGTTTCGAGTGGAGGGACCCGACCATGAGTGACGCAGAGTCAAACGATTCCGGCGAGAATTACCGGCCCGATGGAGCCAACAATGGCGACAACGCTGGCGACAACGCTGGCGACGACGACGACGACACCGATCAAAACAGCGAGAGCGAGAGCGAGAACGAGAGCGAGGTCGAAGGCTTCGAGGTCTACAACCCGCCGGCGGACCGCTTTCTCACCGCCCAGATGTGGTGGATCGCGAGCGAACTCGTGCGTCGGCATCCGCATCTGCGCATCTCTGGAGTGGAGGTCGACGAGGCCGACCGCCTCCTGATCGTGCACGACGAGCAGGACGGCATGAGCGTGCAGTGGGACCTCGAGGGCGGCTGCAAATTCCTGGTCAACGGGGTCGTGAACAAGATCAGCTGGATTCAGATGCTGGCCGCGCTCAGCCCGCATTCGATCGTCAAACGCATCGAAGTGGCCACCGGGCTCGGCATTCCGAAGACCACACCGGCCACGTCGGCGCGGGCGCTGACCTATCGGGTGATCGCCAGTGCGCTCGCCACCGCCACCAACGACCAGTACGAGTGGTACGCGGTTCCGGCGCCCATGCTGCACGATGAAGATCCGGAGAAACCCGGATGCGAGTTCTTCCGCGACTTTCCGACCACCATTCGGGCGCGGGCAAAGTACGTCGCGATGACCCTCGAAGAGTTCGAGGCCGGCGGCCGCAGCGTGTACTTTTTCCAGCCGTTCTGGGCGCTGCATCGAGACCTCGAGCCCATCGCGATCTTCGACTCCGCCGGGGTAGTACACACGACCTCCGGCGCCACGCCCCTGATACCCCTCTATGAGGAGCTCGACCGCACGGTTGCGCTCGTGACGGCGCGCGTGCTGGCACCGTACCTTCCCTGAGCGTGCCCGAGTGCGGCTAGCGGATGCTGCCGAGCTGAGAGAGTTTCGCGTGCAGAATCGAGTCGCTGGGCTCCACCACGTGCGTGCCATCGGGGAACAGGATCACCGGGATCTGGGTGCGGCCACTGATCGAGTGGGCACGGTCGGCGCCATCCTCGACCAGCAGCAGGTCGACATAGTCGTAGTCGACGTTCAGCGTGTCGAGCAGCTTCTTCGAGCGACGGCAGTCACCGCACCATTCCGCCCCGAACATGGTGAGGCGCTGGGTGGCGGAGACAGGGGGAGTAGCGAGATCGGTCATCCGTTCATCCTAGGTTGGCACTCTGAGAGAGCCGCCAGCCGAGGCGCGCGTGCGCCCAGTTCTGGGGCAGGGGCTCATCGTAGACGCGCCCGAAAATCGGCTTCTGACGGCGGGTCGACTGCTAGGTTCGGTCTGAGTAGAAAGCAGTTGGGGGACTGAACGTGCACTCAGACCAGGATGTTGCACCTGAAACAGAGGTAAAACCGGCCATCGATTCGACACTGGAACCAGCGATTGACGAGCTCCTGGTGGAGTGCGAGCGGGCGAGTGCGAGCGGGCGCCATCTCGACGGTGTCGGGCAGGCGGAGGCAGTGTTGGCGCGGCCGGGCGCGACGAAGCGGCAGCAGGCGCAGGCCCGTGAACTGTTGGCGCTGCATCGGCTGCGACTGGGCGACTATGAGGCATCCGTCGAACAGGGTCTGCTGGCGCTGGAATTTCTGGACGGCAGCGGAGATCTGATCCGCCAGTCCAAGGTGCACTGCACACTGGTGTTGGCGTACTCCGACACCGGGCTGTACGAGCAGGCGCTTCGCCACGTTCTCGTCGCTCTCGAGACGGCCAGAACGAGCGGCAGTGCGGTGGCCGAGTTCTGGGCCCTGAGCCGGTCCTCGATGGTGCACGAGGGAATGGGCGACTCGGAACAGGCGCTGGTGCTGGGGCAACAGGCTCTGGAGATGTCCCGCACCATCGACGATGCGGAGGCGAGATTCGTTGGTCTCAACAACCTCGGCGACACCTGCCTGGTGCAGGCTCAGGCGCAGCGTGCCCACGGTCTGGATGCCGGGCCGAGCCTCAAGCGTGCCCTCCTGCTCGTGCGCGAGGCGGTGGCCGTGGCCCACGGCCAGGGGCACAGCTTCTATGAGAGCATCGCCCGCACCAACCTGGTCAGCATCCTGATCGCGCTCGGCGAGCACGCCGAGGCCCGCGAGCAGGCCGGCCGGGCGCGGCGCCTGGCGAAGACCAATGGGTTTCGCAGCCTCGAGGAGAACAACGACGCGCAGCTGGCCGAAGTTGCCCGGGGTGAGGGCCGCATCGACGACGCAACCGCCATGATGAACGCCCAGCTGCTGGTCGCCACACTGGAAGACGATCCGGCCCTGCACATCATGTTGCACCAGTCGCTGTATGAAATGCACAAGCAGACCGGCCGTTTCGAGCAGGCGCTCGTGCACTACGAAGAGTTGCACGCCTTGATTGTGAAACGCACGACCGACACCGCCGGCATCCAGTCCCAGATGCTGGTCAACACCCTGGGGATCGAGCAGGCCCGCCATGAGGCTGAGCGGTCGCAGCTGGATGCGGAGCGGCTGCGCATCCGTGCCGCTGAACTCGACCTCCAGGCCAATACCGACCCGCTGACCCGGCTGCCGAACCGCCGGGCGCTCGACCGTCAACTGCCGCCGCTGATGGGTCTTGCCCGCGATCACCGGCAGCCGCTCTGCGTGGCGATGATCGATATGGACCACTTCAAGCAGGTCAACGACGAGCACGGACACGCCACGGGAGACCAGGTCTTGAGCGCCATGGCGAGCCTGTTGCGGGCCGTCACCCGGGACAGCGACATGGCCGTGCGCGTGGGTGGGGAGGAGTTCCTGCTCGTTTTCGCCGACACCACACTGGAGCAGGCCGAGCAGGCCTGTGAGCGTCTGTTGGCCTCCGTGCGCGGCTACCACTGGGGTGCTCTGGCGCCCGGTCTGGCCTGCACCGTGAGCGTCGGCCTGGCCGCACTGGCCCCGGGCGAGACCGTGGCAGGCTGGCTCGCGCGCGCCGACGCAGCCCTCTACGACGCCAAGGGTGGCGGCCGCGACCAACTGGCCACCGCCGCATAGTTGCCGCCCAGCCCACACGGGGACTGAGGCGCTGTCGCACCCCCGCGGTAGATTTGTACCGGGGACAGGGGAATCATGACGACACAGACACCCACCATGGGAGAGCAGCACGCAGCCCAATCGGTGATCGAGGAGCTACTGCGGCACCAGAGTACGACCCCGAAGCGCACCGGCTTCGACCGGTTCTTCGGCCGCTCGCCGCTCGGCGACGACAGCGTCAGCTGCTATCTCGGTGCGAAGGGCGAGCTCGCCGTGGGTGAGATCCTCGCCACCCTGCCGCCCGAGTGGAGAGCGTTTCACGCCCTGCCGATCGGCAAGAAGGGCGCTGACGTCGACCACGTCGTCATCGGCCCCGGGGGCATCTTCACCCTGAACACCAAGAACCACCGCGGCCAGGGTGTCTGGGTGGCCGGCAACACGCTGATGGTCTCCGGGCGCCCGGTGCCTCACCTCCGCAACGCCGAGCACGAGGCAGACCGGGTCACCAAATTGCTTCGAGAACGGATGCCCCGCCTCGCCGCCGCCCAGCCCGTCATTGCGCTCGTCGACCCGAAGTCCCTGACCATCAAGAAGACGCCCGAGCGGGTGACGGTCATCGCCTCTGTCGGTCTGCGGCGGTGGCTTCTCGCCCGGCCCCCGGTGTTCGGAGCAGCCGAGCTGGCCGAGGTCGCCGCGATCATCGATGACCCGGCCACCTGGCCGATCTCCCTTTTCCCGCCGTCCGAGCACCCATGGGCGGCATTCGCGGCGCTCGACGCCGAGGTGCGTCAGGCGCATGCCCGCAGCGCGCTGTGGAAGCTGGGCGGCCTCGGTGCATCGGTTGCCGCCGCGCTGATGGTGGTGCCGACACTTCTGACCATTCTGATCAATGCCTACCTCGGCGGGGTGGATAACCCTTGATGAGGTCCTGACGCGAGAGGGCAGGCAAGGGAGGACCGGCGCAGGCCCGCAGCCCGTTATTGACCCTCGAACGCGGCGGCGCAGGAGGCGCCGATTCGCCCGTAGGCTCAACGCGGGGGGTTTGCGTCTCGACGCAACCCTGAAAACGGGTTTGCCGACGCACGGGCTTCTCTATTAATCGCACGGGGGAATCGCTTGAAACTGACGTCCGCACAACTGGACCGCGCTGCCGGCGTTCTGCTGGGCATGGCCTGTGGCGACGCGCTCGGCTCCGGCTACGAGTTCGGCCCGCCGCTCGCGCGGGGCGCCGAGGTCACGATGAAGGGCGGCGGCGGGTTCAACTGGGCTCCCGGTGAGTGGACCGACGATACCTCCATGGCCGTGCCGATCGTGAACGCGATTGCGGCCGGCCAGGACCTCCGCGACGAACCGGTGCTGGACGAGATCGTGGCTGCCTGGGTCGAGTGGGCCCGCACGGCGCCCGACGTGGGTAATCAGCTGCGCGCGGTGCTCTCGCGGGCCGAGCCCACGGCATCCGCGGTGCGGGTGGTCGCCCGAGCCCACCACGACCGGCACGGCCGCAGCGGCGGCAACGGTTCGCTCATGCGCACGGCGCCGGTGGCGCTGGCCTACCTCGATGACCCGGTGGCGCTCGCCGGCGTCGCCCGCACGATCAGCACGCTCACCCACTTCGAAACGGATGCCGGCGACGCGTGCGTGCTCTGGTGCCTGGCCATCCGGCACGCAGTGCTTGAGGGCACCCTCGACGTTCGGGTGGGTCTGGATGCCCTGCCCGCGGAGCGCCGCGCGCTCTGGGAGGCGCGCTTGGTCGTGGCCGAGGCCGGCGTTCCTTCGGACTTCAGCCGAAACGGTTGGGTCGTCGAGGCGCTGCAGGCCGCCTGGTCGGCGATCGTTCAGCCGCGGAGCGAGCCGGGTGCCGGCGAAGCCACCGGCACGAGCTCCATCTCCCCCACCTCTGCCGGACACCTGCAGGACGCCCTCGAGATCGCCGTGCGCGGCGGCCGCGACACCGACACGGTCGCTGCGATCGCCGGCGGGCTGCTCGGGGCGCGCTACGGCGCCTCCGCCGTGCCTGCTGCCTGGCGCCGCATCGTGCATGGCTGGCCCGAGGGGCTGCGCGCCGACGAACTGGTGCGCCGCGGTGTGCTCGCTGCCCGCGCGGACGGCGGTCGGATGCGCCGGGACCCTGCGCTGACGGATCGCCGCGACCCGGCTGTGCTCGATCGTCGCTCCCGCAAGGACCGCGCCGCCACCACCTGGCCGACGGCCGACCACCTTCCCTATGCCACCTCCGGCGACCGCTCCGCCTTCGTGCAGCATCCGCACGACGAGGGCGTGTGGCTCGGGGCGATCGGCATCCTCGACGCTCTGCCGGCCGAGATCGACGCCGTTGTATCGCTCTGCCGGGTCGGTCGCAGGCAGGTGCCGGGCCGCATCCGTTCTGAAAATCGGGTGGCGGTCTGGCTGATCGACGAGCCCGCCGCGAAGGCCAACCCCAACCTGGCCTTCGTGCTCACGGACACCGTCGACGCCATCGCGTCGCTGCGTGCCGAGGGGCGAACCGTGCTCGTGCACTGCGTGCAGGCGGTCAGTCGCACGCCCGCGGTCGGCGCGCTGTATGCCGCCCGGCACCGGGGAATCCCGATCGAGCAGGCGCTCGCTGATGTGACGAATGCGCTTCCGCACGCGCACCCGAACGCCGCGTTCCTGGCTGCCCTTCTGTCCGCACCTCTGCCCGTACCTCTGCCTGGTCCGACCTCTGACGGCCCCGGCGGGCGTCAACGGGTGCTGGCGACTCCAGATTGCGTGCTCTGATCAGTTAGCGTTCGGGGCTCTGACAGTAGGCGCGGGCAATCGCAGCGACCGATGATCAGCGGCTGACGGTGAGGAACGTGTCGCCCGCGTCGAGCTTCGCGCCGGCCGTGACGGCATCCGCCAGCGTGATGCTCTCGAGAGTCTGCTCGAGAATGATCACCGGCACGATGGGATTGCGCCCGGTGGCCTCGATGGCCGCCACGTCGTAGCTGATGATGACGTCGCCGGCAGATACGTGGTCGCCCTGCTTCGCGCGCAGGGTGAAGCCCTCGCCGTGCAGTTCGACGGTGTCGATGCCCAGATGCACGAGCACTCCCAGACCGTCGGTGGAGACGATCACATAGGCGTGGGGGAACACCTTGAGCAGCGTGCCGCTGATCGGTGCGATCGCGTCGACGACGCCTCGGGGCGGGTCGATCGCCGCACCGGGGCCCACGATCGCCTGGGCGAAGGTGGGATCGGGAACCTCGGTGAGGGCGACGGCGCGCCCGGGAACCGGGGCGAGCACGATCACGGATGGGGCCCGGCTCACAGCAGGTCCTCGATGTCTTCGGCAAGGTTGTCGGCCTCCGGGCCGACGACGACCTGCACGATGGTGCCGGCCCGGAAGACACCGTGCGCTCCGGCGGCCTTGAGCGCCGCCTCGTTCACGATCGTGGGGTCTGTCACCTCCGTGCGCAGCCGGGTGATGCACGCCTCAATTTCGACGATGTTGTCTTTTCCGCCGAGGGCGGCCAGGATCTGCGCTGCTTTGCTCATCATCTTCTGTTCCTTCTGTGTTGGACCGGCGACAGGCTCATCGACTGCGGTTCGTCGAAGGCCCGTACTCGCTTGGTCTTGACAAGTGGGGTGCCGTGCCTTCATCATCGAACTATTGGATCGTACCAGTACGGACCACTGATCGGAAGTGGTTCTAAGCTAATGGGATTCGACGCAGACCAGAACGATCAACGACGGAAAGGCAGCGTCATGACGCAGACCCAGATCGAGAGCCCGATGCTCGCCGCCGGACCGGTTTCGAAGCACGCGCAGCTGCGGTCGATCCTTCAGGAGCTGGTCGAGAAGTCGCTCGCGCCGCACGCCGCGATTCCGCCCGAACGCAAGCTGATGACGCGGTACGGCGTGAGCCGGTCGACGGTGCGTGAGGCGATCCGCCAGCTGGTCGAGGAGGGTTTGCTCTACCGCATTCAGGGCAAGGGCACGTTCGTGGCCGGGGAGCGCGTGCAGAGCGATCTGCACCTTGCCTCCTTCACCGAGGACATGCGCCGGCGCGGTCTGGTTCCCGCGACCCTCCTGATGTCGACCTCGTTGATCGAGGCACCGCTCGACGTTCGCGCGGCGCTCGGGATGGCGGCGGGTGCCCAGGTGCAGGTCGTGGAGCGACTCCGGCTGGCCGGCGGCATCCCGATGGCCCTCGAGCGCGGTTACTACCCGGCGGAGCTCCTGCCCGACCTGGGTCAGCAGGACCTGACCCGCTCCCTCTACGCGACCTTCGCGACCGAATACGGGCTGCGCATCGACAACGCCGAACAGGCCGTCTGGGCGGATGCCGCCAACCCCGAGATCGCGGAACTTCTGAATGTGCCCGCGGGGGCGCCGCTGATCGTCTTCCGGCGCACCTCGTCGGCCGGGGTGGCCGCAGTCGAGTACGTCACCTCCTGGTACCGCGGCGATCGCTACCAGATCCACATGAACCTGAATCTCCAGCACCAGCTCTGATCTGAGCCTTCGACTCAGCCCCACTCTCGGGCCCGGCATCTGGCGGGTCCCCACACACCACACCGATTACAGGAGGAAATCCATGTCCAGCATCACCGTAGACGCCGGGACGCGACGAAAAATACCAGGCCTCGGCCAGGCCCAACGGGTCGGCCGCAGCCTTATGTTGCCCATCGCGGCGTTGCCTGCCGCCGGGCTGCTTCTCCGCATCGGCCAGCCTGACCTGCTCGGCGGCATCCCGGGCTTCGAGACGGGCGGGGCCGTCATCGCCTCCGCCGGCGGGGCCCTGTTCGGCGCCCTCCCGCTGCTCTTCGCGCTCGGCGTCGCGATCGGCTTCGCCAAGAAATCCGACGGCTCAACCGCCCTCGCGGCCGTCGTCGGCTATCTTGTCTTCTCCAAGGTCGGTGAGGCCATGTCGCCTCTCGTGATGGGGTTGCCCGACAAGGGGGACACCCAGGTTCTCGTCAATTACAGCGTTCTCGGCGGCATCCTGATGGGTATCGTCTCAGCGGTCCTCTGGCAGAAATACCATCGCATCTCCCTACCGAGCTACCTCGCCTTCTTCGGTGGTCGGCGCTTCGTACCAATCATCACCGCTGTGGTCGCGCTCGTTCTCGGTGTGCTCCTGAGCTTCGTTTACCCGGCGTTTGCCGGAGGATTGACGGCCTTCGGCGATGTCGTCACCGCCAGTGATATCTGGGGTGGCTTCCTCTACGGCACCACCAACCGGCTGCTCATCCCTGTGGGGCTGCACCACATTCTCAACTCCGTGGTGTGGTTCGTGATCGGCGACTACAACGGTGCCAGCGGCGACATTGCGCGCTTCTTCGCCGGTGACCCTACCGCCGGCACCTTCATGACCGGCTTCTTCCCGATCATGATGTTCGCCCTCCCGGCCGGAGCCCTGGCCATCTGGCACGAGGCCAAGCCCAGCCAGAAGAAGATCGTCGGCGGGATCATGCTCTCCGGTGCCCTCACCGCCATGCTCACCGGCGTCACCGAGCCCCTCGAATTCTCGTTCATGTTCGTCGCGTTCCCTCTGTTCGTCATCCACGCGTTCCTGACCGGCACCTCGCTGGCCCTGGTGAACGCCCTCGGCATCCGTGACGGCTTCAGCTTCAGTGCCGGTCTGTTCGACTATGTGCTCAACTTCGGCCTGGCCGAGAAGCCGCTCCTGCTCATCCCGATCGGCCTGGCGTACGGCGCGATCTACTACTTCCTGTTCCGCTTCGTGATCCGCAAGTGGAACCTGAAGACTCCCGGCCGGGGCGACGACGAGGTTCCCGACGCGGCCGTGCCGGACTCCGCCTCCTCGACCACGGTCTAGGGCCCACCCGGTAGACCGGCACGAACCAACCCGCACGAAGGCCGAGGGTCATGGGCACCTGGCCTCTGATCCCCGGCCCGCACGACCGCCCTACCACCTGCACACAATCCAGAATCTGGAGCAAGAAATTGTCTGAAGTAGTTTTTGTTGACAGTGAGGCCGCAGCGTGAACGCTCGCGGCGGCATCCATTCGGGCACTCATGACTCGAAAGCCCGACGCGGTGCTCGGCCTGGCCACCGGCTCGACCCCGCTCTCCGTCTACGCGGCGCTTGCCGCCTCCCTGGCGGAGAACCCGATGGATGTCTCCCGGGTGCGCGGTTTCGCACTCGACGAATATGTTGGTCTGCCCATCGATCACCCGGAGAGCTACCGATCCGTGATCACCCGCGACGCCGTGGTGCCGATCGGGCTCACCCCGGAGAACATCCGAGTGCCCAATGGCGACCTGGCCACGATTCAGACTGCAGGCGTCGACTACGAGGCCGCCATTCGCGCCGCCGGCGGCATCGACGTGCAGATTCTCGGCATCGGCCGCACCGGCCACGTCGGATTTAACGAGCCGGGTTCGTCGTTCGCCTCGATCACGCGCATCAAGACCCTCGCGGAGAAGACCCGCATCGACAACGCCCGCTTCTTCGCATCGCCCGACGACGTGCCGATTCACTGCATGACGCAGGGGCTGGGCACGATTCTGCGGGCCCGGCACCTGATCCTGCTGGCCTTTGGGGAGGAGAAAGCGGATGCCATCGCCGCGGCCGTCGAGGGACCGATCACGTCGAGCAAGCCGGGATCCGTCATTCAGCTGCACCCGCACGTGACCGTCATCGTGGACGAGGCCGCTGCCTCTCGGCTCGAGAACCTGGCGTACTACCGGTACGCGTGGGCCAACAAGCACACCTGGCAGGGAATCTGACGTACCGCGTTCCGAAACCCCTTGCCCCGACCAGTAGATCTCCTGGAGACACCCTCATGACCCCGATCACCCCAACCCCGGACGACTCGATGCTCGTGGCGGCCGCAACCGTGATCGCGCCCGACGCGGTGCATACCCCGGGGTGGGTGCACATCCGTTCGGGCCGTATCGTGGCCTGTGGCGCGGGGGAGCCGCCGCGCACGCCCGACCTCACCTTCGCGCAGAGCACTCTGGCGCCGGGGTATGTGGATGCGCACACGCACGGGGGTGGCGGTTACAGCTTCAACGATCCGGAGTCGGGTGTTGCCGCGGCGGCGATTGCGGCGACGCACCGCGCCCACGGCACGACCACGATCATGGCCAGCCTGGTCACGGCCCCGCTTGACGAGTTCGAGCGCACGGTGGCGGCGCTGGCCACCCTGGTGGAGGCGGGGCTGCTGGCCGGCATCCACCTGGAGGGCCCGTGGCTGAGCCCGGCTCATCGCGGCGCTCACACGGAAGGTCTGCTCCGAACGCCCGATCCCGAGAGCATCGACCGCATCATGCGGGCTGGCCGCGGCTGCGTGCGCATGGTCACCATCGCCCCGGAGCTGGAGGGTGGGCTCGCTGCCGTGCGCCAAATCGTCGGCTTCGGTGCCGCTGCCGCGATCGGGCACACGGATGCCGATTATGACGTGACCCGGCAGGCCATTGCCGCCGGGGCCACGGCGGGCACACATGTCTTCAACGCCATGCGGCCGGTGCATCACCGGGAGCCCGGTCCGGCTCTGGCCTTGCTGGAAGACCCGAACATCTTCGCCGAGCTGATTGCCGACGGCGTTCACCTGCACCCGGCCGTGGTGCGGTTCATCACCGAGAGCCCGTCCCGTCCCGTCTTCGTGACCGACGCCATGGCCGCGGCCGGCGCGGAAGACGGCGACTACAAGCTCGGCGGCCTCGACGTGAACGTCATCGACGGCCAGGCGCGCCTGGCCGACGGCACGATCGCCGGGAGCGTGCTGACCCTCAGCGAAGCGGTGCGCTACGCCGTGCGCACGGCCGGCGTGCCACTGGCCGTGGCGGTGCGGGCGGCCACCCAGAACCCGGCCGACATGATCGGCCTCTCCGACCGTGGACGGCTCGCCGCCGGCAACCGCGCCGACCTGATCGTGCTCGACGCGGGGCTGCAGGTGACAGCGACCATGCAGGCTGGGATGTGGTGCACGGCCTGAGTCCCAGTTCCGGTGCTAACTCCTGCATTGTGTCGCAGAATGCCCGAATCCCGCCGGTTTCGGCACGATTCCTCGCGAATTGCGGGAGTTGGCCACCGCTGACCGCGTGCACCTCCCCGCCGCAGAGTGAAGACGGATGCTGCGGGCCGACTGGTTGGCACCCGCTTCGACGACGTTGCGCGGAAGCCTTGAAACAGCGCTTCGGTGATGGTTGCTCTCGGACTAGGTTGAGTTCAAGCAGGAGGAGGCTGGTTGTCATGGGCAAGAAAGTGACACGCGACGTGCTGCAGGGTTTCCTTGAGGCGTTCAATCGACATGACCTCAACGCCATCATGGGTTACTTCGCTGATGATTGTGTTTTCTACATGCCGAGGGGTGCGAAGCCGCGTGGCGATCAGTTCGTGGGCAAGGAGGCGGTCAGGGCGGGGCTGGCGAAGCGATTCGAGGGCATCCCCGATGTGCACTACGGTAACGACCAGCACTGGATTTGCGACGATGGTCTCGCGGTGTCCGAGTGGACGCTGACCGGCACCTCAACCTCGGGCCAGCAGATCGAGGTGCGGGGGATCGACTTGCTCGAGTTCGATCAGAACGGCCAGATCACCCGCAAGGATGCTTTCTGGAAGATCATCGAGTGACGCGCGGTCAACGCCTGTCTGAAGTTGGCTACTCGCTCCCGATCAGCTGAGCCGAGCGGCGGTTGTGAGCACCCGAGGGTCCGGGTAGTCCTCGCAGTACTGGTAGGCATAGGCCAGCCGAATGTGCCCGTTGGCGCCGACGACGAACTCGGCGGCCGCCCGCCACGGATCATCGACGGGCGGCCGTCCCTCCCGGCGCCTGCCATCTTGGAAGGCGGCACCGACTTCCCGGGAATGCGCCCAATACTCGGGCGGAGCGTCGAACAATACCTGCTCCACCGCCCAGTGTCCGACGCCGAAGGCGCGGTAGGCATCCAGGTCAGGGTCACACAAGATCGCGCACGGAATGCCGTGGGCCTTCGTGTAGAGCGCAGCCTGTTCGGGTTCCCCCTGGGCGATGATCACCGGAGTGAGGTCGGCCTCCCGGTAACTGTCGAACTCGGTGATCAACCGCTCCGCCCGGGTCACGCCGCAGCTGCAGCCGAAGTGCCGCCAGAACATGATCAGGGCCGGCCCGTTCGCCCAGAACTCGGCCAGCTGCCGACGAGACCCCGTCTGGTCAGGCAGCGCCAGATCCGGCGCCGGCGTTCCCGGGATAAGCAGGGACAACCCGTTCTCCGTTGGGCCTTCCGTCCACCTGTCCAGCCAGTTCGATTCGGCAGTCGGCACAGTGTCCCGCAGATCTCTCATCTGATGCTCTCCCCCACTCGGCGGGCGTGCCTAGCCGCGTTCGCTCACCGGATAGACCTCGTCGGCCACTAGACCGTGAGCCTCTCGGTGAACCGTGTTGGCCGCCTCGGCATCGGGCGCGTCGACCAGGCAGAAGATCTTTCCCGCCTGCTCATCCACCCAGTACCTGAGGTAATGCACACCGTGGGCGTCCTGACTGGCGAGATCCGCCGCGTGGGCGCTGGCCACGGCGTCGGCCGATACGCCCCCGTTGATGTTATGCACGTCCATGTACAGCGGCATGGTTGATTTCCTTTCTATTCGCCCCGACATTTTCGAGGTTCTGAGTACCATTGAGCCTCATCAGTGTTTGATGGAGCGTTTGACAGCTTTCGGATGTGACCCGCATGAGTTTTTTTATCCAACTTCTCGGTCGCCCGGGCGTCGATGACGACACGGGAGAGCCCTACGTATTCCGCAGCCGAAAAAGCTGGGCGCTGCTTGCCTTCCTGCTGTTGACCGACCGGCCCCCCTCCCGCAGGCAGCTCGCATCGCTGTTGTTCGGCGCGGCCGATGACCCGCTTCGAGCCTTGCGCTGGAGCATCGGGGAGATCCGGCATGCCCTCGGTGCGGGTGGATCTATTGGCGGTGACCCTGTGGTTCTGCGGCTACCACCGGGCGCATCCGCGGACGTCGCCGTGGTGACGAAGGGGGCGTGGAGCGAGGCGGTCCTGCTCCCAGGACTCGGGTCAGAACTGCTCGAGGGGGCCGGCTTCCGCGATGCGGCGACATTCGAATCCTGGCTGCTGTCCGAGCGGCGTTATCTCTCCGCGGCAACCGAAGCCATCCTGCATGAAGCCGCGCTGGGGATGATGTCGCGGGGAGATCTCGAGCGCGCCATTGGGTACGCGGTCCGGCTGATCGGCATGAATCCCCTCGACGAGAACCACCAGGCCCTGCTGATTAGGCTGTACCGGCTCGCCGGCGACGAGCCGGCCGCCGACCGGCAGTTCGCCGCCTGCAACGATCTGTTCCTGACCGAGCTGGGGGTGAGCCCGGGGCCGGCCGTCCAGGCTGCCCTGCGCGTTCCGCGGCCTCGCAGTGACGGCCCAACAGATGCCGCCTCCGTCGACGCGATCGTCGAGGCTGGCCTGGCGGCGGTGGGGGCCGGGGCAATCGAGGCCGGGGTCACATCGCTGCGCCGCGGGGTGGCGCTCGCGGACGTCTCGTCGTCTGACCGGCTCCGGGTCACCTCCCGCCTCGCCCTCGCCCAGGCTCTGATTCACTCGCTGCGCGGCCAGGACGAAGAAGGTCTGGCTGCACTGCATACCGCCGATGACGTGGCGATGGCCATGGACGAACCGCGGCTGGCGGCCGAGGCTCGCGCCGAGATCGGCTACGTCGATTTTCTTCGCGCACGCTACGACCGGGCCGAGCTGTGGCTGACGGATGCCCGCGAGCTCGGCAAGGATTCGCTGTCGATGGTGGCGAAGACCGCACTGTACCGCGGGTCGATCGAAAGCGATCGCGGCAACTATCCCCAGGCACAGGAACACCTCGAGGCGGCCGTGGAGGCCGCACGGCCGGCCGGGAAGGGGCGGACGGAAGCCTTTGCATTTTCGATGCTCGGCCGGATTCATCTTCTCCGCCGCGATCTCGATGAGGCAGCCCGCTGCCTGGATCTCTCCCTCGACCTGTGTGCGCGCACTCACTGGCTCGCGCTCCTGCCGTGGCCCCAGGCACTTCGGGGAGAGGTCGAACTCGGCCGGTCCAACCCGGCAGGGGCCTCCGCATTCTTCGATCAAGCCTTTGCGCGGGCCTGTCTACTTGGCGACCCGTGCTGGGAGGGAATGGCGGCTCGGGGGCTCGCCCTGGCCGCTGAAGCTGCGGGGGAGTCGGAGCGGGCGTTTGAGATTCTCGGGGATGCCCGCATCCGCTGCAATCGACTCGCCGATCCGTACGTCTGGCTGGAGGCATACATTCTCGACGCCCAATGCGAGCTGGGCCGCCGCCACGGCCACCCCGATACCGCGTCCTGGGTGGAGCTGATGGGTTCCCTGACTTCCCGAACCGGTATGAAGGAACTCATGGTTCGTTCGTTGCTTCATGCCGAGGCACTGGGCGACGGAAATGCCGGGCAGGCCGCGCGGATGCTCGGTGCTGAAATCGGCAACCTGGCGCTGGCGGACCTGCTTGCCCGTTGAGACCGGCACGGTCACCCGTACCTGGGTCAGCTCTTTCTCCGGCGCACGGATGCCGCCCTCCCCGTGCCAGGCGCCTGTACCCATGACTTTCGCAGGCGAAAGTGAGGGTTTGTTCAGGAACGTGGGGGATGATAGTCGTTTCGTCTGCGCCGCCCTCCGAGAGCGCAGGCCCGACGCTCAGTGAGCCCGGCGCCCATGAGCGCTCGCGCTTGCGTCACACCGGAAGCCGAACGCATACAAATGCCTGAATCACCCGAAGAGCTCCGCACCCGATTCGCCGCTCAGAACAAGGTCAGTGCCATCACCCCCAGCAGCAACGGCACGAACACCAGCACCACCAGAATCAAACGCCCGCACCGCATCGCGATCGTCGCGGGCAGCCTGTTGGCGATCACCGGTCTCGCTGTCAGCGCCGGCTTCGCCGGACAGTCTGCCTCCGCCACCCAGGCCCGCGTCTCGGCCACGGCTGAGTTTGCCGACAGCACCGGCCTACACCGCGAGCAGCTCGGCGCCTACAGCGCGGTCGCCAAGGCGCACGCCGACAACTCGGCCTTCACCACCCTGAACGAGGCCAACCAGGTCATCGCCGCCACCCAGAATAAGGTGGATGCCTCCAGCCTCACCGCGGTCGCCAGCTCGCTCGCCAGCTACGAGATTCTGCCTCTCGACGAGGTTGCCTCGCTGACCGCCCAGACCAAGGCCGAGACCGCCGCTGTCACCGCGGCGTCGATTGAAGCCGACCGGGTCGCCGCCGAGGCTGCTGCCGAGGCTGCCGCCCTGGCCGCGGCACAGGCCGCCGCACAGGCCGCCGAGCAGGCGAAAGCCGCCGAAGCCGCCTCCGCCCAATCGCTCACTGCCGGCAACACTCCCGCCGGCGCTCGCGCCACGGCCCAGGCCATGGCCGCGTCCCAGTACGGCTGGGGCGCCGACCAGTTCTCCTGCCTGAACCAGCTGTGGCAGAAGGAATCGGAGTGGAAGTACGACGCGGTCAACTCCAACGGCGGTGCCACCGGCATCCCGCAGGCGCTGCCCGGCAGCAAGATGGCGACGGCGGGAAGCGACTGGGCCACCAACGCGACCACGCAGATCGCCTGGGGCCTGGGCTACATCAAGGCCTCGTCCTACGGAACCCCGTGCGCGGCCTGGTCACACTCGCAGGCCAACAACTGGTACTGATGCACTGACCACCAGCTGAACGAAGACCGGTCGTCCCGACAAGGGCCGACCGGTCTTTTCGTTTGCCGGAATAGGAGTCGGAGCCGCGTCGCCGAGGCCTACGCGGCGTCGCGCGGCAGGCGCACGGTGAGGTTTCCGGTCTCCACCCAGGTTTTGAACGCGACAGCGGCGCCGAACCCGTCGCCGTCGAGTTCGATCTCTTCCGGGCGGTTGAGCCGCAGAATGAGCTTCGTTCCGGTGGCATAGTTGAGCGCGTCGATATCGCTGGTGCGCAGTTTGCGACCGAGTGCGGTGCGGCTGAGCACGCCGTTCTCCCACACCACCTTCGACACAATCTGCACCCAGCCGCCGAGGCCCTGCGGCTTCAGCACGACCACGTCGAAGACGCCGTCGTCGAGGGCGGCGTCGGGAATCAGCTCGATGCTGGCCGGCAGCGATCCGCAGTTGCCGATCATGATGGTGTGCGCACGCAGCGACTGCTCGGGCTTTTCGTTGAGCCGGTACCGGAACCGTAGTTCGCTGTCGTCTTTCCCGACGGCCACCAGGGCTTTCACGTAGGCGAGCCAGCCGGCCTTCTCCTTGAGGTCGTCGTCGGTGTTCGCCAGCATCTTGGCGTCGAGGCCGAGTCCGGCCATCACTAGGTAGGCGTGCCGGTCGATCGACCGGTCGGCGCGTTCTATGTCGATTTGGCACACATCGATCGCCTTGTCACGGCCGGCGAACGCGATGTGCATGGCGTGCCGGGCGTCGTCGAGCGGCAGCTGCAGGTTGCGGGCGAGCAGATTGCCGGTGCCCGACGGCAACAGGGCCAGCGTGCAATCCGTGCCGGCGACGACCTCCGCGACGGCGCGAACGGTGCCGTCGCCGCCGGCCACGATGATCATGGATGCCCCGGCCTCGATCGCCTGCCGGGCCGGTCCTTGCCCGGGGTCATCAGCCGACGTCTCGAACCACAGCGTCTCCGGCCAGCCGGCGTCTGCCTCCTCGGTCGCAACGGTGGCTTTGAGGTCGTCGAGGTCCACCTTCATCGGGTTGAAGACGACCGCGGCGAGCCGGCGGGCGGTTGGGGCATCTCTCGGTTCGGCGTCGTGCGAGTCGTCGTGCAGATCGGTGCTCGTCATGGGTTCCGTTCAGGGGGGAATGTGGCTCTCAGAATAGGGTCTCTCTGAATTGACGCATACCAGCGCCCATTCGTCACGCGGCCCGCTGTCGGCGGAGGGTCTTCCCAGGCGCAGACCGCATCTTTATGCTGTCAACAACCACGCTCAGATTACATATTTCGTTTCATTTTTTCCACTGGCTGGAGGCTGTCATTATCCCGGAACGCATGTCCCCATTTCCGGCCGTCCCGTGGTCCACCGCAAAGCGCCTGACCCGCTCCGTGATCGTGAGCGGGGCGCGGCTCGCCCAGCGCCGCGTGCATCTGCAGCGGCAGCCCGTTCCGGCACGGCGGGGAACGAGGCGGTGAACGGGCCACTCTCCGAGATCCTCGTGGTCGGGGCCGGCACCACCGGCCTGGCTTTGGCTCTGCAGGCGCACGACCACGGTGCGAGGGTGCGCATCATCGAACGCCGGCCCGAGCTGTTTCGACCGTCGCGGTCGATGCTGATGCACCCGCGCACGCTCGAGGTGCTACGGCCGCTGGGGGTGACGGATGCCCTCCTCGCCCGCGGGGATACCGCCGCCTCCGCGCAGCTGCACCTGCGCTCTCGGGTCGTGGTCGTGCGCATCCCGCAGCTCGATCTGCCCGGGACCGCTTTCCCGCACCTGCTGCTGATCCGGCAGGCCGATGTGGAGGACGTGCTCTCTCGTGCGCTCGAGGAGCGCGGGGTGACCGTCGAGCGGGGCACAGCGCTCGTGGGGTTCCGGCTTCGCACCGGGCGTGCGGTCATCCGTCGGTCTGGGGCGCTGGAGGAGATCCCGTATCGCTTCCTGGTCGGCTGCGACGGCGCCGCGAGCCTCGTGCGCGGCCGGGTGGGAGCCTGGCGCGGCGGGGACTACGCGCAGGAAGGGGTGCTCGCCGACCTGCACCTGCGCGCCGACACCTCCGACCTCCTCGCGCCAGGCGCCACGCATGTCGTCGCCGGGCGCCGGGGGCTGCTGTTCCTGCTCGCGAACGGTGAGCGCGCCCCCTGGCGCATGCTGACCACCCGCCGCCCTGACCCCGCACTGCGTCCGTTCGGGCACCCGGTGCAACCGGGGCGACCCGGGCCGCCTGTGCCGCGCGCCGTGCTTCAGACCCTGATCGACACAGCCAGCCTGCCGGCCCGCATCGAGGATGTCGCCTGGTCAGCCCAGGTGCGGCTGCAGCATCGGCTGGCCACGCATTTTCGCCGGGGGCCGTTCTTCCTCGCCGGCGACGCCGCCCACCTTCAATCTCCGGCGGGCGGGCAAGGCATGAACGCGGGCATCCAGGACGCCCTCAATCTCGGCTGGAAGCTTGCGTTCGCGGCGGGGCGCACCCGGCCGGCCCAGGTCCTACTGAACTCCTACGAGGCCGAGCGGCGGCCCGCCGACCAGCGGGTGCTGCGCGCGACGCACGCCATTTTCTGGGCCGAAGCCAGCCTGCATCCGCTCGCCCAGCTCGTGCGCGCGGCGCTGGTGCCGCTCGGTGCGCCCCTACTGCCGTGGCTGACGCGGCGGCGGCGTCTGGTGAGGGCCGGGGCGCGCATGCTGTCCCAGTTTGGGCTTCACTACCGCCGCAGCCCGCTCTCGGTCGATGAGGGTGCGTCGACCCGGAATGGCCCGCGCCCCGGCAACCGGTTGGCCGACACCGAGGTCACTTGCGCGGGGGAACGGGTGCGGCTGCACGGCCTCCTCGCCCGGCCGGGGGTGCATATCCTCTTGCAGGCCGGCGCTGCCGACCCGGCCGACCCGGCTAGCTCGGTCCTCGCCATGGCGCTGACGGATGCCCGCATCCACATGCACCGCCTGACCGACCGCCCGGGAACCGGCGTGCTCATCGTGCGTCCCGACGGCTACGTCGGGTTTCGCGCGGCATCCGTCGATGCCCACCAGGTGCTCGGCTGGCTGCGCCTGGTCGGCCTGGGCCCGAGCGACCCCCTCCGCTGAAGAGGGGTTGGGCGGGAGCAGGTCGCGGCCCGGGCATCCTGACCGAACGGATGCCGGAACCCGTGTGCCGCCGACCCATATTCGGTCTGACGCTTTCGAGGCTGTCGGGGCGCGGGTACTGTCTCCAACGGTGACTGCGGAGCGGATGCGGTGGTGTGGGTCTGTGCTGGGCCGGTTGCTGCGGAGCCGGCTGACGGCATCCGGAACAGTCAATGAAATGAAAGGGCCAATCCAATGCCCCCGAGGACAGAAACGAAGTACGTCACCGATGCGCGCGCCCTGGCGAGGCGAACAGGCACCCTCCTCGGTGGGATGCCCTATCTGAGGTTCGGCACCGGCATGCCGCTGGTCGCAATCCCGGGTCTCACCCAGAATTACGAACCGACGGTCGGCCTGGAGCGAACGGTTGCTTCCCAGGTGCTGATGCCGTTGGCGGCTCGGCATCGTGTGCTGAGGCTGACCTCGCGCCCCGGCCTCGACCCGAACGTCACCATGGCCGACATCGCCCGGGACTACGCCGACGCCCTGCGCCTGGAGTTTCCGGGACCCGTCGACGTGATGGGAACCTCGACCGGCGGGAGCATAGCCTTGCAGCTCGCCGCCGACCATCCCGATGTGGTGCAGCGGCTCATCATCGTTTGCGCGGCCTACACGCTGGGGCCGGAGGGCAAGAAAGCGCAACGACGCGTCGCGGAAGAGGTTCTGGCCGGGCGCCCACGCCGGGCCGGCCGGGAATTGTTCGGAGCCCTCGGCACCAATCCCGTGAGCCGGCGGCTGGCTGCCGGCATGGGCTGGATGCTGGGACGCGCGATGTTCGGAAAGGCCAGCCCCGACCTGATCACCACGATTCGCGCCGAAGATGCCTTTAACCTGCGCGACCGGCTCGGCGACATCGAAGCGCCCACGCTGGTGATCGCCGGTGACCGGGACGGTTTTTACACTCCTGAGCTGTTCCGGGAGACGGCGGCGCTCATCCCGAACGGCCGCCTGATTCTCTACCCCGGCAAGGACCACATCGCTGCGGCGAGCGACCCGCGCCTCATACCTGATGTGCTCGAGTTCCTCGACGGGACCAATGTCGAGGGCCGCCGCTAGCCTGCTTCATAACTACTCGCTGAGACTCGTGCCTGACAACGGATGCCGACCTCGGCCGAGGCCGACGGCACCCCATGTAGTCCCTGCCTTCGGCCCCCGGTAGGGCCACCGACCGAGCTGACCGACCGAGCTGACCGACCGAGCTGACCGCCCTAGGTGAGCGCCGGGATGATTGCGCCGGAGAACACCTGCCAGGCCAGCGCGGTCTTGGCGACCAGGCTCAGCGTGATGTAGGCGCGCTCGCCGCGGAGGTAGTCCCGCCAGCCGCCGATCTGGCGGTACTGCAGCACCTGGTTGACCGCGAAGGTATTGAAGAACAGGAAGAGGGAAATGATGATTCCGTAGACGAAGGCCGGCGGTGCGGCCTCGCTGGTGGAGCCGGGAGCGAGGAAATAAATGATGATGACGACCCACGGCACCACGCCCACCATCGATCCGAAGATGAAGGGCAAAAAATTGCCGTTGCCGGGTGTCTCGTATTTTTCCTGCAGCGCCCCGAACATGATCATGGCGGCGTTGGCGGCAAAGATCGAGAACAGGGCCGCGATATCCGTGATGCCGGTGATCTGCGCGATCAGCCAGATCATGATCGAGGAGCTGAGGGAGTATTCGACCCAGCGGAAGTAGTTGCGGTTGGCTTTGAGGCCGGCCGCGTAGCGGGGGAAGAACGTCGGCGATGAGATCAGGAAGTGGAAGAAGGCCGACAGTGCCAGGAAGGAGACCACGCCGATGCCCACGTTCACGTCGAACAGGGTCACGCGCTCGGGCGGCAGCGGCACTCCGGGAGGCCCCGCCAGGAAGTCGGCGGTGACGGCGAAGGTGACCTGCGTGCTGAGGAGCGTGAGCACGTAAGCGAATCCGAGGGCCTGCACGAGGTGCAGCGAGCCCGCGACGATGTTGTAGACGCGGAGGCGGGAGATCTTCTGATCTATGTTGTAGTTTTTGCGTTCCATCGGGACTCCTTCTCAGGCTGATGAGGCCGAGACTAGCAGGGTCACCGACCGCCGTCCCGGAGGCGCGACGGCATTCAAGCGGCGGCCATCCAGTGCCACAGCCCAGTGCCACAGCCCAGTGCCACAGCCCAGTGCTCAGACCACGCCGAGCGGCAGCTGTTCCCCGGCCGGCAGCTGCACCCGTATCGAGTCTCCGGCAGCGACCGTTCCGCCGGTGATAACGATGCCCATGATCCCCGCCTTGCGGATCACCTGACCCGCGGCATCCGTGCCGAGCAGGGTCTTCATCAGCCCCTTCTGAAACCCGTTGATCAGCGAGCAAGGGTTGCGCATCCCCGTGATCTCCACGACCGCGTCGGTGCCGAGCCGCAGCCGGGCACCCAGCGGAAGGCCGAACAGATCCAGTCCGCGGGTCGTGATGTTCTCGCCCAGCTCGCCGGGGGAGACCTCGAACCCGGCCGTGCGCAGCTCGTCGAACAGCTCGGCAGGCATGAAGTGCACCTGGGTGAGGTTCGGCCGGGTCGGATCCTTCACGACCAGGTAGCGGTGTTGTGTCGTGGCTCCGGCGTGGGCGTCGCCCTCCACCCCGAATCCGGTGATCAAACGGATGTTCGTCACCGTCGGTTTGCTGAACGCGTGCCGGTCGTCGCGGCTGACCGACTCTACCGCCGCCGTCGTCGCGGCCATCGCCTCCTGCATCATGCCCCCGAGTCTCGCACGCGCGTCGCCGAGAATTCACCCTGCGATATAGCATTTCTGCGCCATAAACGTAGGCTAGGTGGGTGTTCATCGAGTCGAGTCGAGTCGAAAAAGGTCTGTCGTGAAAGTCATCAGCTATAACCTCCGCAAGAATCGTGCCAGTGGAGAGCTCATCGCCCTGTCCGAGAACTACGATCCGGATGTTCTGTGCCTGCAGGAATGCGACACCCTCGAGCTCCCCGCGGAGGTCGGTCGGCTGCACCTCGCCGACTCCACCGTGCGCAACCGTCTCGGACTGGCGATCTACTATCGCAAAGACCGATTCACCAACGAGAATACCCAGACCTTCGCGCTGAAGAAGTCCCTGCACGACCGGGTGCTGACCCCCGCGCACGAGCGACTGATCGGCACGCGGCTGACCGACATAGTTTCCCGCCGCGAGCTCGTCGTCGCGTCGTTCCATGCCGCGCCGCTCACCGCACTCAACTCCCTGCGGCGCAACCAGATCCGCACGGCGCACGAAGAGCTGAACCTGCTCGGTCCTGGTCTGCCGACCCTGATGGTGGGTGACTACAACTACCCCATTTTCAAGGGGCGTCTCGGCGATCACATCACCCAGTCCGGCTACGACCTGACCATGAGCGATACCCGCACCTACACGCGCTACAAGTTCTTCCGCGGGCACTTCGACCTGGCCACCTCCATCGGGCTGACCATCGACAGCGTCGAGACGCTGCCACTCGGCACCTCAGACCACCTGCCCATTCTGGTCACGTCGACCTACAGCGACGAACCGGTGAACCACACGGATGACCCGGCCAGCCTCGCCGAGGCCGAGCGTGCCCTGGGCGGCAACTTCGTAATCTAGGGTGCCTGGCCTCGTCTGTTGAGCGTGGTCTACTGAGCCTCGTCTACTGCGTGTCGCCGCGGGTCCAGAGCAGGTGCGCCCGCACCGACAGGGATCCACCGATGAGCAGGGCCACGCCGGCCAGCGAGAGCAGAACGGTCAGAAAAGCGTTGGCCGTCACCGCGTTGAGGATGATCAGAGCCACGGCGAAGGCACTGAAACTGAACCCGGCGACGGCGCAGGTGGTGAACGACCAGTTCTTCATGCGGGTGGTTCCAATCGGGTGAGGTTCAACAGCAACAGCAACAGCAACGGCCTTCACGGTAGCAGGGCGCGCGGGGCGCTCACCGATCATCGTCTGTTCTACAGGCCGAACTCGCGGTCGAGCCGCTCCGACCGCGCGCGAAACGACAGGTATCCCGCATCCTGCGGCCCGAGCAGACGCCGCAACTCGTGAACCGCCTCCTCGTCGGTGCTGCCCATGTCGGTCGCGCACCACCGCTTGATCAGCTCGGCGCTCCCGCTCGCGCGCAGCGCGGCACCCATGGCGGTGTTGAGCTCCACTCGAAGGGACTCGATGGCGAACGCGGCTGAGCGGCTGAGCAGCGGAGCCGCATAGGTGTCGAGTGCCTCGGTGAGGTTGCCGTTCCGCAGCGACTGCAGCACCCGGCCGACATCCGAGGTGCCCTGCGCGGCATCCGTCAGCCGGTAGGGATTGGATTCCAGCAAGCCCGCCGCAGCCGTGCGAATTCGGTGCATCTCAATGCGGATCGTCGAGGCGGCCCCGGTTTCGCCGTGCACCTCATAGGCAAGCTCATCGGCGCTCCACCCGCGGTGGCGCGAGTCCAGCAGAGCCAGGATCTCCGCCCGCCGGAGCGACAGCGGCACCCGGCGGCCATCCGTGAACACCACCGCCGGGTGGTCACCCAGCAGTTCGAGCGCGATTCCGAGCTGAGGCGCACCGGATGCCGCTGTGCCGGATGCCGCTGTGCCGGATGCCGCTGGGCCGGCCGGGCGCTGCTTCAACAGTTCCTCGGCCAGCCGCACGCCGCACTTGACCATGCGCATGCTGTCGACGGTCACGGTGTCGAGTGGCCCGGAGACATTCAGGATTCCCAGGATCTGACCGGTGTGCGGGTCTCGGATGGGCGAGGCCGTGCAGGCCCAGTCGTGGTGAGTGCGCACCAGGTGCTCGGCGGAGAAAAGCTGGGCGGCACGGCCGCTGACCACGACCTCGCTGATTGCATTGGTTCCGATCCCGGCCTCTGACCAGTCCGCACCCTCCACGAACTCCAGATTTTCGGCTTGGCGCAGAACGGCAGGGCTGCCCACCCGCCAGAGAATCTCGCCCTGGGCGTTTGCGAGCACCAGAAGGTGCCGCCCGGAACCACCCTCGTCAGCGAGCAGCTCGCTGAGGGCCGGCACGACGGCCGCCAGCGCATGTGCGCGGCGCAGCGCCACAACATCGGCAACCTCATGCAGGTGCCGAGGCAGATGTTTGTCAGGGTCGATTCCGTCGGCCAGGGCGCGCTGCCAGGACGCCCAGATGCCCGGGTTGACGTTCGGCTGGGCTTGACCGGAAAGTGCCAGGTCGTGGGCACGCCGCAGCTGGGCGGCGTACTCACCGGGGGAGGAGAACCGCAGGTCGGAGGGTGGCGCGAGAGCACGACCGCTGCCGGTTCCTTGCACTCCGTGAGGCATCTGCGCGCTCCCTGGGTTGACCCGAACAATGTCAGCCGCAGTGGGTGTAACGCCCTTGTAACCCCCGCGGGTTTCTACTTGAGCGTGAGATCACGCCCGAATCAGTATGGGGAAACCCTAGTACTCGCATCCGGTAGTTCTCACTCAGCGCACACAAAGGAGTGAATATGCCTGAATCACCAAATGACATCGTCGACCGCTGGCTCGCGGCTCTGGACGCCGCCCTGCAAGCCCGGGACCTCGACGCCGCCCTGGCCCTCTTTGAGGAGGACAGCTACTGGCGCGACTTCGTGACCTTCACCTGGAACCTGAAGACCTTCGAGGGCAAGGACGACATTCGACGCATGCTGGAGGGCCAGCTGGAGCACGTGCAGCCGACCGGCTGGGTGCGCGCCGAAGATGCCACCGGTGACGCCGAGGCCACCGAGGCGTGGGTCAACTTCGAAACCGGGCAAGCTCGCGGCTACGCGCACCTCCGGTTGCGGAACGGCAAATGCTGGACCCTGCTCACCACCATGCAGGAGCTCAAAGGCTTCGAGGAGAAAAAGGGCGCCAACCGTGAGCAGGGGGTGACGCACGAGATCCAGAAGGGCCGGCTGTCGTGGCTGGAGAAGAAGACCGCACGGGAGGACTCTCTGGGCTACGACGAGCAGCCGTACTGCGTCATCGTCGGTGGCGGCCAGGGCGGCATCGGCCTGGCCGCACGGATGCGCCGGCTCGGCGTTCCCACGATCGTGATCGAGAAAAATGCGCGCCCCGGTGACTCGTGGCGCAACCGCTACAAGTCCCTGCACCTGCACGACCCGGTCTGGTACGACCACCTGCCGTATATGAAGTTTCCGGAGGACTGGCCGGTCTTCGCGTCGAAAGACAAGATCGGGGACTGGCTGGAGCACTACACCCGCATCATGGAACTCAACTACTGGTCGAGCACGGAATGCACCAAGGCCGCGTTCGACGAGACCGCCCAGGAATGGGTGGTGGAGGTGGTGCGTGAGGGCCAGAAAGTGACCCTGCGGCCCAAGCAGCTGGTCTTCGCTCTGGGCGTGTCCGGGTATCCGAACACCCCGGTCTTCGAGGGGGCCGCGACGTTCACCGGGCAGCAGCACCACTCGTCCAAGCACGAGGGCGGCGGGGACTGGACCGGTAAGAAGGCCGTGGTGATCGGCTCCAACAACTCCGCCCACGACATCTGCGCCGACCTGTGGGAGACCGGGGCGGAGGTGACGATGGTGCAGCGCTCCTCCACCCACATCGCCCGCAGTGACGCGCTGATGGACCTGGCGCTGGGCGACCTCTACTCGGAGCGGGCCCTGGCCAACGGGGTGACCACCGAGAAGGCCGACCTCCTCTTCGCGTCGCTGCCGTATCGCATCCTGCCGGCCGCGCAGATTCCCGTCTACGAGGAGATGGCCCGGCGCGACGCCGACTTCTACGCCAAGCTCACGGATGTCGGCTTCGACCTGGACTTCGGCACCGACGGCTCCGGCCTGTTCCTGAAATACCTGCGCCGCGGCTCCGGCTATTACATCGATGTGGGTGCGTCCCAGCTGCTGATCGACGGCCGGGTCAAGGTCAAGTCCGGGCAGATCGACCGGATCGAGAGCGACTCCGTGGTTCTGGCTGACGGCACGGCGCTGCAGGCTGACCTGATCGTCTACGCCACCGGATACGGCTCGATGAACGGCTGGCTGGCCGACCTCGTCTCGCCCGAGGTTGCCGACCAGGTCGGCCGGTGCTGGGGCTACGGTTCGGACACGCCGAAGGACCCAGGCCCGTGGGAGGGCGAGCTGCGCAACATGTGGAAGCCGACCAACGTGCAGCAGCTGTGGATTCACGGCGGAAACCTGCACCAGAGCCGGCACTACTCCAACTATCTGGCGCTGCAGATCAAGGCCCGGATGGAGGGCCTCGACACCCCGGTGTACGAGCTCCAGGAGTCGCACTTCACGCACTGACGATTGATCGATCGTTCGATCGATCGGTCAACCGGTCTCCGGGTTCGCTTCCGGTGGGCATCGCCGTTGCGGTGACGTCCACCGGGGGTCAGGGCACCAGCAGAATCTTGCCCACGTGAGCGGATGCCTCCATTCGGCGGTGTGCACCCGCGGCGTCGGCGAACGAGAACCGGCTGTCGATCACCGGGTGGAAGGCGCCGGATTCGAGCCAGGGCCAGACATCCGTTCTGAGGGCCTGCATGATGGCGGCCCGCTCCTGCAACGGGCGGGCGCGCAGGGTGGTGCCCCAGTAGCGGCCGCGCTTCTGCATCAGGAGGAAGGGGTTGAAGACGGCGTCTTCGCCGCTCTGGTTGGCGATCACCATGATGCGCCCGCCGACCGCGAGCGCGGCTACGTTGCGGGCCGCGTAGGAGCCGCCGATGATGTCGAGAATGACGTCGGCGCCGTGCGAGTCGGTGGCGGCCGCAATCTCGGCCGGGAAGTCCTGCTCCCGGTAGTTGATCAGAATCTCCGCGCCGAGGCTCGCGCACACCGCCAGCTTCTCCGCCGAGCCGGCCGTCACGGCCACCCGGGCGCCGGCCAGGCGGCCCAGCTGGATCGCCGTGGTGCCGATGCCGCTGGCGCCGCCGTGCACGAGCAGGGTTTCGCCGGCGGTCAGGCCCGCGCTGAGGAACACGTTCGACCACACCGTGGCCAGCGCCTCCGGCAGTCCGGCCGCGTCGACGAGGTCGATCGAGTCGGGCACCGGCAGTGCCAGCACCTCACGCACGACGACCTCGGTGGCGTAACCGCCGCCCGGCAGCAGCGCGCACACCCGGTCGCCGAGCGCGAACAGCGTGGCCTCGGCGCCGAGCTCGGTCACCACACCCGACACCTCGAGCCCCGGCCACTGCGGCGCACCTTCCGGCGACGGATACAGGCCCAGCCGTTGCGCGACATCCGCTCGGTTCACGCCGGCCGCGGCCACCTGAATGCGGATGTCCCGGGGCCCGATGGGCAGGTCGGCGACGGTGTCAAGGGTGAGGGCGTCGGGACCGCCCGGGGCGTTAACGAGGAGTGCGAGCATGCTTTCATCCTACGAGCGCCCCCGGTGCGGCCGGGAGCCGCAGCTCCTCACACTCGGAGCCCTGCCCCGGGGCCTGACCGTGCCGGCAGTCCAAAACGCATTTCGTATGGCGCGAGTTGCGGACAAAACACCCTTTCGGCGAAAAAGAGGGTGTTTTCTCCGCAACTCGACCCGCTGTATCGGCGGTGACGAGCGATATAGCGGCGAGCTATCGCGCGCGCGGTAAGCGAAGTATCTCGCCCGCGACTACACGAACACGGACTATCAGATCGTCTGGAACGCACTGCTCGCGGATTTTCCGCGACTGCTCGTGCAGCTGGGGATCACAGAGAGGTGATTCTCAACCTCTTCGGAACGCAACCTCGGAGATTTTCGCGACGCGCCGCATCCGTCGCCTGGGGTGACCCAGAAATCACGGTGTGTCGCGAGAATCTCCGGCTTTGCGTCGGGGTGAGCGTGGGCGCCGGCGTTCTTTTTATGTGCCTGGTCTCCCACTTCGCGAATCCGGCAGCATTCCCCATCCGGTGGCCGGTGGCTGCGGCTGCTCTGCCCGCGCACTAACCCTGCCGCACCGGCTGTGTCGCGCCAGCCCGCAGTCAGTCACTCCGCCGTGTGCATATCTCCTGCAATTTGTCGGGCGTGCAGTTGACTGGCCCGGAAACACGGGGTCGCCGACAGGGCTGCCGCACACGTAGCAGGAGTTATCCACGAGGCCGGATGCCGGAGGTCGAAGGCGGAGACGGCTGAGCCGGGTGAAGGGGGCCGAGGGCTAATGCCAATTCAGCGGCAGTTCGTCGTGGGGGAGCGTGACCGGGCACGTCGATGAACGGGGCATCACAGGAGGAACCGCTCCGGAAGAACCACGTTCGGCGTCGCCCCGCGGAACAGCGGGGCGATCTGCGCCGGGGTGAAGCCCGCGATGCCGCAGCCGATCTCGGTGACGAGGAACCGCAGGTGCGGATGCTCCGCCGCGAAGACCAGGAACCCGGCGGCCTCGACGCCAATCGCGTCCAGCCCGCTCATCGTGTCGATCGCATAGGACTGGCCGTGCAGGCCATGGCCCGCACCCCAGACCGCGCCGAATTTCTCATGGGCCGTCGCGGCCGCCCCGGCCAGATGCCGGCCGGCGGCATTGGAACCGAACACGAACACCTCGTTGGTCTGGAGAGCTGTGATCCTCATGCCCGGAAGCCTAACCGGGCCACGAAACGGCCGAGGCAACCCTGCGGTTCAGTAGTGGTGCCGGGCGGCAATGATGACGATCTGGTTCTCTTCAACCGAATCGACCAGCCGGTGCTCGTCGGTGCTCGCCGGTGCCCGCCGGTGCTCGTCGGTGATTCGGCGCGACCAGTAGCAGGCGAGCTGGTTTTTGAGAGCCTCGGGTTTGCCGATCCCGGTGACGGGTGTGCGCCGGGTGTGGTTGATGAGATGGGTGATGCGAGTGACCATGGCCCGGTCGGTCGCAACCCGGTACTGGTATTCCGCTCACGCCTTGCCGGTGAAGAGGATATTCACTCGGCCAGCTGCTGTTCCTGCGCCGTTCCGGCGCGGTGCTGGGTGATGCTCTCGAGCAGGTGCGTCGCATTCGCCGGGCTTCGAAGGAGATAGGCGGTCTCCTCGAGTGCTTCGTAGTCGGCGAGCGACATCAGCACGGCGCTGCCCTTCTTCGACACGATCTCGATCGGCACATGGGCCTCGATGACCTTCGCAATCAGCGGGAACAACTGCGCGCGTGCCTGGGAAGCGGTGATGGCCATGGTGCACTCCTCGTCGTCAGTGCTCGTCGTGAGCGATGCGTTCGGTACTGAATATGGTGCCACTTGGGCTGTGTCGGCCGTCGAACCGCAGTGGCGGGGCGAGCCCCCGCCTCCGGTCGCTACACTGTGTCGGGTGATTGAGCACCCCAAGACTGAGCCCTCGTCAGCCGAGTCCGACAACGTGATTGATCTCGCCGCGGCCAGGCAACGTTTCCTCGCCCGGGCGAACGGCGCAGAGCCGAACCAGGCCCAGCGGGCGATGACGAATGCCGCCGACGCGCGCCGCGTTCGCAGCAAGATGCCGCTTTCACTGCTGACCTCGCTCGAGCCGCCGGCGCGATTTCGTATCCGCGTGGACCTCGTCGACTCCACCCCGCCGATCTGGCGACGGCTGACCCTCCCGTCGAACCTGACCCTCGACCGGCTGCACGACGTGCTGCAGGCCGCGTTCGGCTGGACGAACAGCCACCTGCACCAGTTCACGCCCTCTGCCGACCCGCACGGGCACGAATTCGAGCGCATCCTCACCCCGTTTGACGTGGACGAAGGTGAGGAGGGCACGCTCGAGAGCGAACTGCGTCTCGACCAGTTCCTCGCGACAGCGGGCGACACGTTGCGTTACGTCTACGATTTCGGCGACGACTGGGAGCACACGCTCACACTCGAGCCCGTGGAGCCCGTGGAGCCCGTGGAGCCGGTCGAGTCGCCCGAGGCGCCCGTGCGCTGTCTCGACGGCGCGCGCCTGGGACCACCGGAAGACGTGGGGGGCATCCACAGCTACGACCACCTGATCGCCGTGGCCACAACCCCGGGCCACCCCGCGTACCGGGAGGAGATCGGCGAAATCGCCGCACTCGACCTGTGGAACTTCAGCGACGAGATCGACCTCGACGCGATCAACCGCCGGCTTCAGCGCGCAATGGGCGCCGAGAAGGCGCTGGACTGGCTGCGGGTTTACGGGAGCGACTCCTCGCCGCTCGCCACCCTCCTCGCTCGAACCGGTGATGAGGCGCAGTGCCACCTTGCCGGCTACCTGGTCGCCGCCGGGGTCAGCGAACCAGTCGAGATCGGGGAGGCCGAGGCCGAGAAAGCGACGAAGGTGATGCGCACGTTCCTCGGGCACGTCGGTGAGGGCATCCGTCTCACCGGGGCCGGGTATCTGCCTCCCAAGGCCGTCAGTGCGCTGATGGCCGAGCTCGACCCGGAGCGGCAATGGTACGGCGAGGCGAATCGCGAAGCGCAGACGCAGCCGCTGCTGGCCCTGCGGGAGGCGGCGACGAATCTCGGCCTGGTGCGAAAGTACCGCGGCGTGCTGGTTCCGACCAAGCGCGGAGCCCAGTTGCGGGAATCGCCGCTAGAGATGTGGCGCTACCTGGCCGAGCGGATGCCGCTGGAACGCACCGCGCACGGCCACGACGTCGCCCTGCTGCTCCTGATGCTGGTCGGGGCCGGTGAGGCGGGGACACGCGAGGTGGTGCGGGACTCGCTGGCTCTGCTGAGCGCCACGGTGGGCTGGCGCTTCGGGGGCCGCGGCCGCTACGGCAACGGCGCCGCAGTCTACGCGGCGAGTGACACCGCCAGCCTGCTCAGCTGGGCCGGCTCGGGCACGCTGCTGCAGGGCAGGTCGTCTCCGGGCGGACTCAATTCGGCCGGGGCGACGCTGCTGGCGCGGGCAGCGTTGGCGCGGGCAGCGCTGGCGACCGGGAGCTGACCGGGGTTCCGCCCGGCAGCAGCGCTTCGCAGTCGCGCTTCCGGCACGCTCTCAGCGTGCGGCCCCAGCGCGTCTCTTCACGTTGTCGGGCCTGGGTCAGGTCAGTGGCGCCGAGGAGAACGACGGATGTCGCCGGCCCCGGCCCCGATTCTGCCCGGCCGAATGCCTACTTCGCGGGCTCGGTGACGGTGTTGCTTCGGTGAACGCGGCTCCGGGCCGAGCTCATACCGAGCCCTCCTACAGGGCGGCGAAGTACTCCCGCATCGGCACGAAGTAGCTGTCTTCCCAGCCGCCATCCTCATACTCGCGCTGGTCGGCAGGCACGTTGCTGTGCAGAACCGTCACGCGGGTGCCCTCCTCGACGTTCTCGAACAGCACCTCGATCTCGGAGTCCGGGTCATCGTCGGCGAACTCCGTCGTGCGCCAGGTCTGAACGATTCGCTGCCCCGGGTCGAGTTCGAGGGTGCGCCCGCTGATGTAGCCGTCCCAGGCGTCATAGTAGCCGCCGACGCGCGGGTCTACCGCGGCGTCCGCGCCGGTCATCGCGGTGTGCCCGGAGCTGCTCAGCCAGGTCGCATAGACCCGATCGGGACTCGCCGGCACGATGGCGGACACTTCGAAGTCGTAGGTCACGGCGCTTCCTTTCGATCGGCACGGGCGGAATCCGGAAGGCCTCGCCTCGCCCGCATCATACGCACGGTCATCCGCTCGACAACCCCCACTAGATTGAACCCGGGGGGATAGGGGATCCATGACAACGCAGGCACCAACCATGGGGGAGCAGTTCGCTGCCCAATCGGTCATCGAAGAACTGCTGCGGCAGCACGCCGGCACGCGGCAGCGAAACGCTTTTGGTCGGTTCTTCGGCTACTCCCCGATCGCCGACGACAGCGTGAGCTGGTACCTGGGAGCGAAGGGCGAGATCGAGGTCGGCAAGATCCTCGCGACGCTGCCACCGGAGTGGAGGGTCTTCCACGCCCTTCCGATCGGCACGAAGGGCTCGGACATCGACCACCTCGTCGTCGGCCCGGGCGGAATCGTCACGATCAATACCAAGAACCACAGCAACAAGGCCATCTGGGTGGCCGGGCAAACCATGCTGGTCTCCGGCCAGAAGCAGCCGTACATTCGCAATGCCGAATTCGAAGCCACCCGCGTCACCACACTGCTTCGAGAACGGATGCCGCAACTCCCGGCCGCGCAGCCCGTAATCGCTCTGGTCAGCCCCAAGTCCCTGACCTTCAAGAAGCGGCCGGAGCGCGTGAAGGTCGTCGCCGCGACAGGACTTCGCCGCTGGCTGCTGAAGCTCCCGGTGACGCTCTCCACCGCCGATGTGCATGAGCTCGCTGCGATCATCGACGCTCCCGGCACCTGGCCGCCCGCGCTTCTCCCGCCCACCGAAAACGCGAGGGCATGTTTCACCGACCTCGACACGGAGATTCGTGCAGCGCGGGTGCGGCGCTCATTATGGAAGGTGGCTGCCTTCGTCGCCGTCTTCGGCGGCTACCTGCTGGTCGGGCCGCAATTGGTGGCCGCGATCTTCGCCATGCTGTTCTCCGGCGCCCAGTGAGCCAGCGCAATCCGCAACCGCCCACCATCGAATTTCCCATCCACCTCTGAGGAGCACCCCATGTCCGGACCCGGTTTCGCCGTGATCGACTTCGAGACCACGGGCCTCTTCCCGACCGGAAACGACCGGGTCATCGAAGTGGCCATCGTGCATGTGGACGAGCTCGGCCGGATCGAAGGGCGCTGGGACACCCTGGTGAACCCGGGCCGGGACCTCGGCCGCCAGGACATTCACCGCATCCGTGCTGCGGATGTGATGAACGCCCCTACCTTTGACCAGATCGCCCCGAGACTCGTCGAGCTGTTGGCCGGGCGCGTGGTGGTCGCGCACAACGCGAGCTTCGACAGCCGCTTCCTGATCGCCGAACTGCAGCGCGCCGGGCACTGGACCAACGCGAACCTGGTCACGCTGTGCACGATGCAGATGGCGCGCGACTTCCTCCCCGGCACGGGCCGGTCGCTCGCGGACTGTTGCGCGGCCTACGACATCGAACTCGACGGCGCACACCGGGCATCCGTCGATGCGGCCGCCACCGCGCGGCTGCTCGGCGCCTACGTCGAGTCCGCGAATGACCCGGCGTTCTGGGCCGAACACATTGGCGCGGCCGTCGACTACAAGTGGCCGGGCATGGTGGCTCAGGATGTCGCCTGGTACCCGCGACCGGATTCCGCGCACCCGATGACGGCAGCGTCGTTCTTGGCCCGAATGACGCACCACCTGCCCGACGTGGCCGGCCCGGCCGAGTACATCGACTACCTGGCGCTGCTCGACCGTTGCCTGCTCGACCGGCACCTCTCCGCGCACGAGGTCGAGGCCCTGGTGCAGCTGGCCGACGAGCTGGGCATCAGCCGGCACAGCTGCGAGGCGCTGCACCGCGAGTACTTCGCCGGGCTGACCCGCATCGCCTGGGAAGACGGCATCCTGACAACGGATGAGATGGCCGACCTCGTCGACGTCGGCAACCTGCTCGAGCTGTCCCTCGAGGTGGTCTCGGCCGCACTCGATGCGCCGACGCTGTTGTCGGCGGAGTCGCTGGCCGTGGTCGACCCGGCCCAGGCGTTCGCGCTGCAGCCCGGCGACCTGGTCGTGCTGACCGGCGACATGACCCGCTCACGTGACGTGTGGGAGGGCGAACTCGTCGCCCGCGGCTTCACTCCGTGGCGGGCCGTGACGAAGAAGGTCAAACTCGTCGTTGCCGCCGACCCCGACTCGCTATCGGGCAAGGCGCGGAAGGCGCGGGACTACGGCATCCCGATCGTGGGTGAGGTGGCGCTGGAACGGCTCACTGGGAGCAATCCGGTTCCTGATTGAGCGACTCATCGGAGAGCACGCGATAGAGCGGAGCTATAACGTTTGCCCCAAATCGGCGATACGCGCGTGCAATTTCGAAGCTTGGTGTCAGAGATCTTCGAAAAGAAGACCAAAAAAGTGCCCCGTTGATGAGCACGCTCGCATCGACGAGACCCCCTGCGAAATGGTCGACGCGAGCGTCTACAGCTTTTCGGTGCGCCGACGCCCTGGCGCTCGCAGAAATCTCGTCGGTGACCGGTCCCCGTGGCCATGCTGCACGACGTGGTGGAAGACACACCGGTGACACTTGACGACCTCGTGGATCGCGGTTTCACGCCGCACATCGTGCAGGCAGTGGATGCCATCACGAAGCGCCCACAGGAACCGCTGGCCGGTGTTCTGGCGCAGCATGTCTGAGAAGTGCTCGCGACTGCCGATCGCTCAATCGTGGTGGATTGCGAGCGATTGGCGAGGCGGCATCAGCACCTTCTCATCGTCGAGCATCATGCAATGGATGGTTTCTTATGACTCGCTTGCCCCAGCACGACCGGTTGTGGACGGAGCTGTGCGCTCCGTCCACAGTGAAACCCGAATCGATTTCTGTTACTAGTTGAAGACCATTCCGCCGTCGACCAGGATCGACTGCCCCGTGATGTAGTTCGAGTCGGGACCTGACAGGAACGACACAACGCCCGCCACTTCAGAAGCTTCGGCCAGACGCTCCAGGGCGATGCCCTGGGTGAACTGCTCCCACCCCCACTCATCCGGCTTGCCAGCCAGAGCCGCCGTCTTCAGCGCCAACTCCTCCATGAGCGGGGTTTTGACGATGCCGGGCGCGAAGGTGTTGACGGTGATGCCGTACTTCGCCAGGTCTCTGGCCGCTGACTGGGAGAGCCCGCGGATCGCAAACTTCGTGGCCGAGTACAACGCGATTCCCGGGTTTCCCTCGTGGCCCGCCTGAGACGCCGCACTGATGATCTTTCCACCATGCCCGAGCGCCTTGAATGCCTTCGTGGCGGCCTGAATGCCCCACACAACGCCGTTAAAGTTGATGGAGAAGACCTTCTCGATGCTCTCCACGGTGATCTCGTCAAGAGGAGACTGCGGGGCAATCCCGGCGTTGTTGATGATCACATCGAAGCCACCCAGTTCAGCAACAGCTTGATCTACTGCGGCAAACACGCTGTCCCGGTCGGAGACATTGACGTGTAACGCGATTGCACCGCCGTTTTTGCCACCGAGATTCTCGGCAACCTTGCTCGCAGTCTCGAGGTTCAAATCAGCGATGGCCACCTTGAAGCCATCAGCGTGAAGCCGCTCGGCAACAGCTTGCCCGATGCCCTGCCCGCCACCAGTGATGAGTGCCACTTTGCCATTTTCTGTACGTGCCATTGTTTCAACTCCTACATTTATTGCCGGGAAAGCTATGCGTTCTCCTTTCACAGTACGCTCATCGCGGCAGTCCTACGGCGGCAAACGCGCTGCGCGAACAGTGAGCGTGGCACTACCGTGCCACCACACGGCGAGCGCTGCTACCCGAGCGCCATTCGCACCCCGAGGCTCAGCATCACGACCGCGATGAACGCATCGAGGATGCGCCACGAGCCCGGCCGTGCGAAGAACGGCCGCAGGTGGCGCGCACCGAAACCGAGCGCGAAGAACCAGGCGAAGCTGGCCGTGATCGCGCCGCCGCCCCACCACCAGCGCGCGTCGCCGCCCTGCTGATTGGCCACTGAACCGAGGAAGATCAGGGTGTCGAGGTAGACGTGCGGGTTCAGCCAGGTGAGGGCGACGATCGTCGATACCGCGACCTTCGTGCTGATGGGGATCGGTGAGGTGCCGGGCTCGAGGGCGCGCGGCCTGAAGACCCTCACCGCGGCAAAGACGCCGTAGCAGAGCAGGAACGCGGCCCCGACGACGCGAATCACGATCAACGCCACGGGCGTTCGTTCGACCACCAGGCCGATGCCGAGGATGCCGGCGAAGATGAGCACGGCATCCGAGACGGCGCAGATCAGCACCGCCGGCAGGATGGTGCGGGTGCGTCCCTCGATGCCGAGCCTCAGCACGTAGGCGTTTTGCGCGCCGATGGCCACGATAAGGGCGAGCCCGGTGCCGAACCCGAGAAGCGAGGGCAGCAGGGTCTCGGCGAGGTTCATGATTGCCAATTTAGGAGACAGAACCGATGCAGTACAGCTAAGGTTTCGAAGCATACCTAAGCGAGGCTAATGATGGCGTTTCAGTTGGACCACCTGCACACCCTGGTTGCGCTCGTTGAGGAGGGCACGTTCGAGGCGGCGGCCCAGCGGCTGCGGCTCACAGCATCCGCCGTCTCGCAACGGGTCAAGGCCATGGAACAGGCGGCCGGCCAGGTGCTGATCCAGCGGGTCAACCCGGTGGTTCCCACCATTGCCGGCGACGTGGTGCTGCGGCATGCGCGTCAGGTGCAGTTGCTCGAAGGCGACGTTGCCATCGAGCTCGGCGCGGGCCTGCAGACGGGCGGCCGTACCTCGCTGGCGCTGGCGGTCAACGCCGATTCCCTGGGCACCTGGTTCCTGGATGCGCTCGCCGCCGTGCCTGCCGACAGCGGCGCGGTCTTCGACATCTACCGCGAAGACCAGGAGCACACCACCTCGCTGCTGCGCTCGGGTGCCGTGATGGCTGCGGTAACCTCCACGGCCGAGGCGGTGCAGGGCTGCAGCTCGGTGCGGCTGGGCTCGATGCGCTATCGGGCTGTGGCCAGCCCCCGGTTCGTCGATGCCTGGCTGGGCGGCGTCGCCGGCCCCGCGGGGCCGAACCTCGAGGGGCTCGACACCGCCCCGATGGTCAACTTCGACCGTCGCGACGACCTGCAGCACCGATTCCTGCGCGGCATCGGCGGCCGGGCCACGGATGTCCCGCGTCACCACATCCCGACCTCGGCCGACTTTGCCCGCGCCGTGGTGCTCGGCCTAGGCTGGGGGCTGCTGCCCGAGCAGCAGTGCCTCACCGAGCTCGGCGACGGCCGGCTTGTGGAACTGGCGCCGGGGCATCCAATCGACGTGGTGCTCTACTGGCAGCGCTGGAACATCGCCTCCCAGCTGCTGGATCAGGTGACGGATGCCGTGGGCCGGGTCGCGGCGGCCAGTCTTCACCCGTAGGGGTCGCCCCAGCGCGGGGCGCGTTTCTCCGTGCTTCATGGGAGTAGCCTGAAAGGGCGCTGGCGGTCTCGCTGAGGGCGGCAGTGCACTTCTCAGAGGAAAAAAAACTTGTCAAGCCACTCAAGGTCACCGTCACCGGAACCTCGGAATCGCCGAC
>JBBQDC010000002.1:0-52496 GCA_038319305.1 Actinomycetales bacterium | reverse complement strand
TCCCGGCCTGGGCAACCAGACCCACGGCGGACCGCCGCCCTGGCGGCATATCGCCGTACCAGGGCAGCGTGTCCTCGAGTCGTTTAAGGGTCGCCGTCGACATCTCGCCGGTTATCGTTCGCAGCCAGCTGAGCGTCTGTTACTTAGTCTTCGGTGTGGGTGCCACGGGGGCTGTTAGCTCTCGCCCCCGGCGGAACCGGTGGTTCCCGCCGTCACATCGTGCAACCGGTACTTCGCGATGGCCTGGCCGACAACGCTGCGATCGATTTCTCCACGGCGGGCGAGCAATTCCAGTGCGCGCACCACCATCGATGGTCCATCGATCTTGAAGAAGCGGCGGGCGGCCGGGCGGGTGTCTGAGAAGCCGAACCCGTCGGCGCCGAGCGTTGCGAAGTCGCCGGGCACGAACTGCCGGATCTGGTCGGGCACCGCGTGCATGAAGTCGGTGACGGCGACGAACGGGCCGGCGGTGCCGGCCAGCTTCTCCGTCACATACGGGATGAGAGGTGCGTCGTCCGGGTAGAGGAAGTTATGTTCTTCGGCCGCGATACCGTCACGACGCAGCTCGGCCCACGAGGTGACCGACCAGACGTCGGCGGACACTCCCCAGTCCTCGGCCAGCAGGGCCTGGGCCTCAAGGGCCCACGGCACGGAGACGCCGGAGGCGAGGAGCTGTGCCTTCGGTCCGGTGACATCGGACACGCTGACCCGGTGGATGCCACGCACGATGCCGTCCACGTCCACGTCATCGGGCTCGCGTGGCTGCACCTGCGGCTCGTTGTAGACGGTGATGTAGTACATGACGTTGGGGTCGGTGTGCGTTCCGCCGTACATCCGCTCGAGGCCCGAGCGCATGATGTGCCCGATCTCGTATCCGTAGGCCGGATCGTACGAGACCACGGCGGGGTTCGTCGAGGCCAGCAAGGGGGAGTGACCGTCGGCGTGCTGCAGGCCTTCACCGGTGAGGGTGGTGCGGCCGGCGGTGGCGCCGATCATGAACCCGCGGGCCATCTGGTCGCCGGCAGCCCACATGGCGTCACCCGTGCGCTGGAAGCCGAACATCGAGTAGAACACGTAGATCGGGATGAGCGGCTCGCCCTGCGTGGCGTAGGAGGTGCCCACGTTGGTGAAGGCGGCCATCGCGCCGGCCTCGTTGATCCCCACGTGCAGGATCTGGCCCTGCGGGCTCTCCTTGTAGGCCAGGAGCTGGGCGTGGTCGACCGAGGTGTATTGCTGACCACTGGGGTTGTAGATCTTGGCGTTCGGGAAGAACGCGTCGATGCCGAAGGTGCGGGCCTCGTCCGGGATGATCGGCACGATGCGGTTTCCGAAGTCCTTCGCGCGCAGCAGCTCCTTGAGTAGCCGAACGAAGGCCATCGTGGTCGCGATCTCCTGGGTGCCGGAGCCCTTCTTGGTGGGGGCGTAGGTCGCGTCGTCGGGCAGGTTGATCTGCGTGTACTTGCTGCGACGCTCCGGAACATAACCGCCGAGCGCGCGGCGACGCTCGTGCAGGTACTGGATCGCCTCGTCGTTCTCGTCGGGCTTGAAGTACGGCGGGAGGTAGGGGTTTTCCTCGAGCTGGGCATCCGTGATCGGCATGTGGGTGCTGTCGCGGAAGGTCTTGAGGTTGTCGAGGGTGAACTTCTTCATCTGGTGGGTCGCGTTGCGGCCCTCGAAGCTCGGGCCGAGGGCGTAGCCCTTGACCGTTTTCGCAAGGATCACGGTGGGCTGGCCCTTGTGCTCGGATGCCGCCTTGAACGCTGCATACACCTTGCGGTAGTCGTGGCCGCCGCGCTTGAGGTTCCAGATGTCGTCGTCGGTGTAGCCCTCGACGAGCTTCAGCGCGCGGGGATCCCGGCCGAAGAAGTGCTCGCGTACGTAGGCTCCACTTTCGGCCTTGTACGTCTGGTAATCGCCGTCAGGCGTGGCGTTCATCAGGTCGCGGAGGGCGCCATCGGTATCGCGGGAGAGCAACTCGTCCCACTCCCGACCCCAGACGACCTTGATGACGTTCCAGCCGGCGCCGCGGAAGAAGCTCTCCAATTCCTGGATGATCTTGCCGTTGCCGCGCACCGGCCCGTCGAGGCGCTGGAGGTTGCAGTTGACGATGAAGTTGAGGTTGTCAAGACCCTCATTGGCGGCAACCTGCAGCTGTCCGCGGCTCTCGACCTCATCCATCTCCCCGTCGCCGAGGAACGCCCAGACCTGCTGGTCACTGGCATCCTTGATTCCGCGGTTGGTGAGGTACCTGTTGGTCTGAGCCTGGTAGATGGCGTTGATCGGGCCGAGTCCCATGGACACGGTCGGGAACTGCCAGAAATCGGGCATCAGACGAGGGTGCGGATAAGAGGACAGTCCGTTGGCGGCGTGGGACTTCTCCTGGCGGAATCCGTCGAGTTGGTCGGCCGTAAGGCGGCCCTCGAGGAAGGCGCGAGCGTAGGTGCCGGGAGAAGCATGGCCCTGGATGAAGATCTGGTCACCGCCGCCCGGGTGGTCCTGCCCGCGGAAGAAGTGGTTGAAGCCGACCTCGTAGAGGGCAGCGGACGACGCGTAGGTCGAGATGTGGCCGCCGACGGAGATCCCGGGGCGCTGGGCGCGGTGCACGAGTACCGCGGCGTTCCAACGGATCCAGGCACGGTACCGACGCTCGATGTCTTCGTCGCCGGGGAAGTCAGGCTCATTGCCGGCGGCGATGGTGTTGATGTAGTCCGTGGTCGGCACCATGGGCACGCCGAGATGGAGTTCCTTGGAGCGTTTCAGGAGCGTCAGCATGATCTCCCGACCACGCTGGTGGCCGTGGGTCGAAACGAGCGCGTCCAGCGATTCCGACCATTCGGCCGTTTCCTCCGGGTCCGCATCCGTGCTGTTAACCGAATACGGGTCCTGGTCGTTGACAGTCACACTCGACCTCTCTCTGTTGGGCAGACCATAGGAACGAATCTGCCGGGTTAGCGGTGCCGGTTGACGGTCGGGTGACGACCGGTGGCACCACGCAAGCCTACAGATTATGCCTCTGGTCTGTGCGCGACCGGTGCGCGCCGGTCGAGCCGGGAATCCAGGGCGCCAGGGGAGGTCATCTTGGTTCCCGCTGGTGGCGGGGCTAGGCTGTGGCGTCGCCTTGCACTGGTCCAGTGGGCGTACGAAAGGAAGCGCTCCATGGCGTTGGAAAATGACACCCAAGCTCCTGATTTCGAGCTCTTCAACCAGTTCGGTGAGCGGGTACAGCTCAGTGAGTTCCGCGGAAAGAAGTCGGTCGCCCTGGTCTTCTTCCCCCTCGCATTCTCCGGAATCTGCAGCGGCGAGTTGTGCGAGCTGCGGGACAACCTGTCGTTGTTCGCCGCCAATGAGGTGGAAGTGCTCGGCATCTCGGTCGATTCCCGTCACGCCCTGCGTGCCTGGGGGGAACAGGAGCGCTACACCTTCGACCTTCTGGCCGACTTCTGGCCGCACGGCGCGGTTGCGAAGGAGTATGGGGTCTTCCTCGAGGAGAAGGGCTTCGCCAACCGGGCCACATTCCTGATCGACCCGGAGGGGATCATCCGGGCCAGCTTCATCACCGCGCCGGGCGAACCTCGGTCATTGGAGGCCTACCGAGCCGCGATCGGCGAACTCCAGCCGGTGTGAATCTTCGCCGCGGTGCTCCCGGCGCTCAGAATCTGTATGATGGTGCACGGCCTTCACTGGCCGTTGCGTCAGGGGCCTTTAGCTCAGTTGGTAGAGCGCCACGTTTACACCGTGGATGTCATCGGTTCGAGCCCGGTAGGGCCCACATATTCCCCTGATCCGGTCAGTTGCAGACGAGCCCGAGCCGAGTGCTACGACAGTTTTCAGGGAGATCACGTGAATCAACCGCGCATGAACGTCGAATCGTTCAACCTCGACCACCGCACGGTCGTCGCGCCCTATGTGCGACTGGCCGACACCAAAGTGCTGTCGCAGGGCGACATCATCGTGAAGTACGACGTGCGCTTCACGCAGCCCAACGCCCAGCACCTGGAGATGCCGGCGGTGCACTCGATCGAGCATCTCTTTGCCGAGCACTCCCGCAACCATTCCACCCGCGTCATCGACTTCTCGCCGATGGGCTGCCAGACCGGCTTCTACCTCATCCTGCAGGGGCAGCCGGATTACCGCGAGGTCCTTGAGCTGATCGAGGCCACCATGACCGACATCCTCGGGGCTACCGAGGTTCCCGCCGCCAACGAGGTGCAGTGCGGCTGGGGAGCCAACCACTCGCTGACGGCCGCTCAGGACGCGGTGACGTCCTTCCTGTCCGCCCGCGCCGACTGGTCCACCGTCACCGCATGAGCTCCGTCGACGCGATCATCCTGGTCGCGATGGAGGAGGAGGCCGCACCGTTCCTGGCCGCGGCCACCGCTTCGGCCGCGCTGGTCACCGTTGGCAAGGCGCTCCGGCACCGCCTCACCCTGGCCGGGCGCGAGGTGCTGCTCGTGCAGAGCGGCATCGGATTGGTCAACGCGGCCGGCGCGACGACATCCGCTCTCCTTGCCGCCCGGGCCGACAACCCCGAGGCGACGCCGCTGGTAATCAGCGCGGGGTCGGCCGGCGGGGTCGGCGAGCAGGTGCAGGTGGGCGAGGTTGTCATCGGCAGCGAGTACCTGAACAGCGACGCCGACGCACGCGCCTTCGGGTATGCGCTCGGCCAGGTGCCCGGCATGCCCGCCCGCTATTCAGGTGCGCCGGCGGCGCTCACCGCCGCCGAGTCCCCGGCCCGGATGCCCGACGGTTCGGCGCTCGTCGTGCACCGCGGGCTGCTGGTCTCCAACGACACCTTTGTGAGTGTGGAACGCGCCGAGCTCCTCCGCGTGCTGTTTCCGGGCGTTCTTGCTACCGACATGGAATCCGTGGGTGCCGCCCAGACCTGCTTCACGCACGGCGTGCCGTTCGTGGCGATCCGCGGTGTCTCCGACCTGTGTGGACCGATCGATGATCACCTCGCTCACGTCGATGACGCGGCCGACCGCTCCGCCGCGGTCGTGTTGGAGACGCTGCGCCAGCTGTTCGACTGACTCAGAATTATCGCCACGGCACCGTAAAACGCAGGTAGCTGCCGATGATCGTGAACTCACCCGGGTTCCGCGCGATATACGCTGAACGGGGCTCGGTATCGAAAAGTCGCTGCCCTTCACGGAGATTCGTCGTTTGTCCGTGGAGCCAAGAGGTCGTTTAGGCACTGTGCACACAAAAGTCAGTGCGACGTCGACCGGCGTCGCGGATATCACGGGGGTGCACGTCAACATGTCCCGTGCTGACCGTCAATCCTTCGACCTCGCTGTCGAGGAATTGTCTAACGCACATCTGAACAGCACGGACCTGTGCTCGCCGTTCCTCCGGGTTCTGCCCATCACGGGCGTGGCGATCTCTACCCTCGGAGCCCCCTTCGGCACCGAAACCGTGTGCGCGAGTGACGCATCCGCTGCCCGGCTCGACGAGTTGCAGTTCGATCTCGGCGAAGGTCCGTGCTGGGACGCCATGGCGACCCGTCGCCCCGTGCTGTCCAGCGATATCCGTCACCACGGCAACCCGGCCTGGCCGGTTTTCACACGAACGATCGGTGAGACCGACGTGGTGGGCCTGTTCGCGTTCCCGATGGTCGTCGGAGCGCTGGTCATCGGTGCAGTCGATTTCTACTCCCGCGCCCCGCGCACCCTGACCGGGCTTCAGATTGCCGACGCCACGATGCTGGTAGGGATCGCGGCCCGGCAGGTGCTTCGGCGTGTCCTGCTCTCGCATACGATAAAGCCAGACCCCGAAGCCGAGGGCCACTCGCGACGCGTCGTGCACCAGGCGACGGGGATGGTGCTGGCCCAGCTGAGCGTGGGAGCTTCGGATGCCCTACTGATTCTTCAGGGCCATGCGTTCTCCCACGGGCGAACCGTTCGCGAGGTCGCCGGAGATGTGGTGGCGCGAAAACTTGACTTTACTTCAGAATTTGACGGGTCTTAGGATGGAATTATGGTGACAATGACACGTGAGGGCCAGTTGGTGGAGACCTTCGTCACGCTGGCAGACACTCTTGTCGTCGGGTACGACGTCGTCGACCTGCTGCACACGCTCGTTGAGACATGCGGCACGCTGTTCGAGGCGTCCGCGGTCGGGATCATCCTGTCCGCGGGCAACGACAACGACCTTGAGGTGGTTGCCTCGACCAACGAACGCAGCCGCCTGATTGAAATCCTCCAGTTGCGGGCCGGCAACGGACCGTGCGTCGAGTGCTACACGACGGGCAAGCCGGTGGCCATCCCCGACCTTGATGTCCTCGCCCCGGCGTGGCCCCAGTTCCGGGCCGGAGCGCTCGAACTCGGCTTCAAATCGATGCACTCGGTTCCGCTGCGGCTGCGTGCGACGACCATCGGGTCGCTTAACCTCTTCTGGGATCGCCTCGGTGGGCTGGGCGCCGAAGATCTGCGCACCGTCCAGGCGCTGGCCGACACCGCGACGATCGGCATTCTTCAGGAACGCGCGATCAGAGAGAGCGACGTGGCTCGGGCTCAGTTGCAGCTCGCGCTCAGCAGCCGCGTTCTGATCGAACAGGCCAAGGGGGTTGTCGCTTTCACCCAGACCGTCGACATGGAACAGGCCTTCGCAATCCTGCGTCAATATGCCCGCAACAACGGCGAGCCGCTGGTTGAGGTCGCCGAAAAGGTTGTGAACCGCACTCTCGCTCTGTAGACCCGAAAGGTCTATAATTGCGAGAGCCCCAGACCCTGGCTACACGTTATTTTTTTCGTGAGAGAACACGAGGGAGCAGGGGTCTACAGTGAAGCGAATTTTTCACCTCGGCGGATCGGTTGTCACGGGCGATGACCTCGCGGATGCCGTCATGCACTATGCGGAGGCGCTGAGTTTCCGCCCCCAGGTCGATGTGGTTGACATCCCGATCATCGACGACACCGGTCTCATTGGTCGGGGGCAGATCCTGGTTGGTGGAGCCGGCCAGCTGGTCTGCGTCACCGCCGAAACCGTCCACGCGGAGCTACTGGAGCCGGAAACGGTGGATACTCTCCGCCACAAGGAGCTGGTCGGCATGGCCTCGGGTCGAGCGTCGTGGACGGGAGAAGGCCTGGACGCGCCCCAGTTCGACGAGTTTGACTACTGACCGGGCCTAGCGCGGCCCGGCTTCGTCGGCGGTCACCTGCCCGATAACTGGAACACGGCCTCAACCAGGCCTTTCGGTACTATTTTGAGGTTTCGGCACCCGAAATCATCGAGCCTGTTCTGCCCGCTGTGCCGGGGAGTGGAGGAGGTCGTCATGGACAACCGTGTTGTGGTGGGGATCAGTGGCCGGTCGGCGGCTGGGGCTGCGCTGCAGTGGGCATTCGACTATGCACGTCCCCGGCGCCTGGAGATCGAACTGGTGCACGTCGTCGACGCGACCTTCGGCTCCACGCCGGACGGGTTCCTGCACACGGCCCGCGAGCAGGCTGAACTGCTGCTCGCGCGTGAGGCCGAGAAAGCCTCGAGCGTCGCGCCTGACCTGACATTCCGCTCGACGGTACTCGAGGGCTCACCCACCGGTGCCCTCACGGATTGGGCTGTCGGCGCGAAACTCCTGGTCGTGGGCTCTCATGCCCTCGGCCGGTTTCGGGACTATGTCTTCAGCACCCACGCCGCACAGATCGCTGCGCACGCCGCGGGCTCCGTCGTAGTCGTGCCTGAGCGGGCGGAACAGCACGGCACCGGTGTCGTCGTCGGGGTGGACGGCTCCGAGGCTTCCCTCGCCGCCGTTCAATTTGCCGCGCAGCAAGCGGACCGGCTGGGCGAGCGGCTGACGGCCTTGGACTGCTGGAGTGCTCGGGCCCCCTGGACCGAGGACAGCGCCGTGATCGACTGGCCGATGGAGCCCGACTCGGCGGACCGCCTGGTGCTCGCCGAAGCGGTGGCGGGCCTGGCCGAGCGCTACCCGGACCTGGAGCTCGACCTGCGGCTCGACCTTGGGCTGCCGGTGGATGCCCTCGTGGCGGCGGGGACCGGTGCCCGGCTCCTCGTCGTGGGCAATCACGGTCGTCATGGGTTCGCCCGCTTCTGGCTGGGCTCTGTCAGTCACGTACTCGTTCTGACCATGCCCTGTGCGGTCGCTGTGATCAGAGCCGACGTGACCGAGGCAGCTCCGATGTGACAGGTGTTCTGCGCCTGTCCGCGTCTTACACGGAGTCCGGCTGGGACTCGGCGCGTTCACCGGCCGGGCGAGGAATTACCGCGACCGGGCACGGCAGGTTCAGGAGCACATCGTGGCTGACCGAACCGAGGAAGAGGCTGCCGACGGTACCGCGACCGTGCGTGCCGACGACGAGAAGTGAGGCCGTCCGGGACGCGTCTACGAGCACGGATGCCGCTGTGCCCTGTTCCAGAACCTCAGTGATATGCAGCGCCGGGTGAGCGTCGCGAACCCGCCTCGAGGCCCCGGCCAGGATACGCGCGTGAGCGCCTCGCATTTCTTCGTAGGGCAGAACGGCACCATATTCGACAGCCACCGTCGCGGGAACCGTCCAGGCGTGGATGATGTCGAGTGAACGGTTGAAACGTTCGGCTTCGCGGGCCGCGAAGTCCACGCCGACCATGGCTGTTACGTCGTCTTCCATACCCACGACAATGTTGCCATCACGCGCCTGCCAGGTGACGGGGACGACGACGACGGGGCATCGGGCATGGGCCGCGAGGCGAAGGGGGAACGTGCCGAAGACCGTCCCGGCGAGAACTCCGGTCTTTTTGGTGCCGACGACCAGGAGGTCGGCGGTTGCCGACGCTCGAACCAATTCATCGACCGGGACACCATGGCGGATGTAGCTCGTCTTTCGGCAGCGGGGGGCGACCTGCTCGACGCGTCGGACGGCCGCCGCGAGTGCGCGCTCGTAGGCAGGTTGAACGTCATAGCCGTTTCCCTCGGCAGCGGTCCAGCCCAGCTCCACCACCGTGGTGAGTTCGAGGATCACGGGTGTGCCCTGCATCCGTTCGAGCGTCACGGCCCAGTCGAGGGCCCACTCGAGGGCCGCCTTGCTGGCGGCCCCGCCGTCAATGGCGACGATCACTTTTTCAACCATGGATGTGACTCCTGCTCTGGAGGGAATCGCGCCGGACAGTCCGATCCACGTTAGCATCGCAGCGTCGGCAAAGCCGGGACAGGGTCGAAAGTCCCTCGGGGGTAAAATCCCCGCTACCAGACGAGAGGCGGTCCCCGGTCATGCCCCATGAACGTATCCCGCTTACCCTGTATGAACGCCCCGAGGTCTCCCCGGTGATGGTGATCAACCCGATAGCGCACCCGTCGAGGCCGCCGTGGGCGCGGTGGGCGGCCGCCTCAGCCGATTTCATCGAGAGTCTGTGGGGCGAGCGAGCGGGTGACCCGCTGGTGCTACTGGCAGAGGCCTTCGGGGTGGCGGCGGACGCAGAACTGGTCTGCGTTGTCGGGCCGCGTGTTGTCGTTCAGGGCGACGCGGGCGCGGAGGAAGAATTCGCCGTCCACACGGCGCACGAAAGCCTCTTCCGGAAGTTGGACGGCCTGGCCTTCCCGGCGGCAGGGAGCCTGTGCGCCCGTGCGATCGCCAGCGGGCGGCCGTTCCTCGTCGGCGGGGGAGACCGCGCGGTGTCGGGTCCCGAGTCGCTCCTTATACTCGGGCCGACCTTGCTGGTCCCGGTGGCCGGAGCCGGTGAATCGGGCCGGCCCGCAGTGGTCTTCACAGCCTCCCGGGTCTCTGGGGCACCCCCGTACACGGCTGTGGACCTCGATTCCGCCGAGGAATTCGCGCGGCTGGCGCGCGCGGGCCTTCACGTCGAGCGGAGCATCACGGACCGGGCGAGGCTGGCGGTGCGCACCGATCGCGACCGGATCGCACGTGAAATGCATGATCGGGTGATCCAGCGGGTTTTCGCTGCGGGGCTCGCCGTGCAGGCCCTCGGTGGGATTATCAGCGACCCGGTGCTCGCGCAGCGCCTGGCCGATCAGGTGGGAGCCCTCGACGCCGTCATCGTCGAGATCCGCAACGCGATCTTCGGGTTGTCGATCCAGGAGCACCCCGACCGGCCCTCGGTCCGCCGCCGTATCCTCGACCTGCTCGACGAGCTCGGGCCTCTCTTCGCGCACCGGCCGCGGCTGGTTTTCTCCGGTGCGATCGATCTGGTCGTTACTGCCCCGCTGGCCGAGGATCTCGTTGCCGTCGTCCGCGAGGGGCTGACCAACGTGCTGAGGCACGCCGGCACCCAGGCCACGGTCGTGAGCGTGAGCGTCTCCGTCGCAGTGGACACCCTCACGATCGAGGTCAGTGACAACGGCGTCGGTCTGTCCGGCTCCGAGCGGTGCAGCGGCGTCGCCAACTTGAGGGCCAGAGCCGAACGCTGGCAGGGGATGGCGGCACTCACCGACAGGATTCCCAGCGGTACCCAGCTGCACTGGACGGCGCGCCTGACCGATGCTCCCGTTCGGACCCGATGACGCGCGTGTTCGTGGTGGACGACCACGAAATCGTTCGGATCGGCCTGGCTGGCCTGATCAACGCCACGGAAGACCTGGAGGTGGTCGGGGAGGCGGCAACCAAACGGCAGGCCGTGGCAAGGGTCGCTGCGACCCGACCGGACGTCGTGGTTCTCGACGTGCGGTTGCCCGATGGCAGCGGCATCGATGCCTGCCGGGACATCCGCTCGAATGATGCCGGCGTCCGGTGTCTGATGCTGACGGCGTTCGACGACGACGAGGCCAGCCGTGCCTGCGTTCTGGCCGGGGCGTCCGGGTATGTGCTCAAGGACATCCGCGGTGAACGCCTGGTCGAGGGAATCCGGCGGGTGGCACGGGGAGAGTCGCTGCTGACCCCGCTCCTGGCCGCCCGGGTGGCAACGTCCCTGGGGCTGGACCGACGTGACGCTACCGCACGCGCGCTGACGATTCGGGAACGCCAGGTCCTCGATCTGATCTCCCGTGGACTCACTAACCGGCAGATCGGTGAGCACCTCGACCTCGCGGAGAAGACGGTGAAGAACTACGTATCGAGGGTACTCAACAAACTCGGCATGGAGCGCCGAACCCAGGCTGCTGTCTTCGCGGCGGAGTTGCACCAGCGGGAGGGCGAGACTGCCTCTCGATTCCGCCCGGGTGCTCCCGGTACGCTGGCCGGATGAAGCCGCATCGCATCACCCGGGTCATACCCGGACCCGGCCAGGAATCAGTCTGGGATTACCCGCGACCACCACGCGCAGAGAAGAGTGCCGACAGGGTCGTTGTCACCTTCGGTGGCCTGGTCATCGTCGACACCGACGACGCCGTCCGGGTGCTCGAGACCAGCCATCCGCCGGTCTACTACCTGCTGCGCTCCGCGTTCCGGGCCGGGAGCCTCGAGCCTGCGCCTGGTCGCTCCAACTGCGAGTACAAGGGCGAGGCGTCGTACCTGAGTGTGGTCGCCCCGGGGCGCCTGGAGGAAGCGGCCGCGTGGTACTACCTGTCACCGACGCGGGGCTTCGAAGACCTGGCTGACCGCGTCGCGCTGTACCCCGGAAGGATGGACCTTGTCACGGTGAACGGGGAACAGGTGTTGCCGCAGCCGGGGGACTTCTACGGCGGTTGGATCACCTCCCGGGTGGTCGGACCGTTCAAGGGAGCCCCAGGCAGTCTCGGTTGGTGACGGCGCTGCCGCGCCGTCTACCCGCTCGCTTTCTACCGTGCGATGAACCTGGCCGGGGTGGCAGTCGGCACGGTTGTGTCCCTCGGAGCCGCGCCCGTCTTCGCCGCGGGGATCGAGATTTTGGCGGAACGGCGGGCTGTCACGCGGCTTTGGGCTCTGTGCACCCTGGCCGCTCTGATCGGCATGGTTCTGCTGATCGGCGGCCAACAGCCCAACCAGGCCGCCGGGTCCGTTCCTCTAGGCGTTCTGCTCGGGTTGCTGGCCGGGCTCAGCTACGCGCTTTACACACACGCGTCCCACCACGTGATCGCGGGTGGGCATGGTTCACGGGCCGCAATGAGGGCGCTCTTTGGCCTCGGTGCGCTGTCTCTCGTGCCTGTACTCGCGGTCACGGGTGTACCGCTGCTCCAGAGCGCCGGTAGCCTGGGCATCACCGCCTACCTCGCAATCGGACCCATGTTCGTCGCCTATCAGCTTTTCGGCCACGGTCTGGGCACGGTCCGAGGCAGCACGGCGACTAGCATCACCCTGGTTGAACCGCTCGTGGCCACGCTGTTGGCGGTCCTGATCGTCGGCGAGCGGCTGCCACTATCGGGTTGGGCAGGACTCGGACTGGTTCCGCTGGCCGTGACGGCCCTGGTTACCGCCGGCGGGTTGCCGGTGAGGAGTCCCCGCTGACTCGGCCGCCTGGGCCGGGAAGGCGCCGCTATTGCTCGGGAATCCGGCCAGCCGTCGCCAGGAGGATGCACCGCTCAGTCACCGGTAGGCTTGCGAGGTGTCAGTCTCGCTCGCCGATGTAACTCGGATCATTCATGAATTGTGGCCGTTGTCCGGCGCCGAAGCCTGGGACGCCCCGGGTCTGGTGTGCGGTGATCCTAGCCAGCCGGTCGGAGCGATCCATCTGGCCGTGGATGCGGTCTCCGCGACGGTCGACGAAGCGATCGAACACGGCGCGGACCTGCTTCTGGTGCACCATCCGCTGCTGCTGCGCGGCGTGACGTCGGTGGCCGAAGACCGCTACAAGGGGAACCTGCTCGGTCGTCTCATCCGGGGGGACTGCGCTCTTCTTGCAGCGCACACCAATGCGGATGTCGTCGTCGACGGCGTTTCGGACATCCTCGCGACCTGTCTCGGCCTCGTTGATGCAGCCCCCATCACGGCGGGCTCCGCGCCGGGAACGGGAATCGGCCGGGTCGGCCGACTCCCGCAATCGACCACCCTGGGTGCGCTGGCCCATCGCCTCGCCCAGCTCCTGCCGGCAACGGTTACCGGTGTCCGGGTCTCGGGGGCGTACACCAGCGTCATCGAAACCGTCTCGCTCTGCGGCGGTGCCGGTGATTCCCTCCTCGCGCATCCCACCGTGCGATCCTCCGATGTCTACATCACCTCAGATCTCCGTCACCATCCGGCGTCGGAAGCCCGCGAGCAGGCCGCGCTGTCGGGCGGCACACCTGCCCTGATCGACGTGTCACACTGGGCCAGCGAATGGCTCTGGATCGAGCCGGCCGCCGAACAGCTGCGGGCACACCTGCCCGGTGTGCGTATCACCTGTAGTTCCCTGCGCACGGATCCTTGGGACTTCGCGATCGTGCAGTAGCCTGCCGATGGAGTTCGGTTCCCCCAACGCTCGTTCACATTCACTATTCGCAAAGGTCAGGACATCGTGAAGGCATCCCCAGTAGAACAGAAGGAGCTTCTTCGGCTTCAGGCCCTCGACATCCGACTGCAGCAGGTCGAGCACCAGACGAAGGCCTTGCCCCAGCACGTCGAGCTCCGGGAACTCACCAAGTTGTTCGACACGACCCGAATGACCCTGAGCACCCGCTCCGGCGAACGTGATGACGTTCGCACCGAGCTGGCGCGGATCGAATCCGACGTCGAGGTGGTCGAGAAGCGCATCGCGCGGGACACCGACCGGGTGCAGCACACCTCCTCGGTGAAAGATGTGCAGGCCCTGGAGACTGAGCTCGCGGCGCTGCGCAAGCGCCTCCTCGCACTCGAGGAGATCGAGATCGCGGTCATGGAGCGGCTCGAGGAGAGCGACGCTGCGGTCGCCGCCGTGGAGGCGGAGCGCGACGCCATCGCGGGCCGGATCCACGAGACCGAGCGCTCGCGGGACGAGAGCATCGCCGATCTGAACCGGCAGCTCGGCGAACTCCGACGGGACCGGGCCGCCGTCGCCGGCAGCGTCACCGAGGAGCTCGCCGCGCTCTATGAAAAGCGCTTCGTGACGGGCAGAGGCAACGCGGCGGCCCTGCTCCGCGCGCGCACCTGCAGTGGCTGCACCATGACACTCACCGGCAGCGACCTCGACGCCGTACGTTCCTCGCCGGCCGATGATGTCCTATTCTGCCCGGACTGCGGGGCGATCCTGGTTCGCACGGAGGAGTCCGGGATCTAGGTGGCGGACGGCCCTGCCCGCGGCCTGTATTCTGGACTGTGGAATGGGTCGGCAAGACGGTCGCGTCATCCGTTGCCCCCGGGCAGCGGATGCCGAGGAACGTCCGGGCTCCGCAGAGCAGGATGGTGGGTAACACCCACCCGGGGTAACCCGCGAGACAGTGCCACAGAAAGTAGACCGCCTCCGGTTTCGGCCGGCGGTAAGGGTGAAACGGTGGTGTAAGAGACCACCAGAGGCCAGGGCGACCTGGTCGGCTAGGTAAACCTCGTCCGGAGCAAGGTCAGACAGGAAACGCCAAGGCGGCTCGCCGAGTTTCCGGGTAGACCGCTAGAGGGCTGCGGCAACGTAGTCCCGAGATAGATGGCCGTCCAGGGTGTTTCGGCACCGGGACAGAACCCGGCGTAATAGCCGGCCCATTCCACCCGCCACTCTCAGATCGAATCCCGGCGCACGACACGAGTACGGGCCGCGCGCCGCCGTGCCATTGGAGCCCGGCCGGGTCACTCCTGGTGCTTCACGGCAAGAGCAGCGGCTCCGAGTATTCCCGCGTTGTTGCGGTGCACGGCGGGGATGATGGCTGTCTTCAGTCTCAGCAGCGGCAGGAAGTTCTGGTGGTGCTTGGACACGCCGCCGCCGACGATGAAGAGGTCAGGGGAGAACAGAGCTTCAACGGTCGAGTAGTACTTCTGCAGCCGACCGGCCCATTTCTCCCAGCTCAGTTGCTCACGTTCCTTGGCGGAGTACGCCGCCTTGGTCTCGTAGTCGACGCCGTCGATCTGGAGGTGGCCAAGTTCGGTGTTCGGCACCAGCACTCCGTCGTTGAGCAGGGCGGTACCGATTCCTGTGCCAAGAGTCGTCATGATGACCACCCCGCTCACCCCAGCAGCGGCGCCGAATTGGGACTCGGCGTAACCAGCGGCATCCGCGTCGTTCACGAAATGAATGGGCTGGCCGAGACCCTTCTCGAAGAGGCTCTCGGCAGCGAGGCCGATCCACTTGTCTGAGACGTTGGCAGCAGACATGGTGTGACCGTTCTTCACGATGGCAGGGAAGCAGATGCCTACCGGCAGCGCTCCCGCACCCTCCTCGGCGGAAACCGTGGACAGAAGAGTCCTGGTCGTCTCGATAATGTCGGCCGGGCGGCCTCCCTTGGGCGTGGGAAGCTTCACCCGATCTGATAAAAGCTTGCCGGTGGACAGGTCCACCACCGCTCCCTTGATTCCGGTGCCGCCAATGTCGATGCCGATGGCAATGGTTGAACTCATAGTCAAAACCTACCGGTTGTCAGGGAAGGGTGAGGATCTCGGCGCCGCGTTCGGTGACCACGAGAGTGTGCTCGAACTGGGCGGTGATGCTCTTGTCCCTGGTCGTCACGGTCCAGTCATCCGCCCACATGTCCCAGTCCGTCCCGCCCAGGGTGAGCATCGGTTCGATGGTGAACACCATGCCGACCTCCATCACGGTGTCATAGACAGGGGCGGAGTCGTAGTGCGGGATGATCAGGCCGGAGTGGAAGGCGTCACCGACACCGTGGCCGGTGAAGTCGCGCACAACCCCGTAGTTGAACCGCTTGGCGTAGGACTCGATCGTGCGGCCGATCACGTTCACCTGGCGTCCGGGAGCGACGGCCTTGATGCCACGGGCGAGGGCCTCCCGGGTGCGTTCGACCAGAAGTCTGACCTCGTCCCGGGCTTCACCGACGATGAAGGTGACGTTCGTGTCGCCGTGCACGTCGTTCTTGTAGGCGGTGATATCGATGTTGACGATGTCGCCGTTCTCGAGAACGGTGTCATCGGGGATGCCGTGACAGATGACCTCGTTGACAGAGCTGCAGAGCGATTTGGAAAACCCTCGGTAGCCCAGCGTCGACGGGTAGGCGTCACGCTCGATCATGAACTCATGGCCGATCCGGTCGAGTTCCTCCGTCGTCACGCCGGGGCGGATGGCACGACCGACCGCTTCGATGGCCTGAGCGGCAATCCGACCGGATTCGCGGATGAGTTCGATGCGCTCGGGGGAGTACACGTCCGATCCCGTGAAGGGCGTGGGCATCTCCTTCCCGACGTACTCCGGGCGCACGATGTGGCGGGGGACGGAGCGGAGCGGAGAAATCGCTCCCGGGAGAAGGTGACCAACAGAATCCTTAGGCATAAGATCAAGCTTATGTCCGAAGACACCGATCACCAGTTCTGGTACAACATGCGCACAGGCGCGGTCGAGCAGGGGATGCAGTCCCCGTTCACGGACCGCGTCGGGCCGTTCACCACCCGGGAGGAGGCTGTCCACGCGCTGGACAAGCTGCGCGCGAACAGCGCCAAATGGGCCGCCGAGGAAGCCGAGAACGACCGCTAGCCCCGTGGGCTCCGAGATCACTCGTAGCTGTGTTCCGGCCCAGGGTAGGCGCCAGAGTCGACGTCTTCCTTGAACCGGTGCACGGCATCCGTCAGCACGCCGCGCAGGTTGGCGTACTGACGCACGAACCGGGGTACCCGGCCATCGGTCATGCCGGCGAAATCCGTCCAGACCATGAGCTGCCCATCGACGTCGGGCCCCGCACCCACGCCGATTGTGGGGATGTCGAGTTGTGCGGTGACCAGGGCTGCCACCGTGGCGGGAACCATTTCAAGTACGACGGCGAATGCGCCTGCGTCCTGCACCGCGAGGGCGTCTTCGATCAGCTGGTCCGCCGCCGCGCCGCGCCCCTGGATGATGTGTCCGCCCAGACCGTGCTCGCTCTGCGGGGTAAACCCGATGTGGCCCATTACGGGAATCCCCGATGACACGATGCGCTTGATCTGCTTGTGGCTACGCACCCCGCCCTCGAGCTTGACCGCGTGGGCCTGCGCTTCCTTCATGAAGCGCACGGCGGTGTGCAGAGCCTCAGTCTGGCCGGTCTCATAGGAGCCGAAGGGCATGTCTGCAACGACGAGGGCGCGGGTAACGGCGCGCGCCACGGCCCGGGTGAGCGGGATGAGCTCGTCGACCGTCACCGGCAGGGTGGTCTCGTAGCCGAACACGTTGTTGCCGGCCGAATCGCCCACGAGCAGGAAGTCGATGCCGGCCTGGTCGAAGACCTGGGCTGTGAGCATGTCATAGCTGGTGAGTCCCGTGATCGGGATGCCCTGCTGCTTGGCGTTGTGAAAATGGCGCGTACGCACCCGCTTGGGTCCGGACTGCGCGGGAACGAAGGGATTCAGCTCGCTGACAGGCTGGGGGGCATCCGGAACGGTCGACTCTGGCATGACTCAAGTGTAGTCAAGGCGCGTTCACGCCGATCGGCGGCCTGTTTCGCCCGAGAGTCGACGCCAGACAGTAGCCTAGGGATCGACAAGAAAGGGCGTGAATGGACAAGCAGCGCGACTTCGTTCTCCGGACCATCGAGGAGCGGGGAATCAAGTTCATCCGACTCTGGTTCACGGATGTGGTCGGTACCCTCAAATCGGTGGCCATCGCCCCGGCAGAGGTCGAGGGCGCATTCGCCGAGGGACTCGGTTTCGACGGGTCGGCGATCGAGGGTCTCACCCGGTCCTTCGAAGCGGACGTGCTCGCTCATCCCGACCCGAGCACCTTCCAGATCCTGCCCTGGCGCGGGGAGATCGACCCGACGGCCCGCATGTTCTGCGACATCATGACGCCCGACGGACAGCCGGCCGTTGCTGACCCTCGGAATGTGCTCAAGCGCACCCTGGCGAAGGCGGCGGATCGCGGCTTCACTTTCTACACGCACCCCGAGATCGAGTTCTACCTGCTCAAATCGTCCAAGTACGGCAAGAACGGGCCGGTTCCGGTGGACCATGCCGGCTACTTCGACAACGTCCCCGGCGGCACGGCCCACGACTTCCGCCGCCGGTCGGTGCGGATGCTCGAAGACCTCGGAATTTCGGTGGAATTCAGCCACCACGAAGCAGGTCCCGGTCAGAACGAGATCGACCTGCGCTATGCGGATGCTCTGACCACGGCGGACAACATCATGACCTTCCGCACCGTCATCAAGGAGGTGGCCATCGAGCAGGGCGTCTATGCCACGTTCATGCCCAAGCCGATGTCGGAGCACCCCGGGTCAGGCATGCACACGCACCTGTCCTTGTTCGAGGGCGACACCAACGCGTTCTACGAGGCGGGGGCCCAGTACCAGCTCTCCAAGACCGGCCGCCAGTTCATTGCTGGGCTGCTCAAGCACGCACCGGAGATCACCGCCGTCACGAACCAGTTCGTCAACTCCTACAAACGCCTCTGGGGCGGCGACGAGGCCCCCAGCTTCGTCTGCTGGGGTCACAACAACCGGTCTGCTCTGATCCGAGTGCCGCTCTACAAACCCAACAAGGGGCAGAGCGCCCGCGTTGAGTACCGTGCCATCGACTCGGCCGCGAATCCGTATCTCGCGTACTCGCTCATGCTGGCCGCCGGGCTCAAAGGGATCGAAGAGGGCTATGAGCTTCCCCCTGAGGCCGAGGACAACGTGTGGGGTCTGAGCGACACCGAGCGTCGAGCTCTCGGCTATCGGCAGCTTCCGGCGAGCCTCGACCACGCGATCCAGTACATGGAGGAGTCCGAGCTGGTCGCGGAGACGCTGGGCGAGCACGTGTTCAACTTTGTGCTCCTCAACAAACGCCAGGAGTGGAAGGAGTACCGCTCCCAGGTCACTCCATTCGAGCTCGACAAGAACCTCGAGATGCTCTAACGAACGGGAAACCGGACCCGATGGCGCGGGAACAGCTGACTCTGACCGAGCTCGCTCGGGTGGGCTTTGTCGAGCTGCGAGAGGTGAGGGTGCGGCTGCACGAAGTCGTGGAACTGGGTGGTCCCGAACCGGCCTCCCTTCTCCCGCTGCTCGGCAAGACGGCCAGCCCGGATGCTGCCCTCGCAGCGCTCGTGTCGCTGCTGCGCCAGGCGCCGAATGAGACGCGGGCGTTGCTGCTGCACCCGGACCCGACCCAACGGCTGCTGAGGGTCGTCGGGGCCTCAAGCGGACTGACCGAGTTCTTCCTGCGCCACCCAGAGGAATTGACCGTCCTCGCCAAACCGCTCATGATCCTTCCCGACTTGGCGGGACTGACCGAGGATCTCCTGGAATCGGTCGGTACCCACGACGGGTTCGCCAGCCTCGTCGACGACGAGGGCTGGGTTGCCCTTCGGGTGCGCTACCGCCGTCGCCTGGCGCAACTGGCCGCCTTCGACCTCGAGCAGACCGACCCGGTCGCGGGCCTCGACGCCGTCGCTCGCACTCTCGCTGACCTGGCCGCGGCCGCGTTGGAGGCGTCACTGGCGGTTGCCCGCAGTATGTCCTCCGGCCTGGTGGCAGGGCGAGGCGTATTCCCCCAGGATGAGGTGCGCGCCACCCGGCTCGCGGTGATCGGCATGGGCAAGGCCGGCGCCGGCGAACTGAACTACGTGAGTGACGTCGATGTGATCTTCGTTGCCGAGGGTGACCCTGACGCCGGCCTGGAAGCGCCTCGCGCGGTCGACATCGCCACCCGGCTCGCCATCCTGCTGATGAGGGGCCTGAATCAGCCTGCCATCGAACCCGAGCTCTGGGAGGTGGACCCGAACCTCCGTCCCGAGGGCAAGTCCGGTGCCCTCGTGCGATCCCTCGAGTCTCACCTGGCCTACTATGACCGCTGGGCGAAGAGTTGGGAGTTTCAGGCGCTGTTGAAGGCCAGGCCGCTGGCGGGCGACCTTGAGCTCGGCGGCCGGTATGTGGCGGCGGTATCCCCGAAGGTGTGGACCAGCGCCAGCCGGGAGAACTTTGTCGAGTCCGTGCAGCGGATGCGCGAGCGCGTCACCCAGAACATCCCGGATGATGAAGTCTCAGTGCAGTTGAAACTTGGCCCCGGGGGTCTCCGGGACATCGAGTTCACCGTGCAACTCCTTCAGCTCGTGCACGGCCAGGCAGATCCGGCGGTTCGGCAGGCCGGCACCCTGCCGGCGCTGACGGCGCTGGCCGAGAGCGGATATGTCGGGCGCGCCGAAGCGGCGGAGTTCGCTCAGGAGTACCGCATCCTGAGGCTGATGGAGCACCGCCTGCAGCTCGAGAAGCTCCGGCGCACCCACCTCGTGCCACGTGACGAGTCGAGCCTGCGCATCCTCGCCCGGGCGACCGGGCTGGCCCCGAACGCGGCCCAACTGACCGTCCGGTGGCTGAACACCAAGCACCGAGTGCGCGGCCTGCACGAGCGCCTGTTCTATCGCCCTCTTCTCTCGGCGGTCGCCGCCCTGCCGGCGGAAGGCCGGGGCCTCACCAGCGCCCAGGCCGAGGCCCGGTTGGCCGCTATCGGGTTCCGCAACACGAAGGGTGCACTCGGCCACATCGCGGCACTGACCGGCGGTGTGTCCCGGCGTGCCACGATTCAGCGCAACCTGCTGCCCGTGCTGCTCCAATGGTTCTCCGAAGGAGCCGACCCTGACTACGGCCTGCTCGCGTTCCGGCGCCTGAGTGACAGTCTCGGCACGACGTACTGGTTCCTGCGAATGCTCCGCGACTCGTCAGGGGCCGCCGAACGCCTCACCCGGGTGTTGTCCTCGTCCCGTTTCGTCGGCGAACTCCTGGAGACGATTCCCGAGTCCGTGGCCTGGCTGGAAGACGAGGACGACTTGCGGCCTCGAAACGCGGCCACCCTCCGGGAGGAGGCCCGAGCCGTGCTGGCACGGCATGAGAGCCCGGATGCCGCCGCATCGATCCTGCGCACGGCACGGCGCCGCGAAATGCTTCGGCTGGCGTTCTCGGCGATTCTGGGGCAGGTCAGCATCGACGAGCTGGCGACCGGGCTCACCGACGTCACCGCCACCATCATTCAGGGAGTGCTCGCCGCCATCCGTGGCACGACGCTCGACGGTGCCGAAGACGGTGAGGGCGCCGACGGGATCGAATTCGCCGTGATCGGAATGGGACGATTCGGCGGGTCGGAACTGGGGTTCGGCTCGGACGCCGACGTGATGTACGTTTTCCGCCCGGGCACCCTCACCGGCGAAGCAGCCCACGACCGGGCGAAGTTCATCGTGAAGGAGCTGTCCCGGCTCACCGATGACAACCGACTGCCCCTCGATCTGGACATCGGACTCCGGCCGGAGGGGAAGAACGGTTCCGTTGCCAGATCGCTTGAGTCCTACGAGGCCTACTACCGTCGCTGGTCTCTCACGTGGGAGGCGCAGGCGCTGTTGCGGGGGAGGGGGGTCGCCGGCGATGCCCGTCTTCTGACCGACTTCGAGGTCGTCGCCGACATGGTGCGGTATCCGCTATTGATCAGCGATCAGGCGATCCGTGAGGTCAAGCGGATCAAGGCCAGAGTTGAAAACGAACGCCTGCCGCAGGGTGCTGATCCGAACCGCCACCTGAAACTGGGTCGCGGATCGTTGAGCGACGTGGAGTGGTTTGTGCAACTGCTGCAGCTGCAGCACGCGGCCGACATTCCGTCGCTGCGCACGTCGTCGACGCTCGGTGCACTCCGCGCGGCCGTCGCCGCGGGTCTGGTGAGTGAGGTGGATGCCGAAACTCTCACCACGGCCTGGGTCTTCGCCTCCCGCTGCCGGTCCGCGATCACGCTCTGGACCAATAAGACCGCGGATGTCCTCCCGACCGATCGCGCGCAGCTTGAGGGCGTTGCGCGGGTGATGGAATACCCGCCGGGTTCCGGCAACCAGCTCGAAGAGGAATACCTGTCGGTGACCCGACGCGCTCGAGCGGTGTTCGAGCGGCTGTTCTACGGGCCGGTGGAACGCACCGGACCCTTCGGTGGATAGGCCACAGTGAGCGGGTAACCGCGGCGAGGCTGCACGGCACCGCCGACGATAGGCTCACACACAAGAGGACCGCACCCCCGACGGGGATGCGGTCCTCTTGTGTGTTGCCGGGTGCGCGCTAGTGCCTAGACCCCGTAGTAGAGCTCGAACTCGAACGGATGCGGACGCTGCGCGAGCGGCTTGATCTCCATCTCACGCTTGTAGTCGATCCAGGTTTCGATCAGTTCCTGCGTGAAGACGTTGCCGGCCAGCAGGAAGTCGTGGTCGTTCTCGAGGGCCACAAGAGCTTCCCCGAGCGATGCGGGAACCTGGGGGATGTTTTTGGCCTCTTCGGGCGGGAGCTCGTACAGGTCCTTGTCGACCGGCTCGTGCGGTTCAATCCGGTTCTTGATGCCGTCAAGGCCTGCCATCAGCTGGGCGGCGAAGGCAAGGTACGGGTTACCCGAAGCATCCGGCGCACGGAATTCGATGCGCTTGGCCTTCGGGTTGGTGCCGGTGATCGGAATCCGGATGGACGCCGAGCGGTTGCCGGCCGAGTAGACGAGGTTCACAGGGGCTTCAAACCCGGGTACCAGACGGTGGTAAGAGTTGACGCTCGGGTTCGTGAACGCGAGAACGGCCGGGGCGTGCTTGAGCAGACCACCGATGTACCAGCGGGCGACGTCGGAAAGTCCGCCGTAGCCTGCCTCGTCGTAGAAGAGCGGCTTGCCGTCGGCCCACAGAGACTGGTGCGTGTGCATGCCGGATCCGTTGTCGCCAAAGAGGGGCTTCGGCATGAAGGTGGCGGTCTTGCCCCACTCGGCCGAGGTGTTCTTGACGATGTACTTGAACTTGAGCAGATCATCGGCCGCGTGCACCATAGTGTCGAAGCGGTAGTTGATCTCGCCCTGGCCGCCGGTGCCAACCTCGTGGTGGCTGCGCTCGAGGATGAGACCGGCGTCGATCAGCTTGAGGCAGATGTCGTCGCGCAGGTCGGCGTGCTGGTCGACCGGGCTGACGGGAAAGTATCCGCCCTTGAACGGGGTCTTGTTGGCGAGGTTGCCGCCGACCTCTTCCTTGCCGGAGTTCCAGGCACCCTCGCTGGAGTCAACGGAGTAAAAGCTAGAGTGCTGGTTCACTTCGTAGCGAACGTCGTCGAAGATGTAGAACTCGGCCTCGGGGGCGAAGAAGGCGGTGTCGGCGATGCCGGTCGACGCGAGGTACTTCTCGGCCTTCTTGGCCACCTGGCGCGGGTCCTTCGAGTAGATCTCGCCGTTGCGCGGGTTGTAGATGTCGAAGAGCATGATCAGCGTGCGCTCGGTGCGGAACGCGTCGATGTATGCCGTGGTGACGTCAGGGATCAACTGCATGTCGGACTCGTGAATCGACGCGAACCCGCGGATCGAGGAGCCGTCGAACATCTGCCCAACGGTGAAGAACTCCTCATCGACAGTCGACGCGGGGATGTTGAAGTGCTGCTGCACACCCGGCAAATCGGTGAAACGGATGTCAAGAAACTTGACGTCGGTGTCCTTGATGAACTTGAGCACTTCTGACGAATCGCGGAACATGCGGTTTTTTCTCCAAACGACGTGGGCGTAAAACATGAAAGTCGCGCGCTGCGGCTCTCTTGAGGTTACTGGGGTGCCATTACCCGGCAGTGACGCTTATGTTTCACACATGTTACAGCGGGGCCCGCTCGGTAGACTGAAGTCGTGTCTGCCGCAGCCTCGAATTCAACCACTTTTGGACAGCTCCCGCCGAGCCGATGGCCGGGTGAGCGCCTCGGGCTGCCGAACGCGGGAGCGCGTTCCGTGGGTCGTGTCGGGCGCCGGCTCGGCGCCCTCGCGCTTGACTGGGCTCTCGCCTACGTGGCGGCGGCGCTGTTCTTCAGTACGAACGACGTCGTCAGTGGCTTCGCTGTGACCGGCATCTTCGTGATCCTTCAGGTCGTCTTCATTCCGACGATCGGCGGCAGCATCGGCCACCGTCTGGTCGGTCTCCGAGTGGTCCCGCTCCGGCCCGGCTGGGTGGGGCTGTGGCGCCCTGTCGTACGTTCCCTACTGCTCGGACTGGCAGTCCCCGCGCTGGTCTGGGACTCGGACCAGCGCGGTTTCCACGACAAGATCGCGGGAACGGTACTGATCCGAAGCTAACCTGACCCGTACGGAGAAACCGCTAGTTTCCGCGCTGAGGCCGCGCCTTCATCGGGTCAACGCCTTTGGGGATCGGCAGCTTCTTGGTCATGGAGTTCAATCGGTTGTTCACAGCGAGTACCTCGGCCTTGGTCAGGGTGGGCTTGATCCGGGTGAGGCGCCGCGCCAGTTTGTGCAGCGGCACGGCATCGGCATCGGGGCCGACGCTGATGATGGTGACGGCGATGCTGCCGCCGAGCCTGGTCACCATACGGCGCTCTTCCTCGAGCATGCGGGCCGTGCGGGTGCGCGGCCCTTCGCTGATCAGCACGACGCCACCACGGCCGACTGCCCGGTAGACGGCATCCTGCGTCTTGCCGTTGACGGCAACGGGCATCTCACTACCTACCCAGCCGCGCTTGAGCGAACCGCGCAGCACCGCACCGACGGCCCCGGGCTGGCCCTCGATCCGCGAGTACGCTGCCTTCTCCGCCCGCCGTCCCAGAATGATGAGCATGGCGAGGATACCGGCGAGAACACCCGAAATCGTCCACAACACGATGTTGAGAATGCTCCCGGGAGACAGAATGAGCGCCAGTCCCAGTGCGACCATGACGGGCACCACGAAGCCGAGAACCATGAACAACACGATCTTCTTGTCGTAGCGGCGTGTCATCTGGAACACCTGCCACATTTGCTTCATGCGGCCGGGCTTCTTGGGGGGGCGGGGAGTCTTGTCCTTGCTGCGTGCCATGGTTCCAAGACTACCGAGTCACTCGAATGTCTCGTGACCGATTTTTGATCAAGAAACCGCCTGTGCGAACCCGAGAGAGGCATCCGCCAGGTGACGCAGCTGCGGCGGAACCTCTCGACCGGTTGCCAGCATGGACTGGGCCCAGAGCCGTCCGGCCCGGTAGGAGGAGCGCACCAGCGGGCCGGAGAGCACACCGAGGAAACCGATGGCCTCGGCCTCTTCCTTGAGCTCGACGAATTCCTCCGGCTTCACCCACCGTGCTACGGGTAGATGACGCGAACTCGGCCGCAGATACTGGGTGATCGTGATGATGTCGGTCCCGGCGTCGTGCAGGTCCTGGAGCGCCTGGCTGACCTCCGAGCGCTCCTCACCCATACCCAGGATGAGGTTCGATTTCGTGATCAGCCCGGCGTCCCGGCCCTGCGTGAGCACATCAAGGGAACGGTCGTAGCGGAAGGCCGGCCTGATTCTCTTAAAGATGCGCGGGACAGTTTCCACATTGTGACCGAAGACCTCGGGACGGGCGGAGAAGACTTCGCCGAGGTGGTCAGGGTTGCCGGAGAAGTCCGGAACCAGGATCTCCACGCCTGTTCCGGGGCTTTGGCGGTGGATTTGCCGAATCGTTTCGGCGTAGAGCCAGGAGCCCTCGTCGGGCAGGTCGTCACGGGCAACGCCCGTCACCGTGGCGTAGCGCAGATTCATCTTGACAACGGATTCCGCAACCCGGCGCGGCTCATCGGTGTCGTATTCGGCGGGTTTCCCGGTATCGATCTGGCAGAAGTCGCAGCGCCTCGTGCACTGTGAACCTCCGATCAGGAAAGTTGCCTCGCGGTCTTCCCAACATTCAAAGATGTTGGGGCAGCCGGCCTCCTGGCACACGGTGTGGAGGTTTTCGCCCTTCACCAGGTTCTGGAGTTTGCGGTACTCCGGTCCCATCTTCGCCACTGTCTTGATCCAGGCAGGTTTGCGTTCGATCGGCGTTTCCATATTGCGGATCTCAAGCCGAAGCATCTTCCGCCCTTCTGGCGCCGCGCTCATGCGGAGACCGCCCAGGCAGCCTCGAACTGGGCTGTGATGGGGGCGATAAGATCGGCGGTGTTGACGTTCTGGCCGACCATGCTCGAGATAGTGGTGACCCCGGCATCCTTGATCCCACAGGCGATGATGTGGTCGTAGGCCTCGAGCGAGTTGTTGCAGTTGAGGGCAAAGCCGTGCATGGTCACTCCTTCCGCGACGCGGATTCCGATGGCAGCGATTTTGTTTTCCTGGCCCTCCGGGCCAACCCAGACTCCGGAACGTCCGGGAACCCGGCAGCCGACGATGCCGAAGCCCAGGAGGGCGTCGATGAGGATCCCCTCAAGTAGTCGCACGTAGCCGACGACGTCGACGGGCTCGTGAAGGCGCATGATCGGATATCCGACCAGTTGTCCGGGGCCGTGCCAGGTGATCTTCCCGCCGCGGTCCGCGTCGATCACGGGGGTCCCGTTGGTAGGCCGTTCCTCGGGAGCTGTGCGCTTCCCGGCGGTATACACACTCGGATGTTCGAGGAAGATGACGGTATCCGGCCTCTCCCCGGAGACGACGGAACGGTGGACTGCGCGTTGGAGCTCAAGGCCCTCAACATACGGCACGGAGTTGGCGCTTAGCCCCGCGACGACAAAGTCGAGCATGCTCTGATTCTAGACCCCGGCGTTCCTCCCCACGGGGAAGCCGACCCGGTTGTCCCCGAACCGAATCCGAGTCGGTTCCGGAGCAGGCGGCGGGGTCAGCATGTGGGCATGAGAACTCGCGCTCGACGTGTTCGCGGCCTGGAATCTCCGTCCCTGCCTCAATCCAGGGAATCGGTGCCCGGCGGCAACCCGGCGCTGATCGCCGGGTACCGGGTTCTGCGGCGCTTGGCGTCGACCGACCGGGCGGATCTCTATGTGGGGGTGGCGCCGGCACGGTCGACCGTGTCTGGGCGCGGCGTTCACGTGCAGGAGACAGATGGCTCCGCGTCACCCGTTGTGCTGAAGGTCTTCCATCCGGAAACGGAGGGCCTCTCGATCGAACGGGAGGTTCGCGCCCTGACCACCCTGACATCCGGACGGCTGACCTCGCTCTTCGATGTTGGCACCCTGTCTGATGGCCGCACCTGCCTCGTGCTCGAACAGCTCACCGGCGGGGCTCTGAGCTGCTTCCTGGAGGGCCGCCGGAATATCCATCCCGGGGAGGCGGTCACGATTCTGGCTCCGGTCGCAGCGGCGCTGGCTGAGTTGCAGGCCATCGGTCTGATTCATCCGGCCGTGAGCCTGTCGACCATTCTCTTCGACTCCAGCGGTCGCCCGGTCCTGACTGGGCTGGGAAGGCTCCAGGCGTTGCCAGCCGCCGGTGGTGCGCGTCCGGAGGCGCTCGACGCGGTCCACGGCAGGCTCGCGCAGGTCGTCCGCGCGGTACTCGACCAGGTTGAGGGTGGTGTGCCGGCAAAGAAGGCCGTCCGCGACCTGGACCGGTGGTGCGCTGTTCCGACCGCCCGTTCAGCGGCGCGGACTCCAGGCGAGCTCGAGCACCTCCTGTTCGACTGGGCCGAGGCCGCTCCGGTGAGGCTGGGGAAGACCGGCGATGCCGGGAGTCGGCCTCAGACCGCCGGCGACTGGCTCAGGCGCGCTGTGCCTGACAATCCCGCCGGGTCGGAGCCCGGTGAGGCGGTTCACGTCGCCGCAGCGGAGACCCTGTTCAGGGAGATGCTCGGTAGCCTGCTCTCCCGTGCCCGGACAGCGCTTCGGCGGCTGCGGGAGGGCAACCCGGGCGGCGAGCGGAAGGCGTTACTAGGGCAACTCCGATTCCGCCGTGGACCACTGGTTCTCGCGGTCCTCGTGGCGGTGGTGAGCACCGGACTGGCGGTGACGGCGCTGGGTCCCGGCGGATCCTCGGTTACGGCGGGAGCTCAGCCGGAAGCCCCCACGGAGCCGGCCGGGGCCTCCGGGATCCCGGTGGCGGCCCCGGTGGAGTCGACTGCCGCAGCCAGCGACCGGGCCGCGGTGCGCGGCGATGACCCGGTGGCCGCGATTCAAGCTCTGTTGCGGATCCGGTCGGGGTGCCTCGGCGAGGTTTCGGTCATCTGCCTCGACGGTGTGCACCAACGGCAATCAGCCGCACTGGCTGGCGATAGCTACACCCTGCGCATGATCCAGCAGGGAGGTGGCGCGCCCCAGCAAGAAGACCTCTCGTCGTGGAAAGCGGTCCTTGAGGAACGCACGGGGGACGTCGCGCTCGTGACGCTCCAAGCCCCGGACGAAGAACGACAACCGGCCTCGGTCCTTATGGTCAAGGGCGAGGCCGGCTGGCGAATCAGAGAAATTATCGACTTCTAGTCACAACGTCCGGTTTTACGGACGGCAGCAACTAGATTCCGAGGTTTGCCTCGAAGGCACCTGCCTCGAGACGCTGCTTCATGGTGACGAGGAAGCGTGAAGCATCCGCGCCGTCGATGATGCGGTGGTCGTAGGACAGCGCGAGGAAAACGGTCGAGCGGATCGCGATCGCGTCAAGGCCATCCTGAGTGACGACGATGGGCTTCTTGTAGACGACGCCGGTGCCGAGGATGGCGCTCTGCGGCAGGAAGACGACCGGTGTGTCGAACAAGGCCCCACGCGAACCCGTGTTGGTCAGCGTGAACGTTCCGCCAGACAGTTCGTCAGGCTTGAGCTTATTGTCGCGGGTGCGCTGGGCGAGGTCTGCGATCTGAGCGGCGAATCCGGCCAGATCGAGGTCACCCGCGTTGCGCACGACCGGAGTCAACAGCCCGCGCTCCGTGTCAACCGCGATGCTGATGTTCTCCTGGCTCGGGTACACGATCGTGTCACCGTCGATGGTGGCGTTGATGATCGGGTTGGCCTGAAGCGCTTCGGCGGCGGCAAGAGCGAAAAACGGCAGGAACGACAGCTTGTTGCCCGTCTTGGCGTGGAAATCGGCCTTCACCGTGTCGCGCAGAATTGCGACCCGGGTGACGTCAACCTCGACCACGGTGGTCAGCTGAGCCGACGACTGCATTGAGATGACGGCGCGCTCGGCGACGACCTTGCGCAGACGCGACATGGGCTGGGTGGTCCCGCGCAGTGCGGAGACCTCCACGGCCGGAGCAGCCGCTGCTGCCGTGCCGACGGTAGCGCTGGCCTGGGCGAGAGCAATGTCTTCCTTGCGGATGCGTCCACCGACGCCGGTTCCGACCACGCGGGACAGATCGACGCCAGCCTCGTTCGCCAGCTTGCGGACGATGGGGGTTACGTAGCCGGATGTCCCCGCGTGCGATCCGCGGGCGGCGGCCGGCTCCGGCGATGCGACGGGTGCCGCGACGGGTGCAGCAACCGGGGTGGGCGCGAACACGGGGGCGGCAGCCGCGACGGGCTCGGGCGCTGCCACCGGTGTGGGAGCCGCGACGGGCTCGGGTGCGGGTTCCGGTGTGGGAGCCGCGACGGGCTCGGGTGCGGGTTCCGGTGCGGGTTCAGCCGCCGGTGCTTCCGCGACGGGCTCGGGTGCGGCAACCGGTTCTGGTGCCTCCGCGACCGGAGCGGCAGCGGCGGAACCGTCACCGATGGTGACCAGGGGGGTTCCGACCTCGACGGTCTCGTCCTCCTGAACCAGGATTGCCTCGATCACGCCGGCAATGGGGGACGGGATCTCCGTGTCCACCTTGTCGGTTGATACTTCCAGCAGCGGCTCGTCGACTTCGACGCGGTCTCCCACGTTCTTCAGCCAGCGGGTGACCGTACCCTCTGTGACACTCTCACCGAGTGCCGGGAGGTTAACGGATTCGCTCATGCGATTGTCTCCTTCAAAACCATTTGTCTGTAATTAGAGTACTGAGAGTCTGGATGCCGCGACTCGGCTACATTGCGTGCAGGGGCTTGCCTGCCAGGGCCAGGAAGGCTTCGCCGAGAGCTTCGTTCTGAGTGGGGTGTGCGTGCAGGAACGGAGCGATGTCCTCCGGGTAGGCTTCCCAGTTGACAACCAGCTGGCCCTCCCCGATGAGCTCGCCGACACGGGCGCCGATCATGTGCACACCGACGATGGGACCGTCAGTGACTCGGACAAGCTTGATCGAACCGCTCGTGCCGAGGATGGAACTTTTTCCATTGCCACCGAGGTTGTACTCGTAGCTCGAGATCTGGTCGGCGCCGAACTTCTCGGCGGCCTGGGCCTCCGAATATCCGATAGACGCGATCTCGGGGTCAGAGTAGGTGACCTTGGGGATGTTGAGGTCGTCCACGACGATCGGGTTAAGACCCGCGATCTCCTCAGCGACGAAGATTCCATGCTGGAAGCCGCGGTGGGCAAGTTGCAGGCCGGGAACGATGTCGCCGACGGCGAAGACTCCGGGAACGTTGGTCGCCAGGCGCTCATCGGTCAGGACGAATCCGCGATCCATGGCAACGCCAACGTCCTCGAAGCCGAGTCCGGCGGTCGACGGCCCCCGGCCGACGGCGACAAGCAGGATTTCCGCCTCGATGACGGTGCCGTTTTCCAGTGTGATGACGACGCCGTTCTCGTGCTGGGTGACGCTCTGGAACCGCACGCCGAGCGAATACTCGATGCCGCGCTTACGGAACGCACGCTCCAACTGCTTGGAGATGGACTCTTCCTCGTTGGGCACCAGGTGCGGCAGAGCCTCGATGATCGTGACGTCGGCGCCGAAGGACCTCCACACGCTGGCGAACTCAACGCCGATGACGCCGCCGCCGAGAATGGCAACCTTCTTGGGCACGAAGTTGAGTTCCAGGGCGTTCTCGCTGGTCATCACGCGGCCGCCGATGGCGAGCCCCGGCAGGGATCGGGAGTAGGAACCGGTCGCGAGTACGACGTTCTTGCCAACGATGGTGTCTGCGCCGACCTGCACGGTGTTCGGGGCGACGAGACGGCCTTCTCCCTCGATGACCGTGATGCCGCGGGCCTTGATAAGGCCCTGCAATCCCTTGTATTTGGAGGCGACGATGCCCTCGCGGAACGCGTTCACAGCGGGCATGTCGATGCCGTCGAACTGGGTCTTCACACCGTACTTGGCGGCTTCACGGCTGACATCGGCCACCTCGGCAGAGTGCAGGAGCGCCTTGGTCGGGATGCAGCCGAGGTGCAGACACGTGCCACCGAGTTTGCCCTTCTCAATCAGGCCAACGGTGAGGCCAAGCTGAACCGCACGCAACGCGGCCGCGTAGCCACCGCTTCCGCCACCGAGAACGACAAGGTCAAAATTCTGTTCCGACACCCAGATACTCCCTTATGCATCACAACCCGGTCCGCCCGAGCGAGAGGACGCATCCGGGCAGGCAAAGAGTGGGCGAGATTTCTCGCCCACTCGACTGTACTACGGGCGCGAAAAGTCCTCGGCCAGTCGGAGCAGAGTGCGCACCGAGATTCCGGTTGGCCCGGCATTCGTGAATCCCCACGCGCTGCCCGTGTTGTGGGCAGGTCCCGCGATGTCCAGGTGTGCCCACGGGATGGTCTCGGCGGCGTCTCCGTCGCCGCGAGTACCGATGAACTCCTGAAGAAAGACCCCGGCGAGCAGCATGCCACCGTGGGCGCTGCCGATTTTGGCGTTGGCTATGTCGGCGACATCCGAGTTCAGCAGAGGGCGCAGTTCCTCGGGGAGCGGCATCGGCCACACCAGCTCACCCACTGACTTGCCGGCGGTCAGCACCCGGGCGACCAGGGCATCCTCACCCATGGCGGCGTAGTAGCGAGTACCGAGTGCGACAAGGGCGGCGCCGGTCAGTGTGGCCACGTCCACGATCGCATCCGGTCCCTCTTCGCCGGCCGCGACGAGACCGTCGGCGAGTACCAGGCGACCCTCCGCGTCCGTGTTCAGTACCTCGACCGTGCGGCCTCCACGGATTCGTAGCACATCGTTGGGCCGGATGGCCGAGCCGGAAGGCATGTTCTCCGCGATACACAGCCAGGCGGTGATGCGAACATCGAGACCCAGACGGGCGGCCGCCAGGATTACGGCCAGCACGGTCGCCGCCCCGGTCATGTCGTATTTCATTCCGACCATGGATGCCGGCGGCTTCAACGAGAGCCCGCCGGTGTCGAAGGTGATGCCCTTGCCGACCAGGGCGAGGTGCTGCGTTGCGCCGTCCGGGGCGTAACTGACCTTGACCAGGCGGGGAGGCCTGGTGGAGCCCTGCCCGACGCCCGCGATCCCGCCGAAGCCATCGGCGGCGAGCTCGTCCTCGTCCCACACGCGCACGTCGACGGGTAGGCCCTCACAGGCGTCCACGGCCCGCCGGGCAAGGGATTCGGGGTAGAGGTCCGAGGGCGGCATGTTGACCAGGTCCTTGACCAGGTTGACGGCCTCGGCGATGACGGCGACGCGGGCGGCGGCTCCGGCCGGCACCGCGGCCGCGTGCACCGTGATCTCCTGCGCCGGGACTTTGGTCGCGGCGAGCGAGCTCTGCCGGTAGGCCGTGTAGGAGTACGCGCCGAGCGCGGCGCCCTCGAGAACAGCCTCTGCTTCGACATCCGTGGTCGTCGGGAAGGCGAAGGCGACCGAGGTGACGCCGGTCAGCTGGCGAACGGCGGACCCGGCGGCGTGGCGCAGCGCGTCGACCGTGGCCTCCTTGCCGATTCCGACGACAGCGATGCTGCGGGCGCTGCCTACCGAGGCAGGCAGGCGCATCACCTGATCGCGGCCGCCGGTGATGCCCAGGGGTGCGAGCTGTTCCGCGAGGCTGGAGAAACCAGGGCCAGCGAAAAGGGTGGCGACGTCGCCGGACTGGAGCGCTCCGACAATGAGAACGTCCACCTCCGATTCGAGGGCAGGTCCTATGGATAAGGTCAGGCGGGGTGCGTTCATCCCCCGATCGTACGCTCCGGGCGTGTTCGCTCTCGGCATCACTGCGAGGTCGTCGATTCCAGCCAGCCTCGGAATTTGGCGCTTACAGTTAATGTCATGCGGGATCCGGGTGACATTTACGAGCTGACTGCGGACGCGGAAAACGTCCCCGAGGGGCTCCATCTTGTCGCGGGCCTGACAGGTTTCGCGGATGCCGGTGGCGCGGTTTCGCAATTCACGGAATATCTTCTCGAAACCCTCGACCACAGCGTCATTGCGACCTTCGACGCTGACGTGCTGCTGGACTACCGAGCTCGCCGGCCGATCATCTACTTCGACCAGGACCACCTCACCGACTATCAACCTCCTGCCCTGCGGGTGTACCTGGCCCAGGACGAGATCGGCCAGCCGTTCCTGCTGCTGGCCGGCTACGAGCCGGATTTCCGCTGGGAACAGTTCACCGCCGCAGTGCTGCAGCTCGAACGCCACTTCAAGGTGGCCTCCACGACCTGGGTGCACGCGATACCGATGCCGGTCCCGCACACCCGTCCGATCGGCGTGACCGTCAGCGGCAACAGATCTGATCTGGTTGAGAGCATGTCGGTTTGGCGTCCGCATACCCAGGTGCCGGCGAACGCGCTGCACCTGATGGAATACCGGCTCCAAGAGTGTGGCGCCTCCGTCGTCGGTTTCGTGCTGCTGATTCCGCACTATCTCTCCGACACGGAATTTCCCCTTGCAGCCCTGGCGGCGCTGGACAGCACGAGCGCCTCCACCGGGTTGATCTTCCCCACCGATCGGGTGCGAGAACAGAATCGCGAATTCGTCGCCCGCATTGACGAGCAGGTTCGGGACAACCCCGAGCTGGGAAAGCTGGTCGGCACGCTCGAAGAACGCTACGACACCTATATGGAGGGCAGCACGCTGCGCTCACCGCTGACCGACGAGGCAGGCGAATTGCCCAGCGCCGACGAGATTGCCGCTGAGCTGGAGAACTTCCTCGCCACCCGGCGGAGCAGAGACGACGGTTCACCCTCCTGATCGGCGAAGCGGCTCGGTGAATCCGGATGCTTCGGCGCGGGTAAGTTTGAGGCAATGAACACGCGCCGGTCCTGGTTGATCTTTTACGTCGGGTCGTTCGCTTACCTGTCCGCCGTTTTGCAGCGCTCTTCCCTCGGTATCGCGGGTGTCGTCGCCACCGAACGGTTCGGCGGTTCTGCCGCACTACTGTCCAGCCTCGCCGTCGTGCAGCTCGCGGTCTATGCGGCCGCACAGATTCCGGTGGGGGTCCTGATCGACCGGTACGGGGCCCGCGTGCTCGTTGTAACCGGTACGTCCCTCATGGTCGTTGGACAGATCACCCTCGCCTTCGCCCCCGACATCTCGATTGCCGTACTCGGACGCATCCTCGTCGGTGCCGGCGACGCCGCCATTTTCATTTCGATGATTAGGCTCATCGCGTCATGGTTCTCCGGACGGATCGTCCCGCAGCTCTCTCAGTGGTTGGGAAACATCGGTCAGCTCGGCCAGGTGCTGTCCGCCGTGCCGCTGGCCTGGGTGTTGCATACCTGGGGCTGGACTCCGACGTTCCTCTCCGCGGCCTCGGTTGCCGCGGTAGCTCTCGTTGTGGTCATCGCCGTGGTGTCGAACCAGCCTGACCGCACATCCATCGAGAACAGGACCACCAGCTGGCGTGCCGCACTCCTGCAGCTCAAACACAGTTTCAAACGGCCCGGTACCCAGTTGGGATTCTGGTCTCACTACGTCACGCAGTCCTCCGGAACCGTTTTCACTCTCCTCTGGGGATTCCCCTTCATGGTCTATGGACTCCGGTATGACCCGTCCCTCGCTGCGGCGATGCTCATGGTTTTGGTGGGTGCCGGCATAGTGTTCGGGCCGATCCTCGGAATCCTGACGGCGCGCTATCCGTTGCGCCGCAGCAACATCGTGCTGGGCGTCGTCGCCCTGATGGGAGCGGCGTGGGCCGCCGTGCTGCTGTGGCCGGAGCAGCCGCCGTTCTGGCTGATGCTGGTGCTACTCGTGGCGCTCGGCATCGGAGGACCAGGGTCACTGATCGGTTTCGACTTCGCCCGAACCTTTAATCCCCAGCGCAGCCACGGTTCGGCCAACGGCGTCGTGAACGTCGGCGGCTTCACCGCCAGTTTCGTGATGGTGTACCTGATCGGGCTGCTGCTCGACCTGCAGGATGGTTGGCGCGTCGCCGGGGGAGAGGCAAGCGATCTGTACTCCCTCGACTCCTTCCGGGTTGCGTTCTCGGTGCAGTTCCTGATTGTGGGGCTGGGCGTGATTTTTCTGCTGCACACCCGTGCCCGCACCCGCACCAAGCTCTCCCGCGACGAGGGCATTGAAGTCGCGCCGCTTTGGGTGGCCGTGGCACGAGCGTGGCGACGGAGGCAGCGGCCGGAATAGGCGTGCGCCTGGCTTGTCTCATACACAAAGCATGCAATAATTGTCAATAGGGCCCGTTCTGGTCCTGGGAGCATCGACAGTAGTGTCGATGTGAGTAGCCCGGGACTTGACATGGGTCCTAGTACTGCCCAAAATCCACACTGCCCAGGCTTACCTCCCACCAGACCCACTCGGTCGGGACAGCCTGGCAGCGCCGCAGGCTCTGCGCCACGGCATGAGAGGTGTTCGAATGGCAACCCGCACAAAAATCGAGCAGACCGAAGAGCCCACCGTGAGCACCGCTGTCGCCCCAGATGCAGCGGTGGCAGCGCCCAAGGCTGCGACCGCGAAGAAGCCCGTCACCAAGGCTGCCGCCGTGAAGAAGCCCGTTACCAAGGCCGCCGCGGCCAAAGCCGCTGCTGCTGCTGCCGCTGCAAACGGTGAGGAGAAGCCTGCCCCGCGCAAGCGCGCCGCCAGCACGAAGGCGAAGGCCAAGCCGGCGTCCGATGAGCACGATGAGGCCGCGCACGGCGACGATACGGATGCCGATGACGACTCCGATGAGGCCAAGAAGAAGCGTGCAGCATCCGCCGAGGCACTTCCGAGCGGCGCACTGGTGCTGTCGCTGGTCGACGACGACGACGAGGTGCCGGTGTACTCCAGCGCCATCACCGGTGCGACGGCCGACCCGGTCAAGGACTACCTGAAGCAGATCGGCAAGGTTGCCCTGCTGAACGCCGCCGAAGAGGTCGAGCTCGCGATGCGAATCGAAGCAGGGCTCTTCGCCGAGGACAAGATGTCCCAAATGACCGACGCCGAGAAGAAGAGCGCCCTGGGACGCGAGCTCATGTGGGTCGCCAAAGACGGTGCCCGCGCCAAGAGCCACCTCCTGGGCGCGAACCTCCGTCTGGTCGTCTCGCTCGCCAAGCGTTACACGGGTCGCGGAATGCAGTTCCTCGACCTGATCCAGGAAGGCAACCTGGGCCTCATCCGTGCCGTCGAGAAATTTGACTACACCAAGGGCTTCAAGTTCTCCACCTACGCCACCTGGTGGATCCGCCAGGCGATTACCCGAGCCATGGCCGACCAGGCCCGCACGATCCGCATCCCGGTACACATGGTCGAGGTCATCAACAAGCTCGCCCGCGTGCAGCGCCAGATGCTTCAGGACCTCGGCCGGGAGCCCACACCGGAGGAGCTGAGCCGCGAACTGGATATGACCCCGGAGAAAGTCGTCGAGGTCCAGAAGTACGGCCGCGAACCCATCTCCCTGCACACCCCGCTCGGCGAGGACGGCGACAGCGAGTTCGGCGACCTGATCGAGGACACGGAAGCCGTCGTCCCCGCGGACGCCGTCGGATTCACGATGCTGCAGAAGCAGCTGGAGAGCCTGCTCGACTCTCTGTCCGAGCGCGAAGCAGGCGTCATCCGCATGCGATTCGGCCTTGGAGACGGTATGCCGAAGACCCTCGACCAGATCGGTGACACGTTCGGCGTGACGCGTGAGCGTATCCGCCAGATCGAGTCCAAGACCATGGCCAAACTGCGTCATCCCTCACGGTCGCAGTCCCTACGCGACTACCTCGAATAGAGAGCGTTTTGCTTTACGCACCGGCGATTCTCCTTGGACGCGTCGTACGGAAACTCGCCCGTTGGCGGAAGCCGGGCGGTGGATCTGCGATCCCGGGTCTTGTGGTCAACAGGATCGCACCCGGTTTCCTCCCGCGCACCCTCAACAGCTTTCCCGGTGGACTCATCATTGTCACCGGGTCCAGCGGCAAATCGACCACGACCAAGATGCTGGTCGCTGCGCTCCGCGCTCACGGCACGGTCGTCTTCACCAACCAGTCCACGGCCAACATCAGCCAGGGTCTGACCTCCGCGCTGCTCGAGCAAGCCAGTTTGAGTGGTCTGATCAAGGGCGATATCGCGGTGCTGGAGATGGATGAGGGCCACGGTGCCCTGATCTCCAGCTCGCTCACGCCGCGCGTGGTCGCGCTGACGAACGTGATGGTGGACCAGATCGACCGTTTCCATGACTCGGACATGGTCGCGGCGATGCTCGCCAAGATCGCGGCCAGAGCCACAGGAACCGTCGTGGTCAACGCGGACGACCAGTACCTGACCGACCTCGCCGGACGCCTTGACGGTGCCTTGGCAGTCGCCCGCTACGGCGTCTCCGCGGAGGTCCTCGCCGACAATCCCCGGGGCCTGGGCTATACCGCGACCACTGACACCAGACTGGACGCGGGGGAGGGGATGCTCCTCACCTCGGTTCAGGGCCGCCATGCCACTGTGAGCATCGCGGGGGTCGAGTACCCGCTGGGGCTTCCTGCCCGCGGCACGCACTATGCCGTTGACGCACTAACCGCGTTGTGCACGGCCCAGGCCGCACTGGGCGACCGCTTCGATCCGGTGCTGGCCATCGACGCCATCTCGGCCATCCCACCGGTGTTCGGTCGTGGTGAGATCGTCACCGTACGCGGTCACCAGGTTGAATTCGTTTTGGTGCAAAATCCGGCCAGTTTCCAGCTCAACGTGGACAGCCTTGAAGAAGGCACCGAGCAGATCCTCGTAGCCATCGGGTCGGACGTGCGTGACCCGTCCTACTTCTGGCCCGTCAACACCTCGGGGCTGGTCAGGGTGCGCATCGCATCGGGGTCAAAGGCGCACGACATCGCGCTCCAGCTGGCATACGACGACGTCCTCGTCGACCGCGTCGAGCCGGACCTGGGCCTGGCCCTGGACGATTTCCTCGCTCTGCCTCAACCGCTGACGGGTTTGAAAACAATCATCTTCTCCGCAGACTCCATGCGACGCACCAGGGCGCACCTGGGGCTCGCAACCAACAAGGAGGAGCAGGAATGAACCGTCCGCTCACGATCGTGTCGCTGCTGCCCGAACTTCTCGACACCAACGGGGATGCCGCAAATGCACGCGTTCTCGCCCAGCGAGCCCGGTGGGCCGGCGCCGACGCCACGGTCGTGGAGGTCCATTCCTTGGCTGATCTGCCTGACCAGGTCGACGCCGTCGTCGTCGGATCGGGCTCCGACTCCGACCTCGTGCGCGCCAGAGATACCCTAGCGACAATGACGACGCAGCTGCGCACTTGGGCCACTGCAAGTGTGCCGATCCTTCTCGTCGGAACCGGCTGGGAACTACTGAGCTGGGGTATCGAACGTGACGACGGATCCGTCATCGAGGGATTGGGTATTGTTGCCGGTCGCGCTGTTCCGATGCCCGCCCGTGCCACGGATGACATTGTGGTCGCGTCCAGGCACGGCCGTCTGATCGGTTTCGAGAACCATTCGCGAAGCTATGTCGGCGCCGAAGCGTCTGCGCTTGGCCGGGTTCTCTCCGGAACAGGTAATGGCGCGGGCACGGAGGGTCTGGTCATGGGCAGCGTCGTCGGCACCCATTTGCACGGGCCCGTGCTCGCCCGGAACCCTGGTCTGGCCGACCACATGCTGCATTCGGCCCTGGCCCGCATCGGACACGAGTATCTGCCCGGTGAGCGATCGTTGGCCGTAGACGACATGGCAGAAGCCGCACGCAATCAGATTGCTGTGCGGCTTGGACTCTCCTCAGAGTAGAGATTCGCGGCCGGCGCAATACAGCGGAAGCTGTCCTGCGCCCGCCGATTCCGTTAGGAGCGCTGGTCCTCGAGGAGACGGCTCGACTCGTCGTGCCAGCTCTCAGCGATGGTGGCGAGCTTCTCCTGGTGCTTACGACCGTGGTGTGCGCAGAATAGCAGCTCGCTGTTGTTCACGACCACACGAATGTAGGCCTGGGCTCCACACGCATCGCAGCGGTCCGCCGCGGTGAGCTGGTGTGGAGTCTTCTCTTGGTCGATGGCACCATTTTCGGTTCCGATCTGGGACATGGTTTCCTCCTCCAGACTGATACCAATTGATACCAATTTAACCTGTCCTCTATGAAAACACGGTCCGGCGCGGTTATCGAGTCGGATGACCGCTATTTCGCTCACCGCGTAGCGCACTTCGATCGGGTGTTGATGAGTGGGGGAGGGCTTGGGTTCGGTATTCTTGATTGCTGTGAGTTCTTCTGATTATTCTGCCCGCCACCTGTCCGTCCTCGAAGGGCTGGAAGCGGTTCGCAAGCGCCCGGGCATGTACATCGGATCCACCGACTCGCGCGGTCTCATGCACTGCCTCTGGGAGATCATCGACAACTCGGTTGATGAGGCGCTCGGCGGTTTCGGAACCAGTATCGACATTGTGCTTCACTCTGACGAGAGCGTCGAAGTGCGCGACACTGCCCGGGGCGTTCCGGTTGACATCGAGCCGAAGACAGGATTGACCGGCGTCGAGGTCGTCTTCACCAAACTTCACGCCGGCGGTAAGTTCGGCAGCGGATCGTATGCCGCGTCCGGTGGACTGCACGGTGTGGGCGCATCCGTCGTCAACGCCTTGTCTGAGCGTCTCGACGTCGAGGTCGACCGCGACGGGAAGACCTGGGCTATGTCGTTCCACCGCGGTGAACCGGGAATTTTCGCGGACTCAGGGGAGAAAAGTCCCGACGCGCCCTTCACGCCCTTCGAGAACCGGAGTGAGCTGCGCGTCATCGGCAAGGTCAAGCGTGGCGTCACGGGGACGCGGGTACGGTACTGGGCCGACCGTCAGATTTTCACGAAGGGCGCTGCTTTCCAGACAGAGGAATTGCTCGAGCGGGCGCGCCAAACGGCCTTCCTCGTTCCGGGCCTGGCGATCGAAATCGCGGATCAGCGTACCGACGTGCACATGCTCGAGTCCTTCAAGTTCGAGGGCGGTATTTCGGAGTTCGTCGAGCATCTCGCCACCGATAGCCCGATTACAGACACCTGGCGCCTGACCGGCAACGGGACGTTCCGGGAAACGGTCCCGGTGCTGACACCGACGGGCGCCATGGTGCCCACCGAGTTGGTCCGTGAGTGTGCCGTGGACATCGCCCTGCGCTGGGGGACAGGCTACGACACCGTCGTCCGTAGCTTCGTGAACATCATCGCCACGCCGAAGGGCGGAACGCACCTGGCTGGATTCGACGCGGGCCTGCTCAAGTTTCTCCGTGCCCAGGTCGAGCTCAACGCCCGCCGGCTCAAAATGGGGTCCGACAAGCTGGAAAAAGACGATGTGATGGCTGGCCTCACGGCGGTGCTCACCGTGCGGCTTCCTGAGCCGCAATTCGAGGGACAGACGAAAGAGGTGCTCGGCACCCCCGCGGTTCGTGCCATCGTGGCCAACGTCGTCGCGCAGGCGATGACCGAGCGTTACATGTCGACCAAGCGCGACGACAAGACCCAGGCCGCAGTCGTTCTGGACAAGATCGTGGCCGAGATGAAATCACGAATCTCCGCACGTGCCCACAAGGAGACCCAGCGCAGAAAGAACGCCCTGGAGAGCTCGTCCCTGCCCGCGAAACTGGTCGACTGCCGCAGCAACGATGTGTCGACGAGCGAGCTTTTCATCGTCGAAGGAGATTCCGCGCTCGGCACGGCGAAGCTCGCCCGGGACAGTGAGCATCAGGCGCTCCTCCCCATTCGCGGGAAGATCCTGAACGTTCAGAAGGCGTCCGTGGCCGACATGCTGTCAAACGTCGAGTGTGCCTCGATCATCCAGGTGATCGGCGCCGGTTCCGGCCGAAGTTTCGACTTGTCCGCCGCGCGCTACGGAAAGGTCATCATCATGAGCGACGCGGATGTCGACGGCGCCCACATCCGTACGCTGTTACTCACCCTGTTCTTCCGCTACATGCGCCCGATGATCACGGAAGGACGCGTTTTTGCGGCTGTCCCCCCGCTCCACCGGGTCGTGGTGATGAACCCAGGCACGAAGCCCAACGAGACCATTTACACGTACTCGGAGGTCGAGCTGCAGGCCGTGCTCACCGGCCTCAAGAAGAGCGGTAAGAGGTACCAGGATCCGATCCAGCGCTACAAGGGCCTCGGTGAGATGGATGCCGACCAGCTCGCGACCACGACAATGGAGCGGGCCCACCGGACGCTTCGCCGTGTGCGGGTCGCCGATGCCGAGATGGCCGGGAACGTTTTTGAACTCCTGATGGGAAACGACGTCGCACCGCGTAAAGAGTTCATCATCGAGAGCTCGGACAAGCTGAGTCGCGATCGGATCGATGTGTGACGACCGGGCCTAGTCGTCCTGGGCGCGAAACGACGTGCTCGCCAAGTCGCGTTCGCCGTTGATAATGGCATCGACGACTCGCTGGGCGACGACCGCCGGGGAATAGCCGGCCGGCAGGCGCGGGGCGGTTCCGGATATCGGGTGAGTGGAGAGGTCCGTCTCGGTGTGTCCGGGCCGGGCGTCCAAGATGCGGATCCCGCCGCGCCGCAGTTCCCGGCCGGCGGCCTGTCCGAACGCCGCGAGGGCGGCCTTCGACGCCGAGTAGGCGGCGAGGTTGGCGGTGGGGCTCTCGCTGACGACCCCGCTGAGAGTGACAACAAAGGGGTCTCTGCCCTGCTGGGCGGATTCGGCTAGCGCAGCCCGTGCTGCTCGCAGCAGGCGGATCGGCGCCAGGGTGTTCACGGCGAACAACTCGGTGAGCGTCTCATCGCTCACCTCGGTCGCCGGTCCAAAGGCAACGACCCCCGAGGCGTTGATGATGCCGTCGAGCCGTCCGTTAACCCTGATCGCCTCCGCTACCAGGGCCGTGATCGCGTCCGGATCGGTGAGATCGGCGGTGACCGCGGTACCGGGGATCGAAAGTGCCTCGAGTTTCGCCTGGTCGCGGCCGCTGAGAACGAGTCGAGCGCCGCCGGCAGCGAGAAGTCGGGCGATGTCGCTTCCCAGACCCCCAGAAGCGCCGAGGACGAGAATTGCAGAACCGTCGAGGTGTGTCATTTCGCTACCATAACGCACCGTCCCGCACATCACCCGGCGACCGGGTGCACACTGCGGGGGACCGTTCTGGTGTCAGCCGATTCGGGCGCCGATGGCGCCGATCACGGAGTCGAGCATGGCCCCGGACGCGTCACGCCGTGACCCTGATTCGGGCAGCGAGCGGGGCGTGCCGTCCGACCCGACGGCACGGGCGGGAAGCGGCCCCACCCACGCCACGGAGACGGTGTCCTCGCCCTTCAGGAACCGCTGGGAGCGCACTCCGCCCGTTCCTCGGCCTTTCGCCGGGTACTCGGCGAAGTCTGACACCTTGGCGCTGCCAGGGTCGGTTCCGGGCAGTGTGTGGCTGCCGGTGGCGACGGTCGCCACCACGAACGCGGCTGTGCTCTGCGCTTCCACGCTGGTGAAGTACACGACGTGGGCGTCGGCGGCCAGCTTGATGCCGGCCATTCCTCCGGCAGTGCGACCCTGCGGGCGCACAGACCCGGCGGGAAAACGCAACAATTGTGAGTCGGAGGCGATGAAGACGAGTTCGTCGTCTTCCGAGCCCTGCACCGCGCCGACCACCACATCCTTGGGCTTCAACCCGATTATCTCGAAGTCAGGCTTGTTCGCCCAGTCGCCCGGGGTGACGCGCTTCACGATGCCCTGTCTGGTCCCGAGAGCGATTGACTGCTCGGAATCGAGCGCGACCAGCGCCAGAATCTTTTCTGCTTTGTTGGGCAGGGCCAGATAGTCGCTCACGCGTACGCCCGCACCGAGCTGAACCGAGGTCGGTGGCAGCACGGGCAGGTCGACGGGGGAGAACCGGATGAGCCTTCCCAAGCTGGTGACGGCTCCGATCTCGGTGCGGCTGGTTGTGTCCAGGACCGACAACACGGCGTCATGCTTGCTGCGCCTCTGTGCCGGGGCGATCCGTTCCGGCAAAACCGCACTGTCGGACGGAAGCTCGACCCTGGCAATTTTTCCCGTTGCGCTGAGGTAGACCCTGGTCGGGGTGTCCGTCACCTCGAGGATGGCGGCCTTCCGCTTGGCGGCGGCGCTGTTGGCGCCGGCGATACTCGGCTTCGCCTCGGTCAACAGGGTTCGCCGTGGGGTACCGAAACGTTCGGCCACCGAGGCCAGTTCGTCAGACACCAGAGTGCGGATGGAGGCTTTGCTGCCGAGGAGCTTCTCCAACGCAGCAATCTCCGCCAGAAGCTGATCTCGCTCGGTCTCGAGTTCGATGCGGGAGAAGCGGGTCAGGCGTCGCAGGCGAAGCTCGAGGATGTACTCGGCTTGAATCTGACTCAGGTCGAAGACATCGATCAGTTTGGTGCGAGCCTGCTCGCTGTCGTCGCTGGCGCGGATAACCTGGATGACCTCGTCGATGTCCAGGATCGCCACCAACAGACCTTCGACGAGGTGCAGCCGCTCCTTGCGTCGGGCCAGCCGGTAGGCCGAACGTCGGGTTACGACCTCGATGCGGTGTGCGATGTAGACGAGCAGCAGTTCCCGCAGACCGAGAGTCTGTGGACCGCCATCTACAAGGGCTACCGCATTGATATTGAACGAGTCCTCGAGCGGGGTCACACGGTACAGCTGCTCCAGCACGGCCTCCGGGCTGAAACCGGTTTTGATCCCGATGACGAGGCGAAGTCCTTTGGTGCGGTCCGTCAGATCGGTGACATCGGAGATGCCGCTGAGCTTCTTGGAATTCACCCCGTCCTTGATCTTCTCGATGACGCGCTCGGGCCCAACCAGGTGCGGGAGTTCGGTGACGACGAGTCCGGCCTTGCGAGCGGTGATGGCTTCGACGGATACCCGAGCTCGGGTCTTGAAACTGCCGCGGCCGGTGGCGTACGCGTCCTTGATTCCCGCCAACCCCACGATCGTGCCGCCGGTGGGCAGATCAGGACCGGGGACGAACTCCATCAGGTCGTCGAGCGTCGCGTTCGGGTGGGCAAGCAGGTGACGGGCCGCGCCGACAACCTCGATCAGGTTGTGCGGGGCCATGTTGGTGGCCATGCCCACGGCGATACCGCTGGCGCCATTGACCAGCAGGTTGGGGTAGGCGGCCGGGAGAACGTCCGGCTGGGTGAGCTGGTTATCGTAGTTGGGTACGAAATCCACGACGTCTTCGTCGAGGTTTTCTGTCATGGCCAGGGCCGGCGCCGCCAGCCTGGCCTCGGTGTACCGCGGGGCGGCCGGTCCGTCGTCGAGCGAGCCAAAGTTGCCGTGGCCATCGATCAGGGGAACCCGCAGCGTGAACGCCTGCGCCATGCGCACGAGAGCGTCATAAATCGCGGTGTCACCATGGGGGTGCAACTTGCCCATGACCTCGCCGACGACTCGGGCCGACTTGACGTGGCCACGATCAGGGCGAAGTCCCATTTCGCTCATCTGATAAAGGATGCGCCGCTGCACCGGTTTGAGCCCGTCCCGGGCGTCCGGGAGCGCCCGGGAGTAGATGACCGAGTAGGCGTATTCCAGGAACGAGCCCTGCATCTCGGTGGAGACATCGACGTCTTCGATGCGCTCGGTGAACGTGGCGGGCGTGGTGCTATCTGAACGGCTCATTGATGAATTCTGCTGAGGCGTGCGTTGCGGGACACGCGCTGTCGGGTAGGCGCTGGATCGATCCGGCCTCGTCTATGTCAGACTTGGCACGATGCCCTCCATGCTACCGGCCCGCCAATTCAGCACCCTGCGCCTTGCCGACGTTCTCCCAAGTTCCCTCTCGTCGATTGAGGGCCTTCCCAACGCATTGGGTCTTGGCCACACCAACAAAACGGTCGTGGTGCTCGCGGACGGACTCGGCGTCAGCTCCCTCCGCGCCCGGGCCGGGCACGCTCGGTTCCTGAACTCACTGCTGACCAAGACCAGCGTGGTCGACGGGGTCTTCCCCTCCACGACGGCCGCGGGGATCACGACCCTCACCACGGGAGTCCCGCCCGGGCAGCATGGACTCGTCGGCTACCGGGTCCGAGACGCGGATCGGGACCGGGTAGTAAACCAGCTGACCGGCTGGGACGCCGGGATGCGGCCGGAAACCTGGCAGCGCGCGCGCACCGTCTTCGAACGGGCGACGGATGCCGGCGTCCCCAGTTTCGCCATCGGACCCCGCCGTTATACCGATTCCGGATTCACTCAGGCGGCCCTCCGCGGCGCACGCTACGTGCCCGCGGAGAACGTGTCTGACCGGTTCGCCGCCGCACGATACCTTCTCGATACCGAGCCGCGTGCCCTCGTCTACCTCTACGTCCCCGAGCTGGATGTGGCCGCCCACGCGCACGGCTGGGAATCGGATCGGTGGCTGGCCGCTCTGGAGATCCTCGACGGTGCGGCCGCCCGCTTCGCCACCGAACTGAAACCGGATGAGGGCCTACTGGTGACGGCCGACCACGGGATCATCGATGTTCCGTCGACCAGGCACGTGCTCTTCGACACGGTCCCGGAACTTGTCAGGGGAGTGCGGCACATCGGCGGGGACCCGCGGTGCCTGCACCTGTACCTCGAACCCGAACTGGGTGCCGAGGCGGCCGCGGTTCTCGCTGACACGTGGCGCGCAATAGAAGGCCACCGCGCCTGGGTATTCACACGCGCGGAAGCCGTCGAATCAGGGCTCTTCGGCACTGTTGCGCCCGAGGTAATGCCCCGAATTGGTGATGTCCTTGTGGCCGCGCGCAAGCTCATCGCGTACTACGACTCTCGCGAGCCGAACCCGTCCGCGCGATCGATGGTCGGTCAGCACGGATCACTGACCGACGAAGAACTGCGCGTGCCTCTGATCCGGTCAGGGGCCTTCTCCCAGTGAGTGCGTGAGAAGTCCCTGCCTCAGGAGGGGTAGTGGCCGCGCTTGACCTGCGGCTTCGGCAGGCGCAGCACGCGCAGCTGCAGTGCTCGCATCGCCGCGTACCAGCGCACCCGATCAGCCTTCTCGGCGCCGAACTTGGCAGTGAGCTTCCGCGTGACGATGAATCCCAGGATCACCGAGTCGACGACGGCGACGATGACAAAGGCCCACAGGCCGAGGAACCCGTAGGTCTGCACCGACGGGTCAGGGAAGACGCTCAGCAGGATGACAAGGAACATCACCGGAATCATGAATTCACCGACGTTGAAGCGAGCGTCGACGAAGTCGCGCACGAAGCGCTTTTGCGCACCACGGTCGCGCACAGGAAGGTACTTCTCATCTCCGGCAGCCATGCCGACCCGGGCACGCTCGCGAGCTTCGGACGCTTTCCCTCTGGCCTGCTTGGCCGCGAGCTTGCGGTCGTCCGGAACGAGCGGGCGCCGGTTCAGAGCCTCCTGTTGTTTGCGGCTGGGCGTCGCCTGCCCTTTGCCGACGGGGTGGCCGGCCGCGAGACGAGACTTGATCTCGTCCGGGGTCTCCATGGATGGTTGTACGTCTGGGTTCACAGGCTTAGCCACATCAGTTCCTCGCAATTGATTGCCTTAAGATTACCCGATGACCGATATTCGAGAAACAGCGCCCACGGCAACCTCCCCGGCGGCCCCGGCCCTTCGTGCGGCAGTCGAACGCGGCCTGCCCACGACCATCGCCGACCTGTGCTCCCTGGTGCGGATTCCGTCCGTCTCCTGGGATGCCTTCGACGCTCTTCAGGTAGGGGCCAGCGCGGATGCCGTCGCGGCCCTGGTGCGCGACCTCGGGGTGTTCGAATCGGTCGAGATCAAGCGGGCCGGGATCCCGGGAGGAACCGAACTCGGCCATCCGGCCGTTCTGGCCACGCGCGCCGCTCGCAACGGGCGACCGACGGTGCTTCTTTACGCGCACCATGATGTGCAGCCTCCCGGCCAGGATGCCGACTGGGACTCCAACCCCTTCGAACCGACCGTGCGCGGCGACCGCCTCTACGGGCGTGGCGCGGCGGACGACAAGGCAGGTGTCCTGGCCCACATCGCGTCGATCCGAGCCCTCGTGGAAGTCCAGGGACCCGATTTCGATCTTGGCCTGGCGCTCTTCATCGAGGGGGAGGAAGAGTTCGGCAGTCGATCCTTCGTCACCTTCCTCGAGGAGAACCATGAGTCCCTGCGCGCGGACGCCATCGTCGTGGCAGATTCGAATAACTGGGACATCGACACACCTGCCCTCACCACGGCTCTGCGCGGCAATGTCACCTTCCGCCTGACGGTGCGCACCCTTGACCACGCGTCGCACTCGGGCATGTTCGGGGGAGCGGTTCCCGATGCGATGATGGCAGCAGTTCGCCTGCTCGATAGCCTCTACGCCGAAGACGGCTCCGTCGCCGTCGCCGGTCTGACAAGCATCGACGTTCCGACTCCCGACTACTCAGTGGGCCAGCTGCGTTTGGAGACCGGGCTCTCCGACGGTGTCAGCCCGATTGGTCACGGCTCTGTCCTCAGCCGGATCTGGTCCCAACCGGCCATCACGATCACCGGGATCGATGCGCCGTCCGTCGCCAACGCGTCGAACACCCTCACGCCGGCTGTCACTGTGCGGATCAGCACCCGGATTGCTCCCGGGCAACCCGCTGACGAAGCTTTCCGTGCGCTCGAGACACACCTGCACGCCAAAGCTCCATTCGGCGCCCGGATCGACATCGACGACGTCGACACGGGGGAGGCCTTCCTGGTGGACACGGGGGGTTGGGCCGTCACCGAGACACGGAGCGCGATGGCCGAAGCGTGGGGCATGCGTCCCGTGGACATCGGCGTCGGCGGGTCCATTCCCTTCATCGCCGACCTGGTTCGTGTGTTTCCCGATGCCCAGATCCTGGTCACCGGGGTCGAGGATCCTGATTCCAGGGCCCACAGCCCCAACGAATCCCTGCATCTGGGCGTTTTCAAGCGGGCCATTCTCACCGAGGCCTTCCTGCTCGGGCGTCTGAACGAGCGCACCGGGAGCTGACTCAACCATGAGCGCCGAGAACCGGGAATGTAGAGGGTTCATTCCGGGTTTCGGTCGGTAGAATCTTCGTGGAATCCAGCGGACAAGTGTCCGAGCGAAACCCCGTGCGAGAACAAGACGAACACTGAGGAGCACCATGACCGACACAGTCGCCACCAGCACCGCCGCCCATGGCGTGGGGCTGAGCGCCACCGCCGCCGACAAGGTGCGCAGCCTGCTCGCCCAGGAGGGCCGCGAGGACCTCCGTTTGCGCGTCGCCGTCCAACCGGGCGGCTGTTCGGGTCTCATCTACCAGCTGTACTTTGATGAGCGAGTGCTTGAAGGGGACTCTCTTGTCGATTTCGATGGGGTCGAGGTAGTCGTTGACAAGATGAGTGTGCCCTACCTGGACGGGGCATCCATCGATTTCGAGGACACCATCGCGAAGCAGGGGTTCACGATCGACAATCCCAACGCCGGCGGAAGCTGTGCGTGTGGAGATTCCTTCAGCTGATCCACCGACGACGGATGCCGTACCTCGGGACGATATCTCCGCGAATACTGTGACTGGCGGCGAATTCGTTACCTCCGTCGGCCTGTTCTTGCACAAGGGAAGGTGCCACTCCCAGTAGGCTGGGTGTCTATAGAAGCACTTCCAGTGAAGTGTCGTCGAGACTCACCGAAAGGTTACTGGTGCGCAAAAACCATCGTCTCCGATGGGCTGCAATTCCGATCGCAGCGTCGTTGGTCCTTGTTCTAGCAGGTTGCTCACAAGCCCAGCTTCACGGCTACCTCCCCGGCTTCATCGAGGGTGAGCCGGCCGTGACCAACCAGACCGAACGCATCTCCGGGCTGTGGACCACGTCTTGGATCGTTCTCATGATCGTGGGGCTCATCACTTGGGGACTCACGATCTGGGCTGTCGTCGTCTACCGTCGGCGCAAGGGCCAGACCGGCCTCCCGGTGCAGCTGCGATACAACATGCCGATCGAGATCTTCTACACGGTCGTTCCTCTCATTCTCGTGGTCGGTTTCTTCGCGTTCACCGCGCGGGACCAGAGCGAGATCGAGGCACGTTTTGACGAGCCGGAGGTGAAAGTCCAGGTCATCGGCAAGCAGTGGGCCTGGGACTTCAACTACATCGACGAAGACGTCTACACCGCCGGAATCCAGGGCCAGCCCGATGTCGAGGGCCCTGCCGGGTCACTGGTTCAGTCTGAGATTCCCACGCTCGTCCTGCCGGTCGGCAAGAAGGTCGAACTGACCCTCGATGCCCGCGACGTCATCCACTCGTTCTGGGTGGTCGACTTCCTCTACAAGAAAGACATGATCCCCGGCAAGACCAACTACATGTCGATCATCCCGGAGCGCATCGGAACGTATTCCGGAAAGTGCGCCGAGCTGTGCGGCGAGTACCACTCCTTGATGCTCTTCAAGGTTGAGGTCGTGTCCGAAGCGGACTACGAGTCATACATCGACTCCCTGCGTGCTGCAGGCAACGAGGGTCAGCTCGGCCTCGAGTACGAACGCAACCAAAATCTGCCGGGCACCTCAGCCCCGACCGAGCAGGAGGGCAACTAGCCCATGACTACCACCACTTCGGCACCCACCACGCCGCCAGCCCCCACTGCTCCGCGTCGGCCCACCGGTGTCGAGCGCAAGGGCAATGTCATCGTCCGGTGGATCACCTCCACCGACCACAAGGTGATTGGGTACATGTACCTGATCACGTCCTTCATCTACTTCTGTCTCGCCGGTGTCATGGCACTGGTGATCCGGGCACAGCTCTTCGCCCCCGGTCTCGAGGTCCTCCAGACGAAGGAGCAGTACAACCAGCTCTTCACCATGCATGGCACGATCATGCTGTTGATGTTCGCGACTCCGCTGTTCTTCGGGTTCGCCAACTCCCTCATGCCGCTGCAGATCGGCGCCCCCGACGTGGCCTTCCCCCGGTTGAACGCCTTCTCCTTCTGGGCCTTCTTCTTCGGAAGCCTCGTTGCCGTCGGCGGATTCCTCACCCCGCAGGGGGCGGCATCCTTCGGCTGGTTCGCATACCAGCCTCTAGCCAGCACGACGTTCTCTCCGGGTGTCGGCGGGAACCTGTGGATGGTCGGGCTCGGGCTGAGCGGCTTCGGTACGATCCTCGGTGCCGTGAACTTCATCACCACGGTGATCACGATGCGTGCCCCCGGAATGACCATGTTCCGGATGCCCATCTTCACCTGGAACACCCTGGTCACCTCGCTCCTCATCCTGATGGCCTTCCCTGTCCTCGCCGCAGCCCTCTTGGCCGCAGCGTCCGACCGAATCTTCCTCTCGCACATCTACGATCCGGCCAACGGTGGAGCCATCCTGTGGCAGCATTTGTTCTGGTTCTTCGGTCACCCTGAGGTGTACATCATCGCTTTGCCGTTCTTCGGCATCGTTTCAGAGGTCTTCCCGGTCTTCAGCCGCAAGCCGATCTTCGGCTACAAGACCCTGATCTACGCGACCATCTCCATCGCGGCTCTGTCCGTGGCGGTCTGGGCTCACCACATGTACGTCACCGGGTCCGTGCTGCTGCCGTTCTTCTCTCTGATGACCATGCTGATCGCTGTGCCGACCGGGGTGAAGATCTTCAACTGGATCGGCACCATGTGGCGCGGTTCGCTTACGTTTGAGACACCCATGCTGTGGGCTCTCGGCTTCCTCGTCACCTTCACCTTCGGTGGCCTGACCGGCGTGATCCTGGCGTCTCCGCCGCTCGACTTCCACGTCTCCGACACCTACTTCGTCGTCGCGCACTTCCATTACGTCATCTTCGGCACAGTGGTCTTCGCAATGTTCAGCGGGTTCTATTTCTGGTGGCCGAAGTGGACCGGCAAGATGCTCAACGAAAGCCTCGGCAAGTGGCACTTCTGGATCCTCTTCATCGGTTTCCACACGACCTTCCTCGTTCAGCACTGGCTTGGTGTCGTCGGCATGCCGCGTCGTTACGCGTCGTACCTGCCCGAAGACGGCTTCACCTGGATGAACCAGTTGTCGACGATCGGCTCTGTCATTCTCGCGATCTCGATGATCCCGTTCTTCCTGAACGTGTACATCACCGCGCGCAATGCACCCCAGGTGACCGTGAACGACCCGTGGGGCTATGGAGGCTCGCTCGAGTGGGCGACGTCCTGCCCGCCGCCGCGTCATAACTTCACCTCCATCCCGCGGATTCGGTCCGAGCGCCCCGCGTTCGACCTGAACCACCCGGAATCGGCCATGACGGTCGGTATCGGGCCAGGGAAGGACGCCCCCGATGCCCCCACGTATGACGCAGCGTCGAAAAGGACGAAGTAAATGAGAGCCAACGTCAATCTGCTCTGGATTCTGAGTGGGTTCTTCCTCGTCGTCACCGCGGCGTATGTCATCTGGGGTCTCGTCGACCCGAACCAGAACAAGATTGAGTGGGCCGGAACCTTCGCACTCGGCTTGTCCGCCGTCTTCGTCAGCTTCGTGGCCTTCTACCTCAGTCGAGTGCACGTCGCGCAGGGCGGCGAGCTTCCCGAAGACCGCCTGGACGCGAATATCGACGACGGCGATCCTGAGGTGGGTTTCTACAGCCCGTGGAGCTGGTGGCCGATCCTGCTGGCTGCCAGCGCTGCTCTGCTCTTCATGGGACTGGCCGTGGGCGTGTGGATCTCGATCATCGCCTTGGGTATTGGCGTCATCTGCCTCGTCGGCTGGGTGTACGAGTACTACCGCGGCAACTTCGCCCGCTGATCTGAAGTGTAAAACGTGCTAAGGCACGTGGAGCGGCGTCCGGGACACATGTCCGGGACGCCGCTTTTGTCGTGGTGGACGATCTACCAGCATGACCCTTGTCCCGGTCAGGTCAACGCGGACTTGCAGGCCCGGCGCCGGCTACGTGTCAGATCGAAATCCGGCGGTACCCCAGCAGCTCGAAAGACGCCGTCACGGTCTGCATGCGACTCAACTGGAGCGTCAGCGCGTCGGAATCGGTGTGGTGGGCCCCCGGCCCCATCCCGATGAGAGCTGCGGCCTGGGCTTCGTCCAGGTGCAGGGAGTACGACAGTTCGTCTCGAGTTTCCAGTTCGAAGGCAGGGGACAGCGTCGCGGACAGATGATCACCCTTATTCGGAGGCACGTCCAGCACCAGACCGGATGTCCTGAGCTCCTTGAGATGGGACGCCTGCGGAACAACGACAACGAGCATGCCGTCCTCACGCAACACTCGGTGAAATTCCAACGGGTTCCGTGGTGCGAAGACGTTCAGAATGACATCGGCTGACGAGTCCCGTACAGGCAGAGGGGACCAGACATCCGCGACGAGCCCATCGATCTGGTCCTGGCCGCTGACAGTGCGCCCGACGGCCACGGGAGAGAGATCCATACCCAGGGCAGAGACACCCGGTGAGAGCCCGAGCACACCCTTCAGGTAGTATCCGGTTCCGCAACCGACGTCCAGAACCCGGGTGGGATTCTCAGCCGCCACCCGGTCGGCAAGTCGCTCACGTAGCGGCTCATACCAACCGGTCGCGAGGAAGAGGGCGCGCGCGTCGACCATCGCGGCGCTGTCGCCGATCAGCCGACGAGAACCGCCCGCCAGCGATACATATCCGCGCTTGTTCACATCGAACGAGTGCCCGGCACCGCAGCGAAGAGTCAGCGGGCCGGCGGGGGAGAGTGGACGAAAACAGTTCGGGCACCGAAGCCACTCCGACAGGGTCTGGAGGGACATCGATGCCCGTTCTATAGTTGCGGCCGCAGCCTAGTGGTGGTCGCCGTGCGCGCGTTCCAGTTCCGTGCTGGAGACCGGTTCGATCCGGTCCTCGAAGAACCAGCGTGACAGCCCGGCTCGGGCCTTCTGCCCGACGGAGATCTTGCCCTTGGCGTTCGGGCGGATCATGAGCGGCTTGTAGTCGTTGTAGCTGACCAGCTTCCAGCGCTCGTACTC
>JBBQDC010000001.1:0-54767 GCA_038319305.1 Actinomycetales bacterium | reverse complement strand
ACAACGAACTACGGAACTAATGCAGACTGCTGAAATTCGCGGGCGCTGGCTCGACTTCTTTGCTGATCGCGGACACACCGTTGTCCCCTCCGCTTCGCTTGTCAGCGACGACCCGACACTCCTCTTCACGGTGGCCGGAATGGTCCCGTTCGTGCCGTACCTGACCGGTCTGGTACCGGCCCCGTACCCGCGGGCGACGAGTGTGCAGAAATGCATCCGCACCAACGACATCGAAGAGGTCGGCAAGACGCCGCGTCACGGTACTTTCTTCCAGATGAACGGCAACTTCTCGTTCGGTGATTATTTCAAGGAACAGGCGATCGGCTACGCCTGGGAGCTGCTCACCAGCTCCGAGTCAGACGGCGGCTACGGCTTTGCCGAGAAAGACCTCTGGGTCACCGTCTACGAGGATGACGACGAAGCCTTCCGCTACTGGCGCGCCCTCGGCCTGCCCGAGCACCGCATCCAGCGTCTCGGGATGGACACCAACTACTGGTCTACAGGCCAGCCCGGGCCTGCCGGACCCTGCTCCGAGATCTTCTTCGACCGCGGCCCTGCCTACGGCATCGATGGCGGCCCGGCCACCGACGACGACCGTTATGTCGAAATCTGGAACCTCGTCTTCATGCAGTATCTGCGCGGTGAGGGCACCAGCAAGAACGACTTCGTCATCCTCGGCGACCTGCCGAAGAAGAACATCGACACCGGCATGGGTCTGGAGCGCGTGGCCTTCCTTAAACAGGGCGTGCAGAACATGTATGAGATCGACCAGGTCCGTCCGGTTCTCGACCGGGCCGCTGAGCTGTCCGGTCGCCGTTACGGCGCCGTGCACGACGACGACGTGCGGATGCGCATCGTCGCCGACCATGTGCGCTCATCCCTGATGCTGATGAGCGACGGTGTGATGCCATCCAACGAGGGGCGCGGGTACATCCTGCGTCGCCTGATGCGCCGCAGCGTGCGTGCCATGCGCCTCCTCGGCGTCGACGCCGCGACCTTCCCCGAACTGTTCCCGGCCTCGCGCGACGCCATGGCCGGCGCCTACCCTGAGGTCAAGGCCGACTACGCTCGCATCAGCCAGGCCGCCTACGCGGAGGAGGAGACCTTCCTCCGCACCCTCGCCAGCGGGAGTGCTGTGCTGGATCTCGCCGTCGCGAAGACGAAGAAGGCCGACAAGACCATTCTTCCGGGTGACACCGCGTTCCTCCTGCACGACACCTACGGCTTCCCGATCGAGATCACCCTCGAGATGGCCGAGGAGGCCGGGCTCAGCGTCAATCGCGAGGCCTTCGACACTCTGATGGCCAAGCAGCGCGCAATGGCCAAGGCCGACGCCAAGGCCAAGAAGACGCACCTCGCCGATCTGTCGGTCTACAGCGTCTTCCGTGCGGCAGGGGAGACCGTCTTTACCGGTTACGACGCCCTGAAGACGGAATCCAGCGTGCTCGGGATCATCGTGGACGGGCTCTCCGTCGACCGAGCCGTCTCCGGCGAGATCGCCGAGGTGATCCTGGCCGAGACCGCCCTTTACGCGGAATCGGGCGGCCAGGAGGCCGACGCCGGCCTGATCGTGGGCACCGGCTACGAGCTCGAGGTGCTCGACGTACAGAAGCCGGTCAAGGGTCTGATCAGCCACAAGGTGCAGGTGCGGTCCGGTGAGGTCGGCGTCGGGGACGCCGCCACCAGTGTGGTCGACCCTGACTGGCGTCGCGGCGCCCGCCAGGCGCACTCCGGCACCCACGTTCTGCACGCCGCCTTGCGCCAGGTACTCGGCCCGAACGCCCACCAGTCCGGCTCATACAACAAGGCCGGCTTTTTCCGCCTGGACTTCTCCTGGAACCAGGCGCTGTCCCCGGCGACCCGCAGCGAGATCGAAGAGATCTCCAACAATGCCATCCGGGACAATCTGCCGGTGCTCACCCGGGAACTCCCTCTGGCCGAGGCTAAAGCGCTCGGTGCGATGGCCCTGTTCAGCGAGAAGTACGGCGATCGTGTGCGTGTCGTCGACATCGGTGGCCCCTGGTCGCGTGAGCTGTGTGCCGGAACCCATGTCAGCTCCAGCGCCGAGATCGGCATGATCAGCCTCGTCAGTGAAGGCTCGGTCGGTTCCACGAATCGCCGGGTGGAATCGCTGGTGGGCCTCGAGGCCTTCCGCGATTTGGCCGCCGAGCGCGCCCTGGTCTCCCAGCTAACCGCGAATCTGAAGACGCCCCGGGAGCAGCTGCCCGAGCGCATCAATGAGCTCGTGCTGAGCCTCAAGGCCGCCGAGAAGAAGATCGCCGTATTCGAGGCGCGGGCACTCTCCGACAAGGTACCTTCCCTCGTTGCCTCGGCCGCGCTGGCGGGTTCCGTCAGCGTCGTGGCCGAGCATGTCGGCACGCTGGGCTCCGCCGACGACCTGCGCATGCTGGTCACGGCCACGCGCACCCAGCTCGGCAGCACGCCGGCGGTCGTGGCCCTTGCGGCCGTGGTCGCCGACAAGCCCGTCGTCATCGTGGCCACCAACCCTGCTGCCCGGGAGGCCGGCCATCGCTCCGGTGCCCTGGCGAAGCAGGTCGCCGGTATCCTCGGCGGCGGTGGCGGCGGCAAGGACGACCTCGCCCAGGGCGGCGGCACCAACGTCGCCGCCATCCCGAACGCCCTCGCGGCCGTTCGATCTGCCATAGCAGGCTGAACTCATGCGTCACGGTGTGCGGGTCGGGGTTGATGTCGGGAAAGCCCGGATCGGTCTGGCCCGCAGCGACTCGCACGGCATGCTGGCGACCCCGGTCGAGACCGTCCACCGCGACCACTCGGGCAGCCTGGATGTGGCTCGGATCATGGCCGTGGTGGCCGAGGTCGACGCCGTCGAGGTTGTGGTCGGGCTGCCGCTCGCGCTCTCAGGCAGCAGGACGGCGTCGACAGAGGATGCGGTAGGGTTCGCCGAACTTCTGGCCAGATCCCTGACCGTTCCGGTGCGCCTGGTCGATGAGCGCCTCTCCACGGTGGCGGCGCAGTCGGTTCTGCGTGCGGCGGGGCGGAAGGCCAAAGCTCAGAAGCCCGTGGTCGACCAGGTCGCCGCCGTCATCATCCTCCAGCACGCCCTCGACACCGAGCGCACCCTGGGCACGCCTGCCGGCACCGCCGTGGAGCCCGGGCCTGACCCGCTTTCAGCTGCCGTTCCCCCAGCTGCCGCACCGAATGAAGGGCAGCCTCAACGATGACACCTCCTCCCGCCGATACCACCGGACCTCCAAGCGATCCAAGCGATCCAAGCGAAGCCACCGACCCGACCGACCCGACCGATCTGCTCAGCTCGCGCCGGGCGATCCGGGTGTCCCGTGACGAGGGCACCCGGTCGAGTCGTCGCGCTCTGCTGGATTCCGCATCAGTGCCGCAGAAGAAGAGCCGTCGGGGCGCCTGGGGCTGCCTGATCGTCTTCCTGGTCATGGTTGGACTCGCCGGTGGAGCCGCCGTCCTGCTCCAGGAACCGATCGGACTGGTGATTGCCATGGTGCAGGGACCGGCAGATTACGACGGCGCCGGCGATACAGAGGTCGTGGTGATGATCCACGAGGGTGAAACGGGTCAGGACATCGCGAAATCCCTCGTCGACCAGGACGTGGTGAAGAGCTACGACGCGTTCTACCAGCTGCTGCGCGCGGAAACGCCGGCGCCCGTGTTCCAGCCTGGCGCTTATCGCCTTGCCAGCAAGATGAGCGGCCGCGCCGCCCTCGACGCCCTGCTCGACGCGGACAACAAGCTCGAACAGACGGTGGTGATTCCGGAAGGAACCACGACCACGTCGGTGCTTCAACTGATCAGTGAGGGCACCAGCATTTCCCTGGCTGATCTCAAGGCTGCGGCCGCCGACGTGGCGCCCTACGGACTTCCTGCCGAGGCCACCACCCTGGAGGGGTTCCTGTTCCCGGCCACCTACACGTTCCCTCCGGAGACCACGGCGCCCGAAGCCATTCGCACACTGGTCGACCGCCAGTTCGAGGCCCTCGACACCGCCGGCATCGCACCCGAGAACCGGTGGCGGACCATCGTGCTCGCGGCCCTGATCCAGCGCGAGGCAGGCCTCACAGAGGACTTTTACAAGGTCTCCCGCGTTTTCCTGAACCGGCTCGACCCGGCACAGTGGGAGAGCGGACTCCTGCAGTCCGACGCCACCGTGGCCTACGGTACCGGGGCGACGGACCGTGTGAAGACAACGGATGCCGAACGTGCCGACGCCGCCAACTCCTACAACACCTATGTGCACCCTGGGCTGCCAGTCGGACCGATCTCGAACCCGGGCGACATCGCGATCGATGCCGCAGTTAACCCGGCCGACGGCTCCTGGCTGTACTTCGTGTCCTGGAACCTCGACACGGGGGAGACGATCTTCTCCACCACGATCGAGGAGCATGACACCGCTGTTGCCAAATGGCTGGCCTGGATGGAGGAGCACCCCGAATATGGCTGAGCCAGTCTCATCCGCCCCCGCGCGGCGCCTCGCGGTTCTGGGCTCACCCATCGAGCACTCCCTCTCGCCGACGCTGCACCGCGCCGCCTACAAAGCGCTGGGCCTGGACTGGCGTTACGACGCCGTGCAGGTTTCTGCCGACGGGCTGCCGGCCTTCCTCGAATCCCAGGGTGCCTACTGGCTCGGCCTCTCTCTCACGATGCCCCTCAAGCACGAGGTGCAGGCGCACCTCGATGGCGTCGACCGGGTCGCCGCTCAGACCGGATCCGTCAACACGGTGCTGATCGGCGAGGCCGACGGCCGGCGCACGCTGCAGGGTTTCAACACGGACGTCACCGGCTTGGTGCGCGCCCTTGCCGAAGCCGGGGTGCGGCGTGCGGTGCACGTGACCCTGCTCGGCGCCGGCGCAACCGCGGCATCCGCTCTCGTCGCCGCGGCCGAGCTGGGGGCGGAGATGGTCGACATTCTCGTGCGTACCCCGGCGAAGGCTGCCAACCTGATCGACCTCGGGCACAGCCTCGGGGTTGTGGTCACGGTCTTCCCGCTGACCGATCTGCCGAGCCCGGCGCGCGTCAGCGAACTGGTGATCAGCACCCTGCCTGGGGGCAGCGCCCCGGGCGCCGAGTTCCCGGCCGCGCTGCGCCGGCAGGCGCTCCTGTTCGACGTGAGCTATTCACCCTGGCCCAGCACCCTCGCTCAGTCCTGGTCGTCAGCCGGCGGCACAGCGGTGTCCGGCGAGGGGATGCTGCTGCACCAGGCTCTGATCCAGGTGCGAATATTCGTCTCCGGTGACCCGTTCGAGCCGCTGCCGAACGAGGACGCGGTGCTGCAGGCCATGCGCGGCGCCCTGACCCGACAGGCTGTGACAGGATAGTGGTCATGCTTCGTTGGCTCACTGCCGGAGAGTCCCACGGTCCCGAACTCATCGCTATTGTCGAGGGTTTGCCCGCTGGAATCCCGGTCACTCTAGATGCGATCCGCCTCGACCTTGCGCGCCGCAAACTCGGCTACGGCCGCGGCGCGCGCATGAAGTTCGAGCAGGACGAACTGAACATCTCCGGCGGCGTGCGCCACGGTTTCACCATGGGTGGGCCGGTTGCCCTGCGGATCGGCAACACCGAATGGCCCAAGTGGGTCGAGGTGATGAGCCCCGAGTCGGTGGAGACCACAGCCGGCCGCGGTCGCGGCGCCCCGCTGACCCGCCCCCGCCCCGGTCACGCCGACCTGGTCGGCATGCAGAAGTACGGCTTCGACGAGGCCCGACCGGTGCTCGAGCGTGCCAGCGCCCGGGAAACCGCCGCCCGTGTCGCGCTCGGTGCCGTCGCCCGCTCGTTCCTGGCTGAGCTCGGCATCAGCCTGGTCAGTCACACTCTGTCGATCGGGTCGGTCCGTGTGCCTGAGAACGCGCTTCTTCCCGCACCCGGTGACGTCGCGGCCCTCGACGCCGACCCCCTGCGTTGCTTCGACGCCGCCACCTCTGCCCGGATGGTGGCCGAGGTCGATCTGGCTCACAAAGACGGTGACACCCTTGGCGGCGTCGTGGAGGTGCTGGCCTACAACCTTCCCCCCGGACTCGGTTCGTTCGTGCACTGGGACCGCCGCCTCGATTCGCAGTTGGCGGCGGCTCTGATGGGCATCCAAGCTATCAAGGGCGTCGAAGTCGGCGACGGTTTCCTGACCACCACCCGGCGCGGCTCTGAGGCCCACGACGAGCTCGTGCAATCCGACGGTCGCATCCAGCGCGTCAGCGACAGGGCCGGCGGCACCGAAGGCGGCATGAGCACCGGGACAGTTCTGCGCGTGCGCGCCGGAATGAAGCCCATTTCCACCATCCCGCGCGCGCTCCGCACGGTTGACGTGGCCACGAGCGAGGCCGCCCCGGCGCACCACCAGCGGTCGGATGTCTGTGCCGTGCCTGCCGCCGGCGTGGTTGCCGAAGCGATGGTCGCCCTGGTGCTCGCGAACTCGGTCCTGGAGAAGTTCGGCGGCGACTCGATCGTCGAAACCCGCCGAAATCTGGACTCCTACCTGGCCAACATCCCGGCGAACCTCCAGTCGGGCGCGTCCAGCGACGCTTCCCTCTAGACCGCCGGACTCCCCGCAATGGCCGCGCCGACGCATCCGATCCTGCCTCTCGTCTTCATCGGGCCCATGGCTGCCGGCAAGACCAAGATCGGCCGCCGCGTGGCCAGGGCCCTCGAGGTGCCGTTCATCGACACCGACCATCGCATCGTCGCCGAGCACGGGCCGATCAAGGACATCTTCGAGCAGCACGGCGAGGAACACTTCCGAGCGCTCGAACGCCGGGCCGTGGCACAGGCAATCACCGAGCAGGCCGTTGTCTCGCTCGGCGGGGGAGCCGTGCTCGATGTGGAGACCCAGGCCGACCTGGCCGGGTGCTCCGTGGTGTACCTGAGCGTGTCCGCTCGCGCCGTGAGAGCACGGATTGGCGGAGCCAAACGGCCTCTGCTGAAGGGCGGCATCACCGACTGGAAGCGCATCTATGCAGAACGGCGCCCCCTTTATGAGGCGCTGGCCGGCATCCGCTTCGATACCTCACACCGTCCCCTGGACGCCATCGCTGATGACGTCGTCACATGGACCCAGAAAAGATCATGACCGGAGCACCTGTGCCTGATACCACCAAGCCCGCCACCGAGGCAGCCACCACCGTCATCACGGTTGCGGGCACCGACAGCTACCCCGTGCTGATCGGGCGCGGCCTCATCGACGACGTCGTCGAACAGCTCGGCCCGAAGGTGGCCAAGGTTCTCATCGTGCACACCTCCCACCTGGGTGCTCGCGCCGTCGCCCTGCGCGAGAGCCTGCTCGGCAAGTTCGAGGTGCTGATCGCCGAAGTGCCAGATGCCGAGGCTGCCAAGCGCGTCGAGGTGGCCGCCTTCTGCTGGCAGGTCATGGGACAGGGCGACTTCAGCCGCACGGATGCCGTCATCGGCTTCGGCGGTGGCGCCGTCACCGACCTGGCCGGCTTCGTCGCCGCAACCTGGCTGCGCGGCGTGCGCCTCGTGCAGATCCCGACCAGCGTTCTCGGCATGGTCGACGCGGCCGTCGGCGGCAAGAACGGGATCAACACCGCAGAGGGCAAGAACCTCGTGGGCACCTTCTACGCGCCTGCCGCCGTCATCTGCGACCTGGACGTGCTCGACGACCTGCCGCGCAACGAGATCCTGGCCGGCTTCGCCGAGATCGTGAAGGCAGGCTTCATTCAGCTTCCCGAGATCCTCGACATTGTCGAAGCGGATGTCGCGGCCGTCACCGACCCACACACCCCGCAGTTCCGGCGCGTGCTCGAACTCGCGATCGGAATGAAGGCCAGGGTCGTAGGGGAGGACTTCAAGGAGTCGGGCCTGCGCGAGATCCTGAACTACGGGCACACGCTCGGCCACGCGGTCGAGCACGCCGAACGCTACGGCTGGCGCCACGGGGCGGCCGTCGCCGTAGGCATGATGTTCGCGGCCGAGGTCGCGCGGCTGAGTGGTCGGCTCTCGGACGAGGCCGTCGACCGGCACCGTCGCATTCTCGAATCGCTCACCCTGCCCACCACCTACCCGGTCGGCCGCTGGAACACCCTCCTCGCCACGATGCAGCGCGATAAGAAGACCCGCAGCGGCATGCTGCGTTTCATCGTGCTCGACGACATCGGCAAGCCGACCGTGCTCGAGGGACCAGACTCGTCTCTGCTCTTCGCCGCCTATCAGGAGATCGGCTCCTAACCGGCGCGCCGCATCGCTGGGCCTAGACTGAGCCAATCCGGGCGTACCCGGTCACCGCTGACCAAGGTTGTTCGGAGGTTTGATGACGAGTCCGTGGATCGTTCGTTCGGCCGGGGAATCCGGAGGTGGTTCCTACGCGACCCTGGCGGCAGCCCATGAGGCTGCCGTCGCGGAGCGGTTCATCGGTCCGGGCGTGCGCAAGCTCGTGCAGGAGTCCTGGCAACGGTCGCTCTCCCTCAGTCTCGATCCGTTGAGGCTCGCCCCCGAACCCGAACTCAGCTCCGACGAGCTGCGCGAGCTGCGTGACCGGCATCCGCTGGCCGCCGTTCTCCCGGTCGCGCACAACCTGCTCATCCGGCACGCCTTCCACTCCGGCCTGATCGTGGCCATCGGCGACGAGTTCGGCCGCCTGCTCTGGATCGACGGTGACCGATCCGTGCGGAACAAGGCGGAGGGGATGCTGTTCGTCGAGGGGTCAGACTGGTCCGAGCGCCGGGTCGGCACGAGCGCTCCGGGCACCGCGCTTGCCCTCAATCACGGAATCCAGATTCAGCGGGCCGAGCATTTCAACCAGCTGGCGCATCCCTGGAGCTGCACGGCCGTACCCATCCACGATCCGCAATCCGGCTCCATCCTCGGCGTCATCGACATCACGGGAGGCGACGAGGCTGTGGCCCCGCAGACCCTCCCGCTTGTGGAGGCGGCCGTCGCAGCCCTGGAAGCGGAACTGCGGATCCAGCGGCTGAGCGCGGCAGCGACCTCACCGACGGTGGCCCGCTTCTTCGGTTCGGCACCGCCGGTACCCTCTGAGCGGCCGTCACCGGCCAGCTTGGAGGTGCTCGGCCGCGACCACGGCCAGCTCGACAACGCCGACGGCAGGGTGGAAATCAGCCCCCGGCACGCGGAGATCCTCACCCTGCTGGCATGGAACCGAGACGGGCTTTCGGCCGATCGGTTGTCCATGCTGCTCACCGACCAGGCCAACGCAGTCGACAACCTGCGCGCGGAGATGGTGCGACTGCGCAAGGTGCTCAAACACAGCAGCCCCCGCATCAGCATCGCTTCCCGGCCCTACCGGCTCGAGACATCCCTCGAATTGGACGCCCAGCGCGTGCTGGCCTTCCTGGAGCGCGGCGCACATCGGGTGGCGCTGGGGGCCTACCGCGGTGCAGTGCTCCCGAGCTCGACCGCGCCCGGGATCGTTGAGATCCGCGCGGAGATTTCGGCGCGGCTGCGGCAGGCCATGCTCAGTGACGCCTCCGCCGACCTTCTGCTGGAATACGCCCGCACCGACGAGGCCACCTACGACAGCGAGGTCTGGCGCGCGTGCCTGGAGCTGCTGCCGGCCCGGTCGCCGAAACGGGCATCTGTGGTGGCACGCCTGAGCCGGATCGAGGAAGAACTCAAGCCGACCGGCGCCGAGAGACCCGCTCGCAAGATTCTGCAACGCTGAAGCAACGTTCTCCTTCCTAGGCTCAAGGCCAAGTCCGCTGCCCGCGGAGCCCACCGACAACGTCGTCGACGAGGAGACATCATGACCGTCTATTCCAACCCCGGAACACCGGGCGCCCTAGTCACCTTCAAGCCCCGCTACGAGAACTGGATCGGGGGCGAGTGGGTGAAGCCCGTCAGGGGCCAGTACTTCGAAGACATCTCGCCCGTCAACGGGAAGCCATTCGCCGAGGTGGCACGCGGCACCGCGGAGGACATCGAACTGGCACTGGATGCCGCCCACAAGGCGGCACCGGCGTGGGGCAAGACCTCCGGGACCGAGCGCGCGGCCATCCTCAACAAGATCGCCGACATCATCGACGCAAATCTCGACCTGCTTTCCGTCGCCGAGACCTGGGAGAACGGCAAACCGGTCCGGGAGACCCTGAACGCGGACATTCCGCTCTGTTCTGACCACTTCCGATATTTCGCCTCGGCGATCCGGGCGCAGGATGGCGACCACGCCGAGCTGGATGGCGACATGGTGTCGTACCAGTTCCACGAGCCGCTCGGTGTCGTCGGGCAGATCATTCCGTGGAACTTTCCCCTCCTGATGGCGGTCTGGAAGCTCGCCCCGGCCCTGGCCGCCGGCAACGCAATCGTGCTCAAGCCGGCCGAGCAGACCCCGGTGTCGATCATGGTGCTGGTCGAACTGATCGGCGATGTTCTCCCTCCGGGTGTGCTCAACGTCGTGAACGGGTTCGGCATCGAGGCCGGCAAGCCGCTTGCCTCGTCGTCGCGGATCCGCAAGATCGCCTTCACCGGTGAGACCTCGACCGGCCGCTTGATCATGCAGTACGCAAGTGCCAACATCATCCCGTCCACCATGGAACTCGGCGGCAAGAGTCCCAACATCTTCTTCAGTGACGTCTCCCAGGAGAAGGATGCCTTCTACGACAAGGCTCAGGAAGGGTTCGTGCTGTTCGCGTTCAACCAGGGCGAGGTCTGCACGGCCCCCAGCCGGGCGCTGTTGCAGAAGCCGATCTACGACGATTTTCTGGGCGACGCCGTCGAGCGCACCCGCAAGGCAATTCAGGGCAACCCGCTCGACACCATCACCCAGATCGGTGCCCAGTCGAGCAACGACCAACTGGAGAAGATACTGTCCTACATCGACATCGGCAAGAAGGAGGGCGCCCGCCTGGCACTCGGTGGTGAGCGGGTTGACCTGGGTGGTGATCTGAGCGGCGGATACTATGTGGAACCGACCATCTTCGAGGGGCACAACAAGATGCGTCTGTTCCAGGAGGAGATCTTCGGACCGGTGCTCGCGGTCACGAGCTTCATCGACTACGACGACGCCATCTCGATCGCCAACGACACCCTGTACGGGCTCGGCGCCGGCGTTTGGTCGCGCAACGGCAACATTGCCTACAAGGCCGGGCGGGACATCCAGGCTGGCCGGGTCTGGGTGAACAACTACCACGCCTACCCCGCGGGAGCATCGTTCGGAGGCTACAAGAGCTCAGGGATCGGTAGGGAGAACAACAAGCTCGCACTGAGCGCCTACCAGCAGACGAAGAACCTGCTGGTGTCGTACTCCGAGAACGCGTTGGGCTTCTTCTAAGCCTCGAACAACCGGTTCGGCCAACAGCTGGCCCGACAGCCGGATCACACGCAGCACCCAGCCGGGCTGGACAGCCCAGGGGTCGGCGAGGAGAGCATCCCCGACGGCCCCTGGGCTCCGGCCCGCGAGAAGGGAATGGCCATGCCGGATTCAGGCGTCACCGCAACGATCACCATCCCGGGCGAAACGATTCCGCGGGTGGAGCTCACCGCCGTCGCGGTTGAACTGCTCCGCACCCTCTGGGACGAGCACGGCCCGCTGATGTTCCACCAGTCCGGGGGCTGCTGCGACGGCTCTTCGCCCATGTGTTATCCGGACGGAGAATTCATCACCTCGGATCGAGACGTGCTCCTCGGCCGGCTCGACATCGCCCCAGCCGGAGAGGCTGCGCAGCCGATTGACTTCTGGATGGCGGCCGAGCAGTTCGAATACTGGAACCACACCTTCCTCGCGGTCGACGTCGTTCCCGGCCGTGGCGGCGGCTTCTCCGTCGAAGCGCCGCGAGGCGTGCGATTCCTGCTGCGTTCCCGGCTGATGGACTCGTTCGCGTAGTGCTCTCCTCTGCCGGGCTCTCACCAGCAGGGTCTTGGGCCCGGGAGCGGTGGCAGACTGGGACAATGATGGTCATCGAAGAGCGGTTGGTCTGGGTGAAAACGAGGCCGGCGGATGCCTGAGCGCACCCTGATTCTGTTGCGTCACGCGAAGTCGGACTGGTCGGGTGGGCAGGCAGACATCAACCGTACGCTGGCCAAGCGCGGTTTGGGGCAGGCGCCGCGCGCCGGGGCATGGCTGGCCCACAGCAGCTATCACATCGATCTCGCGGTCGTATCGCCGGCGGAACGGGCGCGCGCCACCTGGGAACTCGCGGCGGGTGAGCTCGAGGGGCCCCCGCCGACCACCATCGACACGCGCGTGTACGCGGCGTCGGCCGGCGAACTGCTCAAGGTCGTGCAGGCCCTGCCCGACGAGGCGCACACGGTCGTTCTCGTCGGCCACAACCCCGGGATGGAGGAGCTGGCCTCCCTTCTCACGCGCAGGTTGGTCTCGATGCCGACCGCGGCCCACGCAGTGATCGGCTGGACTGGGCCCTGGTCCTCTGCGGGTCAGTCCGCGGCCACACTTCTGGCCTCAGGTCGAGGCAGCCAGGGTCAGGAGTCCCGCTAGCCCTTTCGGGCGTCGGCCTAGTTCTCGAGCCAGGACCAGTGTTTGAGCGGCCAGTTGATCACGAACGCCCGGCCGACCACATTGGCAACGGGCACGAATCCGTTTCCGGGCGTGGCTGTGTGCAGCCGGCTGTCCGCAGAGTTGTAGCGGTTGTCGCCTTCGACCCAGAGAGATCCGGCCGGCACGGTCACGAAAAAATCAAGTTCCGACGTTCGGGTGACCTCGGGCGGCAGTTTGAGGTAGGGCTCGTTGATCGGTTTGCCGTTGACGGTGGTGCGACCCAAGGCGTCGCAACAGGCCACGTCGTCTCCGGGGAGACCGATGACGCGTTTGACGAGATGGCCATGGGCGTCCTGAGCCTCCACCCCGGCCCCCGCGGCGAGCCGGCGAATGCCGTCGACGATGCGGTGCCCTGCCGCGCGCGGGGCCGGCGCGACCGGGCCCAGCCATCCGCCGGGGTCGGTGAACACCACGATGTCGCCGCGATCGATAGCGACGACGTCGGGGACAAGCTCGTTCACGATGATGCGGTCGTTGATTTGCAGGGTGTCCTGCATCGATCCCGTCGGAATGTAGAACGAACGGATCAGGAAGGCCTCGGTCAGGACCGAGATGACCAGGGCGATGGCGAAGATGACGAACACGTCTCGGAGGATGCGACCCCGCCGGCGTTTGCGGGCGTTGACGCTGCCCGGCACGGTGCCGCGCCGGTCGTCTTGAGACCGGCGTTCCTCACTCTCGTGATCGGTCAATTTTTTCCTCTGACGTGACGCGTGATGGTTCAGACCATTACACGGAGGCGCGCGCCTCAGACTGGACGGCGGCTGCGCGGGCTGACGTTGGTGCGGAGGGATTCAATCCTCTCCCTGGCCTCGTCCTCAGTGCGATAGGTTTCCGGCGATGGGATGCTTGGACCGTTGTCCGCTGAGAAACAGATCCGGTAGCCGCCCGACGGGTCTTGATAGATTTCGAATCTTCCGGCCATGCCACACCCTTGTCCTTGGCCTGCTACCGGCCAAACGACCGGTTGGGTCACCATACCGCCGCGGATCAAGGCCGGATAGAGCCAGAGAACGGCCGCGGCGCGCGGAAGATGCGATGTCGGCGGGCACGGTTGGCGCACAGAATTCGCGGCTTATGATTGATCAAGACCGACGACCCGATGGGAACCCTTTCCGCATGACTGCGCGCGCACCATTCTTCGTTCGCAATCGGGTGGACGGCACCGACGGGGCGCTGGCCGAGCGCGCGGCCGGCACCGGCATCCGTGACACGATCACGCGCTACTATTCACTGACCAAGCCCGGTGTGCTGTACGGCAACGCGCTCACGGCCGCGGCCGGCTTCATGCTGGCGGCCCGAGGCCAGGTGGATCTCTTTTTGTTTGCCGCGCTCTGCGTGGGGACCACCCTCGTGATCGCCTCGGCCACCGTGCTCAACAATGTGCTCGACCGCGACATCGACACGGTGATGGAACGCACCAAGAAGCGGGCCACGGTCACCGGCCGCATCGGTGTTCGGAACGCGGTGATCTTCTCCAGCCTGCTGTTCGTCCTCGGCATGGCGATGCTCATCGCCTGGACGAACTGGCTCGTGGTCGTCGTCGGCCTCGGCGGCTTCCTCGTCTACGTCGTGCTCTACGGGATGCTGTCCAAGCGCCTGTCGATCCACGGCACCCTAGTCGGCAGCGTCTCAGGCGCCGCGCCCATCCTGGCAGGCTACGTCGCCGTCACCGGCGCCATCGACGTCGGGGCCGTGCTCGCCTTCCTGGCCGTGTTCCTCTGGCAGATGCCCGAGTTCTATTCCATCGCCATCTACCGCCACGACGAATACGCCCGCGCCGGCGTGCCCGTCATCTCCGTCGTGCGGGGCATCCCGAACACCACGGTGCAGATCCTCGTGTATACGGTCGGATTCGTCGTCTCGACCCTGCTCCTGCCGGTGTTCGGTTACGTTGGCTACGCCTACACGGCGGTTATGGGCGTTCTCGGCGCCTACTGGATCTGGCTCGGCGTCGTCGGACTGCAGGCCACCGATCCCGCCGCCTGGTCCCGGCGGATGTTCCGCTACTCGCTGGTGATGATCCTGGTCTACTGCGTCATGGTGTCGGTGGGACCGGTCCTCCCCTGACCCACGGTGCTGTCCCACGGTGCTGACCCACGCTGCTGACGCGGTCGCCGCGCACTCCCTTAGGCTGAGGGCATGAGTACAATCCTCGTTCTGAACGGCCCGAACCTGGGACGGCTTGGCAGCCGCGAACCCGACGTCTACGGCTCGGCCGACCTCGACCAGCTCCGGTCCACCTTGACGCAGGCCGCCCCTGAAGGGTTGACGGTCGACGTGCGCCAGACGGATGACGAGGCCGAGCTCATCCACTGGCTGTACGAGGCCGTCGATGGGTGCATCCCCGTCATCCTGAACCCGGCGGCGTTCACGCACTACAGCTACGCGTTGCGGGATGCCGCCGCTCTCGTGACCAAGGCCGGCGTGACCCTGGTCGAGGTGCACCTGTCCAACCCGCACGCCCGGGAAACGTTCCGCCACACGAGCGTCGTCAGCGCCGTCGCCACCGGTGTGATCGCCGGCTTCGGCTTCGATTCCTACCTTCTGGCCCTGGACTTCATTGCCCGGTCGGTGCCGCGCACCGCGTAGCGCGGTCCGGTCTCCCGCCTTTGGTGCTCGGGGTGCGGGGCAACTACACTCACTTGAGGCCGATTCGGCCGCGCACCTTCCTAATTGAACCAAGTGAACGGAACACCTTTTCATGGCATCAACCGCCGATATCCGAAATGGCGTCGTACTCAACATCGATGGCCAGCTGTGGGCAGTCACCGATTTCCAGCACGTCAAGCCAGGCAAGGGCGGCGCGTTCGTCCGTACCAAGCTGAAGAACGTCGTGACGGGCAAGACCGTCGACCGCACCTTCAACGCCGGTGCGAAGATCGAGACCGAGAACGTCGACCGTCAGGACTTCCAGTACCTGTACGCGGACGGCGACTCCTACGTCTTCATGGACGTGTCCGATTTCGATCAGCTGCATGTGCCGGCCGTCGTCGTGGGCGACGCCGTCAATTTCATGCTCGAGAACCAGAACGTGACGATCGCCCTGCACAACGGAAACCCGCTGTACGTCGAGCTGCCGGCATCCGTCGTGCTCGAAATCACGTACACCGAGCCGGGCCTTCAGGGCGACCGCTCGACCGGCGGCACCAAGCCGGCCACCGTCGAAACGGGCTTCCAGATTCAGGTTCCGCTGTTCCTCGAGCAGGGCACCCGCGTCAAGGTCGACACCCGCACCGGGGACTACTTGGGCCGCGTCAACTAGTGAGTGCTCGGACCAAGGCGCGCAAGCGCGCGATCGACATCCTGTACGCCGCGGATGTGCGCCAGAGCACCATCCCGGAGTCGCTCGCCCTCGAGGCGCAGCGCGCCGCGAGCGAGCCGGCTCGGATGGCGTCCTGGCTTTACGCCCGGGACATCGTTGACGGCGTCGTCGATCACCGCGAGGAGATCGACGAACTGATCGAGACGTACTCGCAGGGCTGGACCCTCAACCGCATGCCCGTTGTCGACCGCGCGATCCTGCGGATCGGAATCTGGGAGATTCTCTTCAACGATGCCGTCCCTCACGCCGTCGCCATCGACGAAGCGGTCGAGGCCGCCAAGATCCTGTCGACGGACGACTCGGCCGGGTTCGTGAATGGGTTGCTCGGCCGCATCGCCCAAACCGCACCATCCGCATAGCGCGCCCAGAGGTCAACAATCACCATCAACCCAAACGAGCCGGCGGCGCGATTTGGGCGATCCCTCGGCTGTGAGGTGATCGGCACCGTTCTCGGAGCATTCGAGTGCGCGGAGCTGACTATTTGTCGTCGCGCTTCTCGTTGTCCCGCCTGGTCGTCCCGGACGCGATGTACAACGTTCGGTTCGCTGCCGGTTGGATGAGCACGGTCGGGTCTGCGCAATCCTCCGGCACAGCGATGGTGTCGCGGGTTCGTCCGTCACCGGACGGGCTGAGAGAAAAGGGATCGGTGGATTCACCGACCGTGTCGTTGCAGACGAGGGTGGCGACGACGGATGCGACCGGGTTCACCCCGGTGCCGATCGGCGGTGGAATCACGAGGCCGCGAATCTTCACCTTGATGCGGCCGTCCTCACGCACGCGTACCGTGCTGCGGCCATTCACCCAGGGAGCACCCCCGGGGTTGATACCAGCGATGACCGGGCTCGCCGGAGCCGGCTGGCTTCCCATGAGGTGGACACGCACGACGGAATGGCCGCCGCGGGAGTCGTCGCCGCTGTGGGCGAAGGCCGGCGCGATGGATAATCCAGTGAAAACCATGGCGATTGCGGTGGCCGTGGTGAGTACCCGGCCTGTTCGAGTGAGGTGCACGATCGTCTCCTTTATCGCTTGCACTGGGCGGGACCGATTGCGGAACCCGATACTGATAACCACGACGTAGGCGGTCTTTCGGTTCAGCGCAGGGACACGGAGGGTAATCCCGAGGTAGCTGACCCCGGCGAACGGGACCTGGCCCGGGTGAAGGCAGGTCTGGTCAGGCACGACCATCGGGCACGATCGCGGTGTCCAGTGTCACCGCTGGCGCAGCTGCTAGAGTGAACTCGTTAAGACATCCTTTAACAGCCGTCCGGTGAGGCGGGGAAGGAGGTCGGGTTGATGGCACGCACCGTGTTGAACCAGGCTGATATCGCTCGAGCGTTGACTCGCATCTCCCATGAGATCCTGGAGTCCAATCGAGGCGCTGAGAATCTGGTGATTCTGGGCATCCCCACCCGCGGAGTCGTTCTGGCTCGGCGCATCGCCGAGTCCATCCGGCGGATCGAGCCCACAGCGACGGATGTCCGGGTCGGCTCCCTCGACGTCACCATGTACCGCGACGACCTGGGCCACACCCGCACCCGAACGCCGACCCGCACCCTGGTGCCGGGCAGCATCGACGGCGTCACGGTTGTGCTCGTCGACGATGTGCTCTACTCGGGCCGCACCATCCGTGCCGCCCTCGACGCCCTTGGTGACCACGGGCGCCCCACCATCGTGCGGTTGGCCGTTCTCGTGGACCGCGGCCACCGCGACCTGCCGATCCGGGCGGACTTCGTAGGCAAGAACCTGCCCAGCTCGACCGCGGAACGCATCAACCTGCACCTGCTTGAGGTCGACGGCGACGAGTTCGTCAGCATCGACGGCGGATCCCTGGACGGTGGATCCCTTGACGGCGCAGACGTGGAGGACGCGTCATGAGGCACCTCCTGTCGACCAAGGGCATGAGCCGCGATGAGGCGATCCTGCTGCTCGACATCGCCGAGGATATGGCGGATGTCGCCAACCGCGAGGTGAAGAAGCTCCCCACCCTGCGCGGCAAGACCGTCGTCAACCTCTTCTTCGAGGACTCCACCCGCACCCGCATCTCCTTCGAGGCTGCCGCGAAGCGGCTCAGCGCCGACGTGATCAACTTCAGCGCCAAGGGATCGAGCGTGTCGAAGGGCGAAAGCCTCAAGGACACCGCCCAGACCCTCGCCGCGATGGGCGCCGACGGGGTCGTCATTCGCCACCCGGCTTCCGGGGCCCCCCATGTGCTCGCCGAGAGCGGCTGGATCGATGCGGGCATCATCAACGCCGGTGACGGCACCCACGAGCATCCAACCCAGGCGCTGCTGGACGCGTTCACCATTCGTCGCCGGTTGCACCAGGGTGCCGCCCGCGGCAAGGGCCTGGACGGGGTCACGGTCACCATCGTCGGCGACGTTCTGCACTCCCGGGTGGCCCGCTCGAACCTGTGGCTGCTCACCACGCTCGGCGCGCAGGTGACGCTGATCGCACCGCCCACACTGCTGCCGATGAATATGAGCGGCTGGCCGGCCCAGACGGGCTTCGACCTGGACCGGGCCATCGACGCCGGGCCCGACGTGGTGATGATGCTGCGCATCCAGCAGGAACGCATGAACGCCGCCTTCTTCCCGAACAGCCGCGAGTACTCGCGCCGCTGGGGGCTGGACGATGAGCGCTTCGGCCGCCTTGCTCCGACTACCATTGTGATGCACCCCGGCCCCATGAATCGCGGCCTGGAGATATCTTCAGCTGCGGCCGATTCGGCCGGCTCAACCGTGCGTGAACAGGTTGCAAACGGAGTTTCAGTGCGGATGGCGGCACTGTATCTGCTGTTGTCCGGCGATCGGGAGGATTCATAGATGTCCAGCGATAGCGCTGCCAGCACGCAGTACCTGATCCGGGGTGCGACACTCCCGGACGGCACCCGCACCGACCTCGTGCTCGCGGGCGGTCGCATCGCGGAAATCGGCTCCGGCCTCTCCCGCGCGGGCGCGACCGTTGTCGACGCGGCCGGCCTGATCGCCCTGCCCGGCCTGGTCGACCTGCACACGCACCTGCGGGAACCGGGCGGAGAACAGAACGAGACCATCTTGACCGGTAGCCAGGCCGCGGCCATCGGTGGTTTCACCAGCGTCTTCGCCATGGCCAACACCTCGCCCGTGCAGGACACCGCCGGGGTCGTCGACCAGGTCCTCGCCCTGGGGGAGCGCGCCGGCTACGTCACCGTGCAGCCGATCGGCGCCGTCACCGTCGGGCTCGCAGGGGAGCGCCTGGCCGAGTTGGGCGCCATGGCCACGAGCCGCGCCCGGGTGCGGGTCTTCTCCGACGATGGCTTCTGCGTCTCCGACCCGCTGCTGATGCGCCGGGCCCTCGAATACGTCAAGGCCTTCGACGGGGTCGTCGCCCAACACTCCCAGGAACCGCGCCTGACCGAGAAAGCCCAGATGAACGAGGGCGCACTCTCCAGCGAGCTGGGCATGATCGGCTGGCCGGCGGTCGCCGAGGAATCGATCATCGCCCGCGACGTTCTGCTGGCCGAGCACGTCGGGTCCCGCCTGCACGTGTGCCACGTGTCGACGGCCGGCTCGGTCGACGTCATCCGCTGGGCCAAGGCCCGCGGCATCAGCGTGACCGCCGAGGCCACCCCGCACCACCTGCTGTTGACCGAAGACCTGGTCGTCGGCTACGACGCCCGGTTCAAAGTCAACCCGCCGCTGCGCCGCCGGGAAGACGTCGAGGCCCTGCGCGCCGGACTTGCCGACGGCACCATCGACATCGTGGCCACCGACCACGCCCCGCACCCGGTCGAGGCGAAGGACTGCGAGTGGGATGCCGCGGCGAATGGCATGGTCGGGCTCGAGTCCGCCCTGTCCGTGGTGCACGCGGCCGTCGTTGACACCGGCCTGCTCGACTGGACGGATATTGCCCGTGTGCTCTCCCAGGAGCCCGCCCGGATCGGCCGCCTGGGCAGCCAGGGTCAGGGTCTCCTTGTCGGGGCACCGGCCGAACTCACGCTGTACGACCCGGCCGCGAGTCGTGTCTTCGGGCGGGGGAGCCTGTTCGGCAAGAGCGCCAACTCGCCCTACCTGGCGATGACCCTGCCGGGCCAGGTGCTCGCCACGTTCCACCGGGGCTACGCCACCGTGCTGGATGGCGCGCTGCGGCCCGCCGACGAGATCGCCGCATTCGGGGAGGACACCCATGGCTAGGACCATCGCCACGCTCATCACCGTCGCCGTGCTGCTCGGACTGCTCGGGCTCATGCTGCGCAGTTGGCGGGCCCGCAGCCGCCGGGATGCCGCCCTGCCGTCCGGCTACCTGCTTCCGGTCGAACTGGCCGTCCAGCTGGCCTCCGCCTCGGTGCTCTACGTCGCCACTACCCTGCGCGCCCAGCCCCTCGAACGCCTGCAGATCCGCGGACTGGGCTTCCGGGCCCGCGCCCACCTGACCATCACCGAGGCCGGCGTGATCCTAGCCCTGGCCGGCGAGGAAGCCGTGTTCATCCCTGCCTCGGCCATCGCCGTGCTGCAAGACGCGACCGTCGCGATCGACCGGGCCGTTGAGACCGACGGCCTGCTGCTGCTCGGTTGGCGGTTGCCCGACGCCTCGAACCAGATCGTCGACAGCTACTTCCGCATCCTTGACCCATCCGACCGCGTCAGCGTGAACGACGCTATCCGAACCATTGCGGCCGATGCCCTGCGCCCGGCCGCGCGCGATGAAAGCGAGGCGTAGCGTGAGCAACGCAACGACCCCCGACCGACCCACTCCTGCCGTGCTCGTGCTCGAAGACGGCCGCCGTTTCGACGGCCGTGCCTATGGCAGTGTGGGACAGACCCTGGGCGAGATCGTCTTCGCCACCGGCATGACCGGCTATCAGGAGACGCTCACTGACCCGTCCTACGCCGGGCAGATCGTGTTGATGACGGCACCGCACATCGGCAACACCGGTGCCAACGACGAGGACATGGAATCCCGGCGCATCTGGGTCTCCGGCTTCGTCGTGCGAGAGCCCTCCCGGATCGCCTCCAACTTTCGGTCCACCCGCAGCCTCGACGACGACCTCGAAAGCGGGGGAGTCGTCGGGATCAGCGGCATCGACACCCGTGCGATCACCCGCCACATCCGCGCGGCCGGTGCCATGAAGAGCGGAATCTTCTCCGGTGACCGTTTCACCCTCTCCGACGGTGAGCAGCTCGAGCTGGTGCAGGGCGGCGCCGGTATGCGCGGCCGCAACCTGTCCGACGAGGTTTCGACGGTCGAACCATTCTCGATGCCCGCACAGGGTGAGCGCATCGGCTCGGTCGCCGTGCTCGACCTCGGTGTGAAGACCTCCACCCTCAATCACCTGGCCGCACGGGGATTCGAGGTACTGGTGCTGCCGCAGTCGGTCACCGCCGAGCACGTGCTGTCACTGAACCCGTCGGCCCTGTTTTTCTCGAACGGCCCCGGCGACCCGGCCGCCTCCGACGCCCACGTGAACCTCCTCCAGGAGGTTCTGCGGGCCGGCCTGCCGTACTTCGGGATCTGCTTCGGAAACCAGTTGCTCGGCCGCGCCCTCGGCTTCCGCACCTACAAGCTGCCGTTCGGGCACCGAGGCATCAACCAGCCCGTGCTCGACAAAACCACCGGCAAGGTGGAAATCACCTCGCAGAACCACGGTTTCGCTGTGGACATGCCCATCGAGGGTGTGCACGAGTCCCGCACCGGCTTCGGCCGGGTGGAAGTGAGCCACTACAGCCTCAATGACCAGGTGGTCGAGGGCATCCGCTGCCTCGATATACCTGCCTTCTCGGTGCAATACCACCCGGAGTCGGCGGCCGGCCCGCACGACGCCGAATACCTTTTTGATCGGTTCAGGGATGTGGTGGTCGCGCATCGAGCGAACACCGGAGCAGGAGACGCCAAGTAATGCCCAAGCGCGACGACATCAACAGCGTTCTCGTCATCGGAAGCGGTCCGATCGTGATCGGCCAGGCCTGCGAGTTCGACTACTCCGGAACCCAGGCCTGCCGCGTGCTGCGGGCCGAGGGGGTCAGGGTCATCCTGGTCAACTCCAACCCCGCCACGATCATGACCGACCCCGACTTCGCCGACGCCACCTACATCGAGCCGATCACCCCGGAGATCCTCGAAACGGTCATCGCCAAAGAACGCCCGGATGCGATCCTTCCGACCCTCGGCGGCCAGACAGCGCTCAACGCGGCCATTCAGCTGCATGAGCGTGGAATCCTGGCCAAGTACGACGTCGAACTGATCGGTGCCTCCTTCGACGCCATTCAGAAGGGCGAAGATCGCCTGATCTTCAAGCAGCTGGTGCAGGGTGTGGGCGCCGGCGTCGCCCGGTCCTACATCGCCCACACGGTCGAGGAGGCCGTCGGTTTCGCCGACGACCTCGGCTACCCGCTCGTGGTGCGCCCCTCCTTCACCATGGGGGGGCTCGGTTCCGGCTTTGCGTACACCGAGACCGAACTGCGTCGCATCGTCGGCGACGGCCTTCACCAGAGCCCCACCAGTGAGGTTCTGCTCGAGGAGTCCATCCTCGGCTGGAAGGAGTACGAGCTTGAGATGATGCGCGACACGGCCGATAACACGGTTGTCGTCTGCTCGATCGAGAACGTTGACCCGGTCGGTGTGCACACCGGAGACTCGATCACCGTCGCGCCGGCGCTGACCCTGACCGACCGTGAATACCAGAAGCTGCGCGACATCAGCATCGACATCATCCGCGCTGTGGGCGTCGACACCGGCGGCTGCAACATCCAGTTCGCGATCAACCCGGCCGACGGCCGCATCATCGTGATCGAGATGAACCCACGCGTCTCCCGCTCCTCCGCCCTGGCGAGCAAGGCGACCGGCTTCCCGATCGCCAAGATCGCCGCTAAGCTCGCACTCGGCTATCGGCTCGACGAGATCCCGAACGACATCACCGGCGTCACCCCGGCCAGCTTCGAGCCCACCCTGGACTACGTCGTGGTGAAGGTGCCGCGGTTCGCCTTCGAGAAGTTCCCTGCCGCCGACCAGCGCCTGACCACCACGATGAAGTCCGTGGGTGAGGCGATGGCCATCGGCCGCAGCTTCGCGTCCGCGCTGCAGAAGGCGCTCCGCTCGCTCGAGAAGCGCGGCTCGTCCTTCCACTGGGGTGCGGAGACTCGCACGGTCGAGGAACTGCTCACGGTCGCCGAGGTGCCCACCGACGGCCGGATCGTGACCGTGCAGCAGGCGCTCCGCAAGGGCGCCACCATCCCGCAGGTCTTCGAGGCCACCAAGATCGACCCGTGGTTCATCGACCAGATCGTGCTGATCAACGAGATCGCCGACGAGATCGCCGCCGCTGAGCGTCTCGACACCGACATTCTTCGCACCGCCAAGGACCACGGCTTCTCCGACGCCCAGATCGGCGAACTGCGCGGCTTCGGCGAAGCGGATGTGCGCACAGTGCGCCACATCCTCGGCGTGCGCCCGGTCTTCAAGACCGTGGATACCTGCGCGGGGGAGTTTCCCGCACTCACGCCGTACCACTACTCCAGCTACGACCAGGAGACAGAGGTTGTGCCCAGCGACCGCAAGAAGGTCGTCATCCTCGGCTCCGGCCCGAACCGGATCGGCCAGGGCGTCGAGTTCGACTACTCCTGCGTGCACGCCTCGTTCGCCCTCTCTGAGGCCGGCTACGAGACGATCATGATCAACTGCAACCCGGAGACGGTCTCGACCGACTACGACACCTCCGACCGGCTCTATTTCGAGCCGCTCACCCTTGAGGACGTGCTCGAGGTGATCCACGCCGAAAGCCAGAGCGGCGAGCTCGTGGGCGTGGTTGTGCAACTGGGCGGCCAAACCGCGCTCGGCCTCGCCAAGGGACTCGAAGCTGAGGGCATCCCGATTCTTGGGACCACCCCGGAGGCCATCGACCTGGCCGAGGAGCGCGGGCTGTTCTCCAGCATCCTCGACCAGGCTGGCCTGCTTGCTCCCCGCAACGGCGTCGCCACCGACTACGCCGGAGCCCTCGTCGTGGCCGAGGAGATCGGCTACCCTGTGCTCGTGCGCCCGAGCTACGTGCTCGGCGGCCGCGGAATGGAGATCGTCTACGACTCGGCATCGCTGGCCGACTACTTCAACCGGATGGCCGGCCAGGGCATCATCGGCCCGTCGCATCCGCTGCTCGTGGACCGGTTCCTCGACGATGCCATCGAGATCGACGTGGACGCGATCTACGACGGTACCGAGCTCTACATCGGCGGCGTGATGGAGCACATCGAGGAGGCCGGTATCCACTCCGGCGACTCGAGCTGCACCCTGCCGCCGGTCACCCTCGGTCGTGCGGAGATCGACCGGGTGCGTGAGGCAACGCTGGGCATCGCTCGCGGTATCGGCGTGCGCGGCCTGCTCAACGTGCAGTTCGCCATCGGCGCCGGCGTGCTTTACGTGCTCGAGGCGAACCCGCGCGCCTCGCGCACGGTGCCGTTCGTGGCCAAGGCGCTTGGCATCACCCTGGCCAAGGCCGCCGCTCTGATCATGGTCGGCAAGACGATCGCCGAGCTCAAGGCCGAAGGCATGCTGCCGCTGATCGACGGATCCCGGGTTCCGATGGACGCGCCGGTTGCCGTGAAGGAGGCCGTGCTGCCGTTCAACCGGTTCCGCACGCCGGAGGGACTTGTCGTGGATTCCGTGCTCGGCCCGGAGATGCGCTCGACCGGCGAGGTCATGGGCATCGATCGTGACTTCCCGCGGGCCTTCGCCAAGAGCCAGCTCGCCGCCTACGGCGGAATCCCGCTCACCGGCACCGTCTTCGTGTCGGTCTCCGACCGGGACAAGCGCGCGATCATCCTGCCCATGCTGCGGCTGCAGCAGCTGGGTTATTCCATCACCGCCACGGAGGGGACCGCCGAGGTTCTGCAGCGAAACGGCATTCGTGCCAGCATCGTCACCAAGTTCAGCGAGAAGGCCGACGAGGCGGACGTGTCGATCGTGGAACTGATCCGTCGTGAAGAGGTGCAGATCGTCATCAACACGCCGGGCGGTCGCACCGCCCGCGCCGACGGCTACGAGATCCGCGCGGCCGCGGTCGCCGCGGACCTCCCGCTGTTCACCACCATCGCCGAGTTGAGCGCCGCCGTGGCGTCGATTGATGCGATCCGCGGCGGCTTCGAGGTGACCTCGTTGCAGGAATACGGGCTCACCCGGACTGCGGCCCTGTGATCCCGGCGCACGAACCGGCAGGGTCGACCGCCTTCGGTGACCGGTTGGGCGAGGCCTTCTCGCTCCGGGGACAGGTCTGCGTCGGCATCGACCCGCACGCCTGGCTCCTGACCGACTGGGGTCTGCCGGACTCGGCCGCCGGGGCGGAGTCCTTCGGCCGAAAGGTCGTGGCCGCCGCCGCCGGCCAGGTTGGCCTGGTGAAGCCCCAGGTGGCCTTCTACGAGCGTTTCGGCTCTGCCGGGTACATCGCCCTGGAACGGGTTCTGGCTGATGCCCGTGCGGCCGGCCTGCTCACAATCGCTGACGTCAAACGTGGCGACCTCGGCACCAGTGTGGAGGCCTACGGCCAGGCATGGCTGAGCGAGGGGTCGCCCCTTGAGGCCGACGCCATCACCGTGAACGCGTATATGGGCGTCGGCTCACTGGAACCGGTCTTCACCCTGGCCGCTCAAACCGGCAAGGGCATCTTCGTTCTGGCCGCCACGTCGAACCCCGAGGCAGCGGCGCTCCAGCGAGCCGTGATCGCCGACGGGATCCAGGCAGGCCAGACCGTTGCCCGGTCCGTCTTCGATGACGTCACCGAGCGCAATGCCAGGACCGGGACCTCCTGGCTCGGCTCCTTCGGGGTGGTGCTCGGCGCCACGCTGAACCTGGCCACATTCGGTCTGGACCTCTCGGCAGCGCCCGTCCGAGGGCTCACCCCGATCCTCGCTCCCGGGTTCGGCCACCAGGGCGCTGCGGTCTCTGATCTGGGGAACTTGTACGGGGGGTACGCTCAAGGCGTTATCGTGAGTGAATCGCGCAGCGTTCTAGCGGTCGGCCCCGACCGAATCAAACAAGCGATTGCGCGCCGAGTAGTTGAAGCAGGAGCTGCCCGTGGCTGAGAATCGCCCTACCCCACCCGACGTCGACCGGGTTGCCGCCTCGCGGGCCGCCGTGGCTGCTCGCCGCGCGCGCGCCGCAGTTAAAAGCGAGATCGCGCACGGAAAACGTACCGCGTTAGAAGTTTTGGCTGCCGCGACCGAGAGCCCTGAAGGCATCGAAGGACGCCTTCGGGTGACCGAGTTCCTGATCAGCATCCCGGCGATCGGCATCACCAAGATGCATCGCATCATGGAGAAGCTCGAGATTTCCCCGTCGAAGCGACTCGGAGGTCTCGGTAAGCACCAGCGCGATCGCCTGCGAGATTTTCTCACCACCCGTACCGCCGCACGGCGTGGCGATTCCTCCGCGAAGCTGGTTGTGCTGGCCGGTCCGACCGCGGTCGGAAAGGGAACCGTCGCGGCGCATATCCGCCAGCACTATCCGGACGTACACCTGTCGGTGTCGGCCACCACGCGTGCACCACGCCCGGGCGAGACCGAGGGTGTGAGCTACTTCTTCGTCGACGACGCCGAATTCGACCGGATGGTCGCAGCCGGCGAGCTACTCGAGTGGGCGACCGTGCACAACGCGTATCGTTACGGAACCCCGCGGGGTCCGGTCACGGAGGCGTTGAACCTGGAACACAGTGTTCTCCTGGAGATCGACATCCAGGGTGCCCGGGCCGTTCGCCGGGCAATGCCGGAGGCGAGACTGGTCTTCCTGCTCCCACCTAGCTGGGACGAATTGGTGCGCCGGTTGATTGGACGGGACACCGAGGCACCCACCGAACAGGCTCGCAGGCTCGAGACAGCCAAGCTCGAATTGGCGGCCCAGGGGGAGTTTGATTTCCGGGTCGTGAACCACGACGTGGGCGAAGCGGCGCGCGAGGTCGTAGACTTGATGAATCTGCGTACGGCGCCGTTGCTGCCGTAGCGCCCGTTTTCCGTGATTCTGCGCGTTTCGCAGCACAAACCGCTCTGAAGGAGTGACACCAATGGCTACCAAGCTCACTGGCATCATTGACCCGCCCATCGACGACCTGCTCACCAAGGTCGACTCCAAGTACGCCCTCGTGGTCTTCGCCTCCAAGCGCGCTCGTCAGATCAACGACTACTACGCCGACCTGCACGAAGGCAGCCTGTTCGACAACGTCGGGCCGCTCGTCGACTCGACCGTCGACGACAAGCCGCTGTCCGTCGCCCTCCGCGAGATCAACGAAGACAAGCTCACCTCTCGCCCCATCGTCGAGTAACACACCGAACGCCAAGCGCGCAGGATGTCGTCAGGTCGCACGATCGTCGTCGGGATAACCGGCGGCATCGCTGCCTACAAGGCCGTCAATGTCGTGCGCGCTTTCGTGCTGCGGGGGGACTCCGTGCATGTGGTGGCGACGGAGGCGGCGCTGCGATTCGTCGGCAAGCCCACCCTGGAGGCCATCTCCCGCAACCCCGTACACACGGACCTCTATGAGGGGGTCGCCGAGGTGCGGCACGTGGCCATCGGTCAGTCCGCTGACCTGATCGTCGTGGCCCCGGCCACCGCAAACACCATCGCGAAGCTTGCCGCCGGTCTTGCGGATGACCTGCTCGGCAACACCATCCTGGCCAGTACGGCCCCGCTCGTCATCGCCCCGGCGATGCACACCGAGATGTGGAACAACGCGGCCACGGTCGCCAATGTGGCCACCCTGAGGTCTCGCGGCGTCATCGTCGTCGGACCGGGGGTCGGCCGGCTCACCGGCTCCGACGCCGGGGCCGGCCGGATGGAAGAGCCTGACACGATCGTCGCCGCGGCCCTCGAGACCCTCGCTGCGGCCGACCGCTCCGACGCGTTGAGCGCCGATCTGGCCGGCAAACACATCGTGATCACCGCCGGCGGCACACGCGAGCCCCTCGACCCCGTTCGTTTCCTCGGCAACCGCTCCAGCGGCAAGCAGGGGGTCGCCCTGGCGCAGGCCGCCCTGTCTCGGGGCGCCAGGGTCACCCTCATCGGCGCGAACCTCGAGGTTGCCGTCCCCGCGGCGGTGGAGCTGCGGCTCGTGGGCACCGCGCTCGAACTCGAAGCGGCCGTGGCGGACGCCGCCGCCGGAGCCGACGTCGTGGTCATGGCGGCCGCGGTCGCCGACTACCGGCCGGTGCATGTGCGCTCCGACAAGATCAAGAAAGACGACACCGGCGACACTCTGCTGCTCGAGCTGACCCGCAACCCCGACATCCTCGCCGGGCTCGCCCAGGCCAGGCGGCCAGGTCAGATCCTGATCGGGTTCGCCGCCGAGACGGAGCTGGATCCAGGTCTCTTGCTGGCCCTCGGTCGCGCGAAGATGCTGCGGAAGGGCTGCGACTTCCTGGTGGTCAACCGCGTGGGCTGGGTGGAGGGTTTCGCCTCGGACCGTAACGCGATCACGGTGCTTGATCGCGGCGGAGATATAGTGTGTGAGGCCTCCGGAACCAAATTGTCGGTGGCAAGTCGCATTCTTGACCTGATCGCCTGAACCAGTCCCGGGCATCCGTTCGCCCGCGTCGCCGATGGCCGGCAACAGCGGTGGTCTGCACCGGTTCCCGACCAGAACGACCAGCGCTTTTAGCCTGTTCCGGCCGGACGCAGCTTGTGTCTTTTCCACGTTCATTTCTTCTACACGTTGTTCAGCAACAGAGACGGGCCAGATGCGCGATCTACGCCTCTTCACCTCGGAGTCGGTAACCGAGGGTCACCCCGACAAGATCTGCGACCAGATCTCTGACAGTATTCTCGACGCCCTGCTGGCGGAAGACCCGCACAGCCGGGTCGCCGTCGAGACCCTGGTCACCACCGGTCTGGTGCACGTCGCCGGCGAGGTCACCACCGAGGCCTACGTCGAGATCCCGTCGATCGTGCGCAAATGCATCACGGACATCGGTTACGACTCCTCCGACGTCTGGTTCGACGGTCGCTCCTGCGGCGTCGAGATCTCCATCGGCGGCCAGTCGCCCGATATCGCGCAGGGTGTGGACAACGCCTTCGAGCGCCGGGAGGAATCCAGCGTCGAGGACTTCGACCGCCAGGGTGCCGGCGACCAGGGCATCATGTTCGGCTACGCCACCCGGGAGACCCCCGAGCTGATGCCGATCCCGATCTGGATCGCACACCGCCTCGCCGAACGCCTCGCCGAGGTGCGCAAGTCCGGTGAGCTCGACTACTTGCGGCCCGACGGCAAGACCCAGGTCACCATCGGCTATGACGGCATGACGCCGCGCACTGTCGAGACGGTCGTGTTGTCGACCCAGCATTCACCGAAGGTATCCAACGAGCAGCTGCGCGCGGAGGTCGAGGAACTCGTCATCCGCCCGGTGCTCGACCGCGTTGATCTGGACTCATCCGAACTGCACACGCTGATCAACCCCACCGGACGATTCGAGATCGGCGGCCCACAGGGGGACGCCGGCCTCACCGGCCGCAAGATCATCATCGACACCTACGGCGGATCCAGCCGGCACGGCGGAGGCGCCTTCAGCGGCAAGGACCCGTCGAAGGTCGACCGCTCGGCCGCCTATGCCATGCGCTGGGTGGCCAAGAATGCCGTGGCCGCCGGGCTTGCCGAGCGCCTCGAGATCCAGGTTGCCTACGCGATCGGCAAGGCCTCTCCGGTCGGGCTTTACGTGGAGACCTTCGGTACCGGGGTCATGGCCGACCGGCTCATCACGGCGGCGATCCGCGAGGTGTTCGACCTGCGTCCAGCCGCGATCATCCACTCCCTCGACCTGTTGCGCCCGATCTACGCACAGACGGCCACCTACGGCCATTTCGGTCGTGAGCTTCCCGACTTCACCTGGGAGCGCCTCGATCGGGTCGACGAGCTGAGAAGCGCTGCCGGACTGTGACCTGGCAGGCGCGCCGCCGATGACCCGCTCCGGCCTCGTAGCCCGGGTGCTCATCGACTCGCCGCTGCCGCAGCTCGACCATCTGTTCGACTACAGCATCCCCGACGAGCTGGTCGGCGTTGCCCTGCCCGGCGTGCGCGTACGGGTTCCGCTGCGCTCGGCCGGGCGTGTCGCCGACGGGTACCTGATCGAGGTCCTCGATCCGGCCGCACCGGCCGCGGATCCCGGAGCCCTGCCCGGTCTGGACATGGGTATCGACTTCCGTGGTGCGCTCAGCCCGCTCGAAAGCGTGGTCTCCGCCGCCCAGGTGCTCACGCCCGACGTGTGGGAGCTTGCCCGCCGGGTTGCCGACCGAGCCTCGGGGAATGCCAGCGACATCATCCGACTTGCCGTGCCACCGCGCCAGGTGCGGGTGGAGAAGGCCTGGCTGGTGGCGCGGTCAGCGGCCGCCGACGGGACGGCCGAGAAGAGCGATTGCGCTGTGGCCGCTACCGCCGCTCCCGGCAGGCTGGCCTTCGCCGACTACCCGGCCGGCACCCTCGACACGGCCGTCGCCCGGAGCGCGCGGCTCTGCGTGGCCGCGGTGCCCGACCTGCAGCTGCTGCCGGACGGGCAGACGATCGGCCAATGGGCGCTCACCCTGGCCGAACTCGCGGTGACCAGCCTGGCCGCAGGGCGGAGCGCCATTCTGGTCGTTCCGGACTACCGGGACCAGGACCAGCTGCAGGCTGCCCTCGACCTGCTCGCCCCGGCCGGATCGGTCAGCCGCGTCGACGCGCGCCAGCCGAACCCGGACCGTTACCGGGCCTTCCTCGCTGCCCTTGACCTGGCACCGCGGATCGTGCTCGGCAATCGGTCGGCTGTCTACGCGCCGGCCCACGATCTCGGCCTGATTGCGGTCTTTGACGACGGCGACCCGCTTCACAGCGAACCTCTCAGCCCCTATGTGCACGCCCGCGACGCCGCGCTCGTGCGGCAGAGCCAGTCCGGCTGCGCCCTCGTCTTCCTCGGCCACTCGCGTACGGTCGAGGTGCAGCGGCTGGTCGAGCTGGGCTGGCTCACCGCCGTGCACCCCGCAGCGAATCGGCATCCGCGGGTCATTCCCACCGATTTCCAGTCCGAGCCTGACCAGCAGGCCCGAGCCGCGCGCATCCCGACGTCCGCGTGGCGGGCCGCCAAGGAGGCGCTACTCCACGGCCCCGTGCTGGTTCAGGTGGCCAGCCCCGGTTACGCGCCGATGCTCGCCTGCCAGAGCTGCAAGAAGGCCGCCCGCTGCACCACCTGCCAGGGTCCCCTTGCGCTGGCTTCCAAGAACTCCGCCCCGTCGTGTCGCTGGTGCGGGGCGCTGGCCGCGAACTGGAGGTGCACGCACTGCGAGGGGCAGACCCTGCGGGTCGTCACCCTCGGCACGGGGCGCACCGCCGAAGAACTCGGTCGGGCCTTCCCCGGCGCACGCATCATCGTCGCCGACGGTGACCACCCGCTGCAGCACCTCGGCGACGCCCCGGCCCTGGTGATCGCCACCCGGGGGGCCGAGCCGATCCCCACGGGCGGATACCGGGCCATCCTCCTCCTCGACGGCGAACGAATGCTCGCACGCGAATCCCTGCGGGTAGAGGAGGACTGCCTGCGCTGGTGGTCCAACGCCGCGGCCCTCGCAGCTCCGGGTGCCGCCGTGATCCTGGTCGGCGTGGGTGGGCTCGTCGCCCGGGCGCTCAACTCCTGGCAGCCCGAAATGCTTGCCGCGTCGGAACTGTCCGATCGCCGGCAGCTGAGGTTCCCACCCTTCGTTCGGGCGGCATCCGTCACCGGCACCGACGACGATGTCGCCGCGGCCCTGGCCGACCTCGCGGGAATGGACGGCGTCGACGTGCTCGGCCCGGTCACCACCGAGGAACCCCTCGTGCGCGCGATCGTGCGGCTACCCTATGCCAGTGGCGACGAGGTGGCCCGTGCGCTCAAGGCCGCGATCGTGCGGAACGCCGCCCGTCGCCGGCGTCCGAAAGGGGCGTCCTTCCGCCCCGCGCCTACACTCAAAGTACGATTCGACGACCCGGAGCTGCTCTAAATGAAACTCGTCTTCGCCGGAACGCCCCAGGCGGCCGTTCCCAGCCTGGTCGCGCTGGCCCGATCCGACCACGACCTCGCGGCCGTGATCAGCCGGACGGATGCCCCACTCGGCCGCAAGCGCGTGCTCACCCCGTCGCCACTGGCGCAGGCCGCCGCGGCACTGAGGCTGCCTCTGCTCAAGACCAATCGCCTCGACGAGGCCGCGACCGCCCAGATCGCCGCGCTGCAGCCTGACCTGGGAGTCATCGTTGCGTACGGCGGGCTCGTGCGCGAACCGCTTCTGTCAGTGCCCCGGCTCGGCTGGATCAACCTGCACTTCTCTCTGCTCCCGCGCTGGCGCGGCGCCGCTCCCGTGCAGCGCGCCCTGATCGCGGGGGATGCGCTGACCGGCGCCGCCGTCTTCCAGCTGGTGCCGGAACTCGATGCCGGCGCCGTGTTCGCCCAGCTGACGCAGACCATCGCTGCCGACGATACCGCGGGCAGCCTGCTTGGCGACCTCAGCGACAGCGGTGCGCGCCTGCTGCTGCAGGTGATCGACGCCCTCGAGGCCGGCGGCATCCAGTCGGTCCCGCAGTCCGGACCGGTCACCCTGGCCCCCAAGCTGACCCTCGAAGATGCCCACATCGACTGGTCCGAACCAGCCATCTCGGTGCAGAACCGGGTGCGCGGGGTTACCCCGGAACCGGGCGCGTTCACGGTGATCGGTGCTGCCCGCCTCAAACTCCAGGGCGTGGCCCTGACCCAGCGAGCCGAGCCCCAACCGGCCGGCCTGATCCGAGAGATCGATAAGAAAGTGCTGATTGGAACGGGGACCGAGCCGCTCGAGCTCGTCACCGTGCAACCGGCCGGAAAGACACAGATGAAGGCAATTGATTGGTGGCGTGGAGTGGCGGCGACGGAGGTGGTTGCCTCATGAGCGACAACCGCGGCCAGAGCCGGTCGCAGGGTGACCGCCGTCAGGGTGGCCGCACCTCGGAGCGCCCTCCGGCCGATTTCGTTCAGCCGGCCCGGAGGGTGGCCTACGAGGTCATTGCCGCCGTGCGGGAATCCGACGCCTACGCGAACCTGCTGCTCCCCACCCGCATCAAGCGGGCCGCACTCAGCACGGCGGATGCCGCGCTGGCCACCGAATTGACCTACGGCACCCTGCGCATGCAGGGCTTCTACGACCGCGTGATCGCCGACGCGGCCGGTCGGCCCGTCAGCGCGATCGACCCGGCCATCCTGGACGTTCTGCGTCTCGGCGCGCACCAGCTGCTCGCCACCCGGGTGGCCACCCACGCCGCCGTGAACGAGTCCGTCGAGCTCGCCCGCCAGGTGGGCTCCCGCGCCGCCACCGGCTTCACCAACGGGGTGCTGCGCACCATCTCGCGCTCCAGTGCAGACGAGTGGCGCGACCGCGTTCTCAGCGAAGCCACCGGTGACGACGACCGTCTCGCCGCCCTGCACTCGCACCCGGTCTGGGTTGTGCGCGCGTTCCGGCAGTCGCTGCGCCTCGAGGGCCGTGAGGCCGAGCTCGACGAGCTTCTGGTCGCCGACAACGCCGCCCCCAAGGTCAACATGGTGATCCTGCCTGGACTCAGCAACACCGAGGACACCGACGGGCTCGGCCGCCCCAACGACTTCTCGCCTGCCGGCTTCGTGCTCGCCGGCGGCGACCCCGCGCACCTGATGCACGACAGCGGCGGCCGGCTCCGGGTGCAGGACGAGGGATCCCAGTTGGCGGCGCTCGCCCTGAGCCGGGCCCGCCCGGTGACACCGGGGGAGCGGTGGCTGGACCTGTGTGCCGGCCCCGGCGGAAAGGCCGCCCTGCTCGCAGCCGAGGCACTGGCGGGCGGGGCCAGCCTCGTCGCCAACGAGCTCGTCCCGGCGCGCGCCGCGCTCGTGCGCAGGGCGCTGGCGGCCGTGCCAGCCGAGGTGCCGGTCTGGGAGCAGGACGGCACCGGGTTCGGCGACGACCACCCAGAGGAATTCGACCGCATCCTCCTCGACGCTCCCTGCACCGGACTCGGCGCGCTGCGCCGGCGCCCGGAGGCTCGGTGGCGCAAACAGCCCAAGGACGTCGCCGAACTCTCCGACCTGCAGTCCGGCCTGATCCACGCCGCCCTCGGCGCGCTCAAGCCGGGCGGGGTGCTTGCCTACGTCACCTGCTCGCCGCACATCGCGGAGACTCGCGGGATCGTGGCCACCGCGCTCAAGACGTGGGACGGTCGTGTGCGCACCCTCGACACGGCATCCGTGCTTCAGGGGCTGAGCAGCTCCGAGCTTGACCTGCCCGGCGACGGCGGCAGCGTGCAGTTGTGGCCGCACCGGCACGGTACCGACGCCATGTTCATCACCCTGCTCGAGCGCACGAAGTAGTCGTCCTCGCCGCAGTAGGGTGAAGACATGGTCACCCGGATTAACCCCAGCATCCTCGCCGCCGACTTCGCGAATCTCGAACGGGACCTGGGTCGCATCCGCACCGCCGATCTCGTGCACGTCGACATCATGGACAACCATTTCGTGCCGAACCTGACGTTCGGCCCGCCCGTCGTCGACCGCCTCGCCCAGGTGTCCCCGCTGCCCTTCGATCTGCACCTGATGATCGAGAACCCGGAACGGTGGGCACCTGGCTATGCCGAGGCCGGTGCGTTCTCGGTCACGTTCCACGCTGAGGCCACGACGAACCCGGTCGGGCTGGCCCGCAAGCTGCGCTCGATCGGCGCCCGGGCCGGCATCGCCCTCAAGCCCGGAACGGCCATCGAGCCCTACCTCGAGCTGCTGCCCGAATTCGACCAGGTGCTGGTGATGACGGTCGAACCCGGCTTCGGCGGGCAGAGCTTCATGCCCTCGACCATGCGCAAGCTTCGTACCCTGTCGGACGCCGTGAAGAAGTCCGGCCTGGACGTCTGGCTGCAGGTCGACGGCGGTATCACCGAGGACACCATCGTCATCGCCGCCGAGGCCGGGGCGAACACGTTCGTCGCCGGGTCCAGCGTGTTCAAAGCCGCAGACCCGGCGCAGCAGATCGCCCGGCTGCGCGCCGCCGCGACCGAACACGGGCACGCGCACTAGTACCCTAGGGAAGTGAAGACTTTTGACGAACTGTTCGCTGAACTGAGCGACAAAGCACGGACCCGACCTGACGGCTCGGGGACCGTGCGAGAACTCGATGCCGGCGTGCATGGCATCGGCAAGAAGATCGTCGAAGAAGCCGCCGAGGTCTGGATGGCCGCCGAGTTCCAGAGTGACGACGAGACCGCCGCCGAAATGAGCCAGCTGCTCTACCACGTTCAGGTGATGATGCTGGCGAAGGGGCTGACCCCCGCCGACGTGTACCGCCATCTGTGACACCCGCCACCGAGCAGACCACCCGGTCACCCCGTGAGACATTGTGCCAGATCCTGAAGACGCAGAGAGTGCTGAAATGCTGAGAATTGCCGTGCCCAACAAGGGCTCGTTGTCCGAAACCGCCGCGCAGATGCTGTCCGAGGCCGGCTACACCGGCCGCCGCGACCCGCGCGACCTCGTTGTCGCCGACCCCCGCAACGACGTGGAGTTCTTCTATCTGCGTCCCCGCGACATCGCGACCTACGTGGGCTCCGGAGCCCTCGACGTGGGAATAACCGGCCGCGACCTGCTGCTCGACTCGGCCTCCACCGCCCAGGAGATCGCCAGCCTCGACTTCGGCGACTCCACTTTTCGCTTTGCCGGCCCACACGGCCGGTTCACCGACCTGGCCGACCTGTCAGGCCTCCGCGTCGCCACCAGCTACCCCGGACTGGTTGAGGCTTTCCTCGCCGAGCACGACGTCAGCGTAACCCTGGTCACCCTCGACGGCGCGGTGGAGTCTGCCGTGCAGCTGGGAGTGGCGGATGCCGTTGCCGACGTCGTCTCCACCGGGTCCACCCTGCGTAAGGCCGGCCTCGAGATCTTCGGCCCGGTCATCCTGCAGTCCACGGCCGTGCTGATCAGCTCCGAGAACGACAAGCCCGGTATCGCGACGCTCCTGCGCCGACTGCAGGGCGTGCTCGTGGCCCGCCAGTACGTGCTGATGGACTACGACATCCCGCAGACGCTTCTCGACGAGGCCTGCCTGCTGGCGCCGGGCATTGAGTCGCCCACAGTGTCGCCCCTGCACGACCCGGAGTGGGTCGCCGTGCGCGTGATGATCCCGCGCCTGAACACGAACCACGTGATGGACGCCCTCTACGAACTCGGGGCGCGCGCCATCCTGATCAGTTCCATCCACAACGCGCGGCTGTAGCGATTGATGCGGCGAACCACAATGGAGGCACAATCGTGAGTCTTTCGGTGCGGGTCATTCCCTGCCTCGACGTGGCCAACGGCCGCGTGGTCAAGGGTGTGAACTTCCAGAACCTGCGTGACGCAGGAGACCCGGTCGAACTCGCCCGCCGCTACTACGAGCAGGGTGCCGACGAGCTCACTTTTCTCGATGTGACCGCCACGGTCGACAACCGCTCCACCACCTACGACGTCGTGCGCGCCACCGCGGAGCAGGTCTTCATTCCGCTCACGGTGGGCGGCGGCATTCGCACGGTCGAGGACGTGTCCCGGCTGCAGGCCAGCGGCGCCGACAAGGTGGGTGTCAACAGCGCCGCCATCAAGCGACCGGCGCTGATCGGCGAGATCGCCGACCGGTTCGGCTCCCAGGTGCTCGTGCTCTCGCTCGACGTGAAGCGCAGCGGGAGCACCGAGTCCGGCTTCGTCGTCACCACCCACGGCGGCCGCACCGAAACCGACCTCGACGCCCTCGCCTGGGCGCGCACGGCCATCGAACTGGGGGTCGGCGAGCTGCTCGTGAACTCCATCGACGCCGACGGCACGAAGGCCGGCTTCGACGTCGAACTCATCGCGCTGATGCGCGGCCTGAGCACCGTACCGGTGATCGCGTCCGGCGGCGCCGGCCGGGTCGAAGATTTCGCCCCGGCCATTGCGGCGGGGGCGGATGCTGTGCTCGCGGCATCCGTTTTCCACGGCGGACTACTGACCGTTGGCGACGTCAAGGCGGAGCTCCGGCACGCCGGACTGCCCGTGCGCTGATGATGCCCTGCTCCACCCGAACCGAAACGGCTCTGACGATGACCGATGTGCTCTCCACCATCGACGAGGCCCTGGCTCGGGCCGTCTTCAACGCCGATGGCCTGATGCCGGCCGTGATCCAGCAGTGGGACACTGGCGAGGTGCTCATGCTCGGCTGGATGAACCGAGAGGCTCTTCGCCGCACCCTCAGCGAGGGGCGCGTCACGTTCTGGTCGCGCAGCCGCCAGGAATTCTGGCGCAAGGGAGACACCTCGGGCCATGGCCAATACGTGAAGTCCGCTGCGTTGGACTGCGACGCGGACACCCTCCTGGTGCAGGCCGACCAGGTCGGGGCAGCCTGCCACACGGGCTCCCACACCTGCTTCGACGGGCGCGGCGTCGACGTCGCGACCGGCACCCGCCCCGCGGCACAGGACGCGGCACCCAGCGACGAGGCAAAGGACTGACTATGGCGCCGACCAGCTCCACCACTGCGGCCTCGAACGCGGCCTCCCCGTCCGCCTCGACCACCGCCGAACAGTTTGCGAGCCTGATCGACGGCCACCGGGTGTTCCCCGTGGTGCGCGAGCTCTTCGCTGACGGTGAGACGCCGGTGGGCATCTACCGCAAGCTCGCGGCCGGCCAGCCGGGAAGCTTCCTGCTTGAGTCCGCCGAGCAGGGCGGCATCTGGTCCCGCTTCTCGTTCGTGGGTGTGTCCTCGTTCGGTGTGCTCACCCAGCAGGGCGACGAGACCCGTTGGCTCGACTACGGACTCTCGGCCGAGCGCGCCCTCGGCGATGCCGCCGGCCTCCGCCCGCTCGCTTGCCTCGCGGCTCTCTACGAACGCTGGGAAACTCCGCGGATGCCCGGCCACCCGCCCCTGACCGGCGGCCTCGTCGGATTCATCGGCTGGGAGGCGATCCGCCAGATCGAGCGTCTGCCGAACCGTCCCCCGGCGGACTACGACGTTCCCGGCCAGGCCTTCAGCTTCGTGGCCGACCTCGTCGTGATCGACCACAAATACGGCACCGTGCAGCTCATCGCCAACGTGCTCAACGATGGCCACGACGAACCGGATGCCCTATGGGGTGCCGCCCAGGTTCGCCTCGACGCCCTGCAGGCCCGCCTGGCGGAGCCCTCAGAGGCCTGGCTAGCCGAGGTCAACCTGGCCACGCCTGCCTCGCCGACGAACCGCACTCGTCGCGAGGACTTCCTGGCCGCGGTCGACGTCGCCAAGGAGCACATCGTCGACGGCGATGTGTTCCAGGTGGTTGTATCCCAGCGGTTCGACCAGGAGTGCACGGCCGACCCCATCGACGTCTATCGGGTGCTGCGCAGCCTCAACCCGTCGCCCTACATGTATCTGCTGAGCCTGGAGTCGCCGGAGAAGGAGACCTACTGGATCGTGGGCTCCTCCCCGGAGGCTCTGGTGAAGGTGCAGAACGACCGCGTGTTCACGCATCCGATAGCCGGGTCGAAGCCGCGCGGTGCGACACCCGACGCCGACGCCGACTTCGAAGCAGAACTGGCCGGTGACCCCAAGGAACGCGCCGAGCACCTGATGCTCGTGGACCTGGCCCGCAACGACCTGCTCAAGGTGTGCGCGCCCGGGTCGGTCGAGGTGACCGAGTTCATGCGGATCGAGCGGTTCAGTCACATCATGCACCTGGTCTCCTCGGTCGAGGGAAACCTGCTGCCGGGTCGGTCGGCCATCGACGTCTTTCGCGCCACGTTCCCTGCCGGCACCCTCTCCGGGGCCCCGAAACCGCGCGCCCTAGAGATCATTGACGCGCTCGAGCCAGCGCAGCGGGGCGTGTACGGGGGAGTGGTCGGCTACTTCGGGTTCGCGGGGGACGCCGACCTGGCCATCGCCATCCGTACCGCTACGATCATGAACGGCGTCGCCCGCGTGCAGGCCGGCGGTGGACTCGTCGCCGACTCCGATCCGGCGTCGGAATACCAGGAGTCGCAGAACAAGGCAGCGGCTCCCCTCCGCGCTGTCGCGGTCGCGAACGCCATGAAGCGGGTGCGTTAGGTGGCATCCGCACGGCGCCTCAAGCTCGGGCACATCCTCGTGGTGCTGGGGGCCAGCGGGCTTGCCCTGCTGGCCTGGACCCAGGTCTGGGTGTACACCGCCGTGGGGCAGTCCGGCTCCGCTCTGCAAAGCCTCGAGGTGTCCGGCTCCACGGCCGCCCCCGGAGTGACGGCCCTCGCCCTTGCCGGACTGGCCCTCGCCGGCGCCCTCAGTATCGCGGGACCGGTCATCCGGCTGGTCCTCGGTATTCTCGAGGTGCTGCTCGGCTTCTCCGTGGTCCTCTCCGCTCTTCTGGCCATCACCGATCCCGCGGCGGCCAGTGCCGGCGCCGTCACCGATGCGACCGGGATCTCCGGCGCGGACTCGGTCGTCGACGCCGTCGTCTCTGCCGCCGTGACACCGTGGCCGTTCGTCGCACTGCTTGCGGGCGTGGTCATGACCGGTGCCGGGGTCGGGGTTCTCGCCACGGCTGGGCGCTGGCCTGGAGCAACGTCTCGTTACCAGGCCGTGCGCTTCGACGTTGCCGAACCGGCTGGTGCGACGGATGCCGAGGGCCAGGACACCATTGAGGCTTCCGCCCCGGAACGCGATGCCGTCGACGACTGGGACGGCCTGAGTCGCGGCGAGGACCCGACCGCTTCGCACTGAATCGAGACCTGATTCCCGGTTTCACCTGGTGCGCTGGGGAGGCCGGGGAACCGCGGGGCCGCTAGACTTGTTTTGCCCGTCAACGCACAAAAGGAGAACCATGAGCTTCGAATCGGTAGACCCAGGTGAAGGCCATTCGATTGCGGCCTGGACCGCCGTCACCATCATGCTTCTCGCCATCACGATCGGCACCATCGCCTTCTTCCTCGTGATCCCGTGGCTCGTCTGGGCCTCCGTTGGTCTGCTCGTGGCCGGTCTCGTGGTCGGCTGGGTCCTTGCCAAAATCGGCTATGGCGTCGCCGACACTTCGCACCAAGGCCACTAGTCGAGTGCTGTCTGACCTTCTAGCCGGGGCAGTCGCCGACGCCGAGCAGCGTCGGGCCGCCCGTCCGTTCTCACTCGTCGAGGCAGCCGCCCTCGAACAATCACCGGCGATCGATGCCCTCTCTGTACTGGCTCCCGCGGAAAAGGTGAAAATCATCGCGGAGGTCAAGCGCGCCAGCCCGTCACGCGGTACCCTGGCCGAGATTTCCGACCCTGCAGCCCTCGCTGTTTCCTACGAGTTCGGCGGTGCCAGCGCGATCAGCGTCCTCACCGAGGGGCGCAAGTTCCTCGGCTCCCTATCCGACCTGGAGCAGGTGCGCTCGGCCGTGCGCATCCCGGTGCTGCGTAAAGACTTCATCGGCCTTCCCTACCAGGTCTTTGAGGCCAGGGCGGCAGGTGCCGATATGGTCCTGCTTATCGTCGCGGCACTCGACCAGGCCACCCTGAGCTCCCTGCACGACCTCGTGCGCCAGCTCGGCATGACCGCCCTGGTGGAGACCCATAGCGCCGAGGAGGTCGACCGGGCCCTGGACATCGGCGCCGGCCTCGTCGGGGTGAACGCCCGCGACCTGTCCACGTTCCTCCTCGATCAGGACCTCTTCGGCCGGCTGGCTGACCGAATCCCCTCCGGCGTCGTTCGCGTCGCCGAGTCCGCCGTCAAGACCGCCGCCGACGTGGCGCACTACCGCGCCGCCGGCGCCGACATCGTGCTCGTCGGCGAGGCCCTCGTCACGAACGATCCCATCCGCACACTTTCCGAATTCCTGGCGGTTTAAATGTCCAAGTCCCTCAGAACAGAATCAGGTCCGTATTTCGGCGGCTTCGGCGGGAGGTTCGTTCCCGAATCCCTCGTCGCTGCCCTCGATGAACTGACCGACGAGTACGTGCTGGCCCGGCAGGACCCGGCCTTCGCGGCCGAACTGATGGAACTCCACCGCACCTACACCGGTCGGCCGTCGCTGATCACCGAGGTACCTCGGTTCGCCGCGCATGCCGGCGGTGCCCGCGTCATCCTCAAGCGGGAGGACCTCAACCACACCGGCTCGCACAAGATCAACAACGTGCTCGGCCAGGCCCTACTCACAAAGCGCATCGGCAAGTCCCGCGTGATCGCCGAAACCGGCGCCGGCCAGCACGGTGTGGCGGCCGCGACGGCCGCCGCCCTGTTCGGGCTCGACTGTGTCGTCTACATGGGCGAGGTCGACACGGAACGTCAGGCTCTGAACGTGGCACGGATGCGTCTTCTCGGCGCGGAGGTCGTGCCGGTCAAGACCGGGTCCCGCACCCTCAAAGACGCGATCAACGACGCCATGCGCGACTGGGTGACCAACGTCGAAACCACCAACTACATCTTCGGAACTGTCGCGGGCCCGCACCCGTTCCCCGCCATGGTGCGGGACTTTCAGAAGATCATCGGTGATGAAGCGCGCCAGCAGGTCCTAGACCTCACCGGGCGTCTCCCCGACGCGGTCACAGCCTGCGTCGGCGGCGGCTCCAACGCCATGGGTATCTTCCACGCCTTCCTCGACGACCCGGAGGTGGCCCTGTTCGGCTATGAGGCCGGCGGCGACGGAGCGGAGACCCTCCGCCATGCCGCGACGATCACCAAGGGGCGCCCCGGCATCCTGCACGGGGCCCGAAGTTTCCTCCTGCAGGACGAAGACGGGCAGACCGTGGAGTCGCACTCGATCTCCGCTGGCCTGGACTACCCGGGAGTCGGGCCGGAACACGCCTGGCTCGCCAGCATCGGCCGGGTCACCTACCTGCCCGTCACCGACGATGAGGCGATGAGCGCCCTCCGGCTGCTCAGCCGCACCGAGGGCATCATCCCGGCCATCGAGTCGGCACACGCCCTCGCCGGCACCCTCGACCTTGGCAAGCAGCTCGGCCCCGACGCCACCATCCTGGTGAACCTCAGCGGCCGAGGCGACAAGGACATGGAAACCGCAGGTCGGTACTTCGACCTGCTCGACAAAGGCGCGGCACAGCTATGAGCACGGAAACAGGAACGGGCCCCACAACCCGAACGACGAGCACGGTTGAGTCGGCCATCAATCGCCGCCGCTCCGAGGGCGGCGGCGCCCTGATCGGCTACCTTCCGGTCGGATTCCCGACCCTGACCGAGAGCATCGACGCTGCGGTGGCCATCGCGAACAGCGGCGTCGACATCCTCGAACTGGGCCTGCCCTACACCGACCCCGTGATGGACGGGCCGGTCATCCAGGCGGCGACCCAGCAGGCCCTGGCGAACGGCTTCCGGCTGCGCCACGGAATCGAAGCCGTGGCGGCGATCACCACCCAGGTGAATGTACCCGTTTTGGTGATGACCTACTGGAACCCCATTCTGCAATACGGCGTCGACCGGTTCGCTGACGACCTGCTCGCCGCCGGCGGCGCCGGCCTGATCACGCCCGACCTCATCCCCGACGACTCGTCCGCCTGGGTGGGCGCCAGCACGCGCACGGGCCTCGACCGAGTCTTCCTCGCCGCACCCTCGTCGTCCGACGAGCGGCTGCGTCAGGCCGTGGAGGCCAGCCGTGGCTTCGTCTACGCGGTCTCCACTATGGGTATCACGGGCGCCCGCGGCGACGTGGACTCCGCCGCCCGGGTACTCGTCGAGCGTCTCCGTGCCGCTGGTTCCACCAGCGCCTGCGTCGGCCTCGGCATCTCCACCCCGGACCAGGTCCGGGAGATCCTCGCCTACGCGGACGGCGCCATCGTGGGATCCGCGCTGGTCAAAGCTCTGTCCGACGGGGGAGTGCCGGCCGTTGCCGCCCTCGCCCGTGATCTGGCTGCCGGCGCCCGGGATATCCGCCCCGCCAGCTAAGGTAAGTTGACCGAGGCGGTCGTTCGGCTCCTTCACGGTGTCCGACGCCACGATGAAAGGTAGTCCCCAGGTGTCTTTTTTTCTGAGCATCCCGAGCCCGAGCCCCGAATGGAGCTCCTTCACCCTCGGCCCGTTCACCATCCACGCCTACGCCCTCTGCATCCTGGCCGGAATCATTGCCGCCACCGTGATGACGTCCCGCCGGCTGAGCACGCGCGGCGGTGAGCCGGGCGTGGTGCTCGACATCATCCTCTGGGCTGTTCCGCTTGGCATCGTCGGCGCGCGCTTCTACCATGTGTTCACGCACCCCTCCGACTATTTCTTCGAGGGCGCCAACCCGCTGGAGGTTTTCGCCATCTGGAACGGCGGTAACGCCATCTTCGGAGCGCTTCTGGGTGGCGCCGTCGGCGCGTACATCGGCTGCCGTATGTCAGGGATCCGGTTCTGGGCCTTCGCCGACGCCCTGGCCCCCGGGATGCTTGTTGCGCAAGCCATGGGGCGACTCGGCAACTGGTTCAACGAGGAGCTCTTCGGGCTGCCTACCGACCTGCCGTGGGGCCTCGAGATCTCCGCCGCCAACCCGGCTTTCCCGATCGGGCTTCCCCCCGAGACCCTGTTCCACCCCACCTTCCTCTACGAGATGATCTGGAACGTGGTCGGCGTTGTGCTCATCCTGGCGATCGAACGCACGGTCGCGCTCCGCTGGGGCAAGGCCTTCGGCGTCTACCTGATTTGGTACGGTCTCGGCCGTAGCTTTTTCGAGTCGATCCGGGTGGACCCGAGCGAGATGTTCTTCGGCCTCCGCACCAATGTGTGGGCCGCCTTCACCGCCATCCTGCTGGGGATCATTCTGATCGCGATTCAGACCCGGCGCCACACGGGCCTGCCCACGAGCGTGTATGTTTCCGGGCGGGAGTGGAAGGGGCCCGACGCTGAGGTAGAATCTGATGAGTTTGATTCGGACCCCGAGGACCACGGTGACGAGGCCGTCGATCCCGCCGGAACAGACGACGTTGCAGCCACAAGCACCAGCAACTCGCGCCTCTAGGCTCAGGTAACCTTCAACCTGTTCCACGGCTTGTGACCCGATATGACGGGCCGCCGCGCAAATGTCTACCTGAGCGGGCCAGCGTCGTCCCCACTTGCCAGTTACTTTCGTGAGGACGGTCCAATGCCGCAAACACCCCTCTTCTCGCGCTTCAGCGCAGTGCCGAAGCCGCAGGGTCTCTACAACCCGCTCGATGAGCGCGATGCCTGTGGCCTCGCCATGGTTGCCACGCTTCGCGGCACTGCCGGGCACGACATCATCACCCTCGCCCTCGACGCGCTGCGCAACCTCGAGCATCGCGGCGCGGTCGGCTCGGATGCCGGCACCGGCGACGGCGCTGGAATAATCACCCAGGTTCCCGATGAGTTCCTGCGGGCGGTGACCGACTTCACCCTGCCCGAGGCAGGTCGCTACGCCGTCGGCAATGTTTTCCTACCCACCGACCCCACGGCACGCAGCGGTATCAAGCGCCAGATCAACCGGATCGCCCTCGAAGAGGGTCTGGTCATCCTCGGCTGGCGTGAAGTTCCCGTGCGCCCCGCCGAGGTCGGCAACCTGGCCCGCGCGGCCATGCCCGCAATCCAACAGCTGTTCGTGCAGAGCACCCGTACGACCGAGGCCGGCGACACTCTCGGTGATATCGCGCTGGATCGCCAGTCCGTGCGGCTGAGAAAGCGCGCCGAACGCGAGCTTGAGATCTACTTCGCTTCCTTGTCCTGCCGCACCGTGGTCTACAAGGGCATGGTGACGACCCTCCAGCTGGAACCGTTCTACCCAGACCTGTCCGACCCGCGCTTCGTCTCGAAGCTCGCCTTGGTGCACTCCCGCTACTCCACCAACACGTTCCCGTCCTGGCCGCTCGCGCAGCCGTTCCGCATGATCGCCCACAACGGCGAGATCAACACGGTGCAGGGCAACCGCAACTGGATGCAGGCTCGCCAATCCCAGCTCGAATCCGAGCTGCTCGGCGACCTGGCGCCTCTGCTGCCGATCGTCACCCCCGGTGGCAGCGACTCTGCCTCCTTCGATGAGGTCGTGGAGCTGCTCAGCCTCTCGGGGCGTTCCCTCCCGCATGCCGTCATGATGATGGTGCCGGAGGCCTGGGAGAACCAGACCGACCTCGACGCCGAGCGTCGCGCATTCTACGAGTACCACTCCATGCTGATGGAGCCGTGGGATGGCCCGGCCGCGATCGTGTTCACCGACGGATCCCTCGTCGGCGCCACCCTCGACCGCAACGGCCTGCGTCCGGGCCGTTACCTCATCACCGACGACGGCCTCGTCGTGCTTGCCAGCGAGATCGGCGTGCTCGACATCGACCCGAGCCGGGTCGTGCGCAAGGGGCGCCTGCGTCCCGGCAAGATGTTCCTGGTCGACACGGTCGCCGGCCGACTTATCGAAGATGACGAGATCAAGGCAGACCTCGCGGCGAGCGAACCGTGGGGAACCTGGCTGGACTCCGGGCGAATCAATCTCAAGGACCTGCCAGACCGAGAGCACATCGTGCACCCGCCGGCATCCGTCGTGCGCCGCCAGCGCACCTTCGGCTACACCGAGGAAGAGGTGCGGATCCTGCTCGCGCCGATGGCTCGCATCGGCGGGGAACCATTGGGCGCGATGGGCTCCGACACCCCCATTGCCGTGCTCAGCGACCGTCCACGGCTGCTGTTCGACTACTTCACGCAGCAGTTCGCCCAGGTGACGAACCCCCCGCTCGACTCGATCCGCGAGGAAGTCGTCACCTCCCTCAAGCTCGGGCTCGGGCCGGAGCGCAACCTGCTGTCGGTGGGTCCCGAGCATGCCCGGCAGGTCGTGCTCGACTTCCCGGTGATCGACAACGACGAGTTGGCCAAGATTCAGCACATTGACACCGCGCCGGGCAGCCGCATCACCACGACCATCCGCGGGCTCTACCGGTTCGAAGACGGGCCGGACGCCCTCGCGGGTCGCATCCAGGCGATGTGCGCCGAGGCAGACGCTGCCATCAACGATGGCGCGATGTTCCTCGTGCTGTCTGATCGTGACTCCAACAAAGACCTGGCTCCGATCCCGTCGCTGCTGATGATCGCCGCGGTACACCACCACCTGATCCGCACCGAGAACCGCATGAAGGTCGGAATTGTGGTCGAGGCCGGCGATGTGCGCGAGGTACATCACGTCGCGCTCCTGATCGGCTACGGCGCATCCGCCGTCAACCCATACCTCGCAATGGAAACGTGTGAGGACCTCGTGCGCAGCGGCTACATCACGAATGGAACGCCCGAACAGGCCGTTCGCAACGTGATTAAGGCCTTGGGCAAGGGTGTGCTCAAGATCATGTCGAAGATGGGCATCTCGACCGTTTCCTCCTATGCCGGCGCGCAGACCTTCGAGGCCGTGGGCCTGAGCCAGGAATTCGTCGACCAGTACTTCACCGGCACCACCAGTAAGCTCGGCGGCATCGGCATCGAGGTCGTTGCGGCCGAGAACGAGGCCCGGCATCGGGCTGCCTACCCCGAGGATGCCGCGGTGACCGCGCACGAACGCCTCACCACCGGCGGCGAGTACCAGTGGCGCCGTGATGGGGCTCCGCACCTGTTCAACCCGGACACCATTTTCCGGTTGCAGCACTCCACGCGCACGCGCCGCTACGACATCTTCCGTGAATACACGAAACTCGTGGACGACCAGGCGTCGAGCCTGATGACGTTGCGCGGTATGTTCACCTTCACCACCGGCAAGCGCCACCCCGTGCCGCTGGACGAAGTGGAACCGGTCTCCTCGATCGTGAAGCGCTTCGCTACCGGCGCGATGAGCTATGGCTCGATCTCTGCCGAAGCGCACGAGACCCTTGCCATCGCGATGAACCGCCTCGGCGGCAAGTCCAACACTGGTGAGGGCGGTGAAGACCTCGACCGCCTGCTCGACCCGGAACGACGCAGCGCGGTCAAGCAGGTGGCGTCTGGCCGGTTCGGTGTCACCAGCATGTACCTGTCCCATGCCGACGACATTCAGATCAAGCTGGCGCAGGGCGCCAAGCCCGGTGAGGGCGGCCAGCTGCCGCCCACGAAGGTCTACCCGTGGATCGCCCGCACCCGGCACGCGACCGCCGGCGTCGGCCTGATCTCGCCGCCCCCGCACCACGACATCTACTCGATCGAAGACCTCAAACAGCTGATCTTCGACCTGAAGCGGGCGAACCCGACTGCGCGCATCCACACCAAGCTGGTCAGTCAGTCCGGAATCGGCGCGGTTGCCGCCGGTGTGGCCAAGGCTCTTTCGGACGTTATCCTCATCTCCGGCCACGACGGCGGAACCGGCGCAAGCCCGCTCAACTCACTCAAGCACGCGGGAACCCCGTGGGAGCTCGGCCTGGCCGAAACCCAGCAGACCCTGATGCTGAACGGGATGCGCGACCGTGTCGTGCTGCAGGTCGACGGTCAGTTGAAAACCGGGCGCGACGTCATCATCGGCGCGCTGCTCGGCGCCGAGGAGTTCGGCTTCGCCACAGCACCGCTGATCGTGGAGGGCTGCGTCATGATGCGCGTCTGCCACCTGGACACCTGCCCCGTCGGAGTGGCAACCCAGAACCCGGAGCTGCGCAAACGCTTCACCGGCAAGGCCGAGCATGTGGTCAACTTCTTCGAGTTCATCGCCCAGGAGGTGCGTGAGTACCTCGCCGAGCTCGGATTCCGCAGCCTCGACGAGGCCATCGGCCACCGTGAGGTGCTCGATATCAACGGGGCCCTCACCCATTGGAAGGCGTCCGGGCTTGACCTGTCGCCCATCCTGGTCGGTCCGGACTTCTCCGCGGACGAGCCCCGGCAGTCCGTTCGGGCGCAGGAACACGAGCTCGAACTCCACTTCGACAACGAACTGATCCGGCAGAGCGCCAGCGTTCTCGAGCACGGCGGTCAGATCTCACTCACCCTCCCCATCCGCAACACCGAGCGGGCCGTCGGCACCATGCTCGGCCATGAAGTCACCATCCGCCACGGCGAGAACGGGCTGCCGTCCGGCTCCATCGACGTCACCCTCACGGGTAGCGCCGGGCAGTCCTTCGGCGCCTTCCTGCCGAGCGGCATCATCCTGCGGCTTGAGGGTGACTCCAACGACTACGTCGGCAAGGGTCTCTCCGGAGGCGAGATCACCGTGCGCCCCGACCGCGGCAGCCTGTTCCCGGCCGAGCAGAACGTGATCGCCGGCAACGTCATCGGCTACGGCGCGACCCAGGGCAGCATGTTCATTCGAGGCATCGTGGGCGAACGCTTCTTGGTGCGCAACTCCGGCGCCACCGCCGTCGTCGAGGGCGTCGGCGACCACGCCCTCGAGTACATGACTGGGGGACTGGCCGTCATCCTCGGCGAGACGGGCCGCAACCTCGGCGCCGGAATGTCCGGCGGAACCGCCTACATCTACGGTCTCCGCACCGAGAACGTCAACCGGCAGGCCCTCGACTCGGGCGAACTCACCCTCCTGCCGCTTGGCGGCGCGGACGGCGAGATCGTGCGCGACCTGCTCGAACAGCACCACGACCAGACCGAGTCTGCCCTGGCGGCCCGGCTGCTGGCCGATTTCGAAACCACCATGTCCACTTTCGTCAAGGTGCTGCCGCGCGACTACGCGGCCGTGCTGGCAACCAGGCAGACCGCCGTCACCGAGGGTCTCGACCCTGATGGCGTCGTCGTCTGGAATCGCATTCTGGAGGCAACCAATGGCTGATCCGAAGGGATTCCTCAAGACCCCGGCGCGGGAGCTCCCGCCCCGTCGCCCCGTGTCCGTTCGTCTCATGGACTGGAAAGAGGTCTATGAGCAGGGCGACGCCACGCAGTTGAAACGCCAAGCGGGACGCTGCATGGACTGCGGTGTGCCGTTCTGCCAGCAGGGTTGTCCCCTCGGCAACATCATCCCGGAGTGGAACGACCTCACCTGGCGCGATGAGGGTCGCCAGGCCATCGAACGGCTCCATGTGACCAACAACTTCCCCGAGTTCACCGGCCGCCTCTGCCCGGCGCCCTGTGAGTCGGCCTGCGTGCTCGGCATCAGCCAGCCGCCGGTCACCATCAAGCAGGTCGAGGTCTCCATCATCGACCAGGCGTTTGCCAACGGATGGGTGCAGCCCCAGCCGCCGGGACGCCTCACCGGCAAGACGGTCGCCGTAGTCGGATCGGGCCCGGCGGGCCTCGCAGCCGCCCAGCAGCTCACCCGGGCCGGGCACACGGTCGCGGTCTTCGAACGCGATGACCGCATCGGCGGGCTGCTTCGCTACGGCATTCCGGACTTCAAGATGGAGAAGAAGCATCTCGAAACTCGATTGGGGCAGATGACTGCCGAGGGCACACGTTTCCGCGCAGGGGTGACCATCGGCGTGGACATCACCTGGGACGACCTTCGGGCCCGCTATGACGCCGTGGTGGTCGCCACGGGGGCCATGGTGCCCCGAGACCTTCCGATCCCCGGCCGCGACCTTCCCGGCGTGCACTTCGCCATGGAATATCTGGTGCAGCAGAACAAGGTTGGCGCCGGCGACACGGTCAACCAGCAGATCACCGCCGAGGGTAAGCACGTGGTCGTACTCGGCGGCGGCGACACCGGCGCGGACTGCATCGGCACGGCTCACCGCCAGGCCGCGGCGTCCGTCACCAACCTCGCCATCGGCCGCCAGCCGGGCGCGGAACGACCGGAGCACCAGCCCTGGCCGCTCTCACCGACGCTGTTCGAGGTGTCCAGCGCCCACGAAGAGGGCGGCAACCGTGAGTACCTGGTGTCGACGGTGGAGTTTCTTGCCAACGACGTCGGTGAGGTGCGCGCCATTCGCGTGGCCGAGACCGAATTCCTCGACGGACGCCGTGTCCCCAAGGTCGGAACGGAGCGTGAGATCCCCGCGGACCTGGTGCTCCTGGCCATGGGCTTCACCGGCCCCGAGTCGCGCGAGCTGAGCGACCAGCTGCACGTTCCGGTCGATGGGCGGAGTAATGTCGAACGTGACGTTAATTACCAGACCAGCCACGAAGGCGTGTTCGTCGCTGGTGATGCCGGCCGTGGCCAGTCGCTCATCGTCTGGGCGATCGCCGAAGGTCGGGCTGCTGCGGCAGCCGTCGACAAATTCCTCGAAGGCGAGACGCAACTGCCTGCACCGGTCAAACCGACCGATCACGCCTTCGCAATCTGATTGGTCACTGATCCAGTGATTCGATTCCAAGAGATCCACTACCCCGTGGTCTCCCGACCATCAACAGTGAATATGCGCCAAAACAGCGCGGAAACCGGAGATTTTTCAGTATGAGACGCGCCAAAATTGTCGCCACGCTCGGGCCGGCAGCAGCCAGCTACGATCAAATTCGTGCCCTTATCGATGCCGGCGTCGACGTTTGTCGGATGAACCTGAGCCACGGGGACTACCAAGTCCACGAGGGCGTTTACGCCAACGTACGGAAAGCTGCGAACGATTCCGGCCGCGCCGTTGCCGTCATGGTCGACCTGCAGGGACCGAAGATTCGGCTCGGAAAGTTCGAAGGCGGCCCTTACGAACTGGCCGTCGGCGACATCTTTAAGATCACCACAGAAGAAGTCCTCGGCACCAAGGAACTCTCTGGCACCACGTACAAGGGCCTGCCCATGGACGTCAAGCCGGGCGACTTCCTGCTGATCGACGATGGCAAGGTCAAGGTCGAGGTCGTGGTCACAAACGGTACCGTCGTGACGACGAAGGTCATCGTCGCCGGCCCTGTTTCAAACAACAAAGGCATTAACCTGCCCGGCGTGGCCGTCAACGTGCCGGCCCTGTCTGAAAAAGACGAGGCCGACCTGCGCTGGGGTCTCCGCCTCGGCACGGACCTGATCGCACTGTCATTCGTTCGCGACGCTGCCGACATCACCCGGGTGCACGAGATCATGGCTGAAGAAGGCCGTCGCGTTCCCGTGATCGCGAAGATCGAGAAGCCGCAGGCCGTCGAGAACCTCGAAGGCATCGTCGACGCATTCGACGCCATCATGGTCGCCCGTGGAGACCTGGGCGTGGAACTCCCACTCGAGGCCGTTCCGATCGTTCAGAAGCACGCGGTCGAGCTTGCCCGCCGCATGGCGAAGCCGGTCATCGTGGCGACACAGATGCTTGAGTCCATGATCCACAGCCCGGTGCCGACGCGCGCGGAGACGTCTGACGTCGCCAACGCCGTGCTCGACGGCGCGGATGCGGTCATGCTCAGCGGCGAAACCAGTGTCGGCGAATACCCCGTCGTGACGGTCCAGACGATGGCGCGCATCGTGGCGTCGACCGAGGACCACGGCCTGGAACGCATTGCTCCGCTGACGAACAAGCCGCGCACCCAGGGTGGCGCGATCACCCTTGCCGCCATCGAGGTTGCCGAGTTCGTCGAAGCGAAGTTTCTCTGCATCTTCACGGAGTCTGGTGACTCGGCCCGACGGATGTCCCGTCTGCGGTCGAAGATCCCCATGCTGGCCTTCACCCCGGAGCCCGGCATCCGTCGTCGTCTGGCCCTCACCTGGGGAATCCAGACGTACCTCGTCGACCGGGTCACCCACACGGATGCCATGTTCGGACAGGTAGATGACATCCTGCTGGGCCAGGGTCTGGCCCAGCTCGGTGACAAGGTCGTCGTCATCAGCGGTTCCCCTCCCGGAATTGCGGGCTCCACGAACGACATCCGTGTGCACTGCGTGGGCGATGCCCACAATGAGGTGCACCCGGCCTACGCGAAGAAGTAGCGCCGGCTGAATCGAAAAAGCCCCGCCGCCCGGTTTCGGGTGGCGGGGCTTTCTCGTGCTGCAGGTCTCAGCGTCGCATATCTCCGACCCACCGCCTCCGGGCGACACCCTGTTCCCCTTCGGTGTCGCCCATGAGGTTGTGCGCGTGAACTCCACGACGGAGCGTGACTGGACGGCCCGTGGCGCGCGCAGGTCCCCCGACCCGCTAGCGTAGACATGTCCAACCAATGATCACGTTAGCATCTGTTGGACATGTCTAATATCACCGATCAGGCCTCAGGAGGCCGGCGGCGCAGGAACGGGAGCAGTCCGTGAACTACGAAGCACGCACGGAGCGGGCGCGTTCTCTGGTGGCTGCCCTCGGACTACCGCGTCCGTTGACCGCCGAGAAGCTGCACCGCCACATGGAAGGGCTGCGTGGAAGGCCGATCGTGATTCGCGCGGCCAGTTCGCGACTGCTCGACGCCGGGGTCTGCGGATTGTGGATCGAGGTCGCGGGGGAGAACTTCGAGCGCATCCATCACGCGCCGACGGACTCCGCCGTTCACCGCCAACAGTTCATCAACCACGAATTCGGACACATGATCCTGAGGCACGAGAAAGTGCTCGTACCGGTGGAGCGGGTGGCGTTGCTTGCGCCTCTCATCCCGCTGGACTCGATCGCCTACGCGCTGTCTCGCAGCAACTTCACTGACGAGCAGGAGGCCCTGGCCGAAGCTATCGGTGATCAGCTGGCCCTGATCATGCTGAACGACAACGCCGACGCAGCCAGCGGTCCCCGCAACGGTTTCGGCCGGGTGCTGTAGTGCAGATCATCCTGCTCTCAGTGTCGGGTGCCCTCTGGGTCGCCGTTGCGTTCTGTGTTCCCTTCTTCGTTCGAGGGCATCGTCGATCACTGTTCTGGGTGCTCACCGCCCTCGCAACGACCCTGACTCTGCAACCGGATCTCGTGTATTACCGCATCGATCCCCTGCTCGGCGGAGTTCACGTCACGTACTTCCTGTTTCACGCGACCGCCATTGTTTCCGTGGCACTCGTGAGCAACCTTGTGCAGGAAGCGATCTCGCCGCGCGGCCTCACACCCCGGCGGCGGAAGGTGACCGCTCTGGTTGCCGGTGCGATCATTCTCGTACAGGCTCTCCTGTTCTTCGGCGGTGACTGGCACCTGAGCGACGACATCCGTCTGCCGTTCCTCTCCCGTGCTGACTATGCGCTATACGCCGCCACCACCTGGCTGGCGATCGCGTTCTTCTCCGTCTCGGTGGCCTCGGCCTGTCTGAGGGACCGGCGCACCCAGCGCCGTACTGTCACCCGGGTCGCTCTGGGCGCTGTGGTGTTCGGATGCTTCTGGATTCTCGTCTACACGATTATCAGCCTGGCCAGCGCGGCTGTGTCGGTCATCTTCGGTGGATTCGCCTTCCAAGGGTGGCTTCTCTCCCTGTACCAGTTCTCCCTGTTCGCGGCACCGATCAGCCTCGCCGTCGGGCTGGGCCTGACGGCCGGGGCCGACGCCATCCAGATCACCCGGAAGTCTGCTCGCGACCGGGTGCTGCTCTGGCGCATCACCCCGCTGTGGGAGCGCCTGCTGGCTGGGTTCCCAGAGCTCAGCATCGAGCGTGACCTTTCCCACCTGGGGCTCCTCCTCGTCAGAAATCCTGGTGCCCACCTGTACCGGCGATACGTCGAGATTCGGGACAGCCTGCTCCTCGATCCCGCCCAGAACGTGACTGCATCCGAACGGATGCTGATCAACGCCGCCGAGGACCATGTTCGGGCGAAACCCATCACGTCACCTCCCGCCGCCACCCTCGCCGGCTCAGCGACACTCGACAGGACTTGACACCATGATTGATCCCGGAGTCATCGACGGAACAGTCGTCCCACAGGACGAACGGATCAGCCCGCAGCGCGAACTGGCGCGCAAGCTCAACCTCCTGCTCGACGTCGTTGTTGCCGAGGGCAATACGCCGCACACCTACAAGCAGATCGCCGCGGGGCTCCAGGCGAGGGGCCTGTCGCTCTCCCGCGCCCGGTGGGCCTACATGATCACCGGGGACGGACCTCTCGTGACCGATGTCGACCTGCTCACGGGCATCGGTGAGTTCTTCCGCATCCCACCCGAGTATCTGCTGGGTTCTGACGGCGACCTCCCGGAACGTGTCGACTCCCAGTTGGCGTTCGTGAAGAGCCTGCGTGCCCAGCGCGTCGTCAATTTCGCGGCTCGCACCCTCGGGGATGTGTCCCCGGAGACGCTACGATCGATCACCGCTCTCCTGGAAGAAGACATGCAGCGCGGCAATGCCGCTCGACCTGCTCACGACTGAGTCAGGCGGACGAGGCAAAATGCCCCGTGGAAGAGAGATTTCAGGCTGAGGTGTTGGTACCGGTGGTGGGACTCGAACCCACACGTCCTTGCGAACAAAGCATTTTGAGTGCTCCGCGTCTGCCATTCCGCCACACCGGCTCACAACACCTGCATCAGAATACCGTAGGCTTTCCCCCGTGACCGACCAAGACTCCACCCCAGTACCTCCTCGCCGCGTTGTCGTTGCCGAGGATGAGTCCCTCATCCGCCTCGACATCGTCGAAATCCTCCGTGACGCCGGGTTCGAGGTGGTGGGTGAAGCCGGCGACGGAGAAACCGCCGTCGCCCTAGCCACCGAGCTTCGGCCCGACCTGGTCATCATGGACGTGAAGATGCCCCACCTCGACGGCATCTCCGCGGCCGAGCGCATCACCAAGGCGCACATCGCCCCCGTCGTTCTGCTGACCGCGTTCAGCCAGAAAGAACTGGTCGAGCGAGCCACTGAGGCCGGCGCGCTGGCGTACGTGGTCAAGCCGTTCACCCCGAACGACCTACTGCCCGCGATCGAGATCGCCCTCTCGCGCTACAGCCAGATCATCACCCTCGAAGCCGAGGTGGCCGACCTCGTCGAGCGCTTCGAGACCCGCAAGCTCGTCGACCGGGCCAAGGGCCTGCTCAACGAGAAAATGGGGCTCAGCGAGCCGGAGGCGTTCCGCTGGATCCAGAAGGCATCCATGGACCGCCGGCTCACCATGCACGACGTCGCCCAGGCGATCATCGAACAGCTCAGCGCCAAAAAATAACAGCGCGAGACACCAGCAGCGGCTCAGACTTTGACGGCCGGACGGAGCACCCTCCTGGGTGGTCCGCCCGGCCGTTTCTATATCTGGGCTCGATTCGGCAGTTCCTTGATCAGATTGGTGATCCGGATCGTCGAACAGCGGCGACCCCGGTCATCCGTGACCGCGATCTCGTGGGATACTCGACGTCGACCCGGTGACCGGCGTGACGAGGCTGCGGCACGAGGACCGCGACGACGTGTGGCTCGACATCGTGAGCGGTGTCCCCGCTTGGAGCGGCGACCGGTTCGTCCGGACGGCGGAC